>CBDVAL010000045.1:0-18440 GCA_965371955.1 uncultured bacterium | reverse complement strand
CACCACACCCTCGAAATCGGCGTGCAGCTCGCGCGCATGCTGCAAGGCTCGCGAGACCGCCCGCAGGTTGTCGGCATCGAGGATCCGGGGACGGCGATAACGGCCGTAGGGCACGTTGAACTTGCCGCTGCGGTTCACGCGGTAGAGCCCATTGTAACAGGTCCGGTTCAGGTACAGCAACCTGGCGGCCGCCTGCGGCCGGCTCATCCGGGATGGATCCAGTTCGCGGAGAGAGTAGTACGTGGGAGCGTCCAGCGGGCGTTCGGCAAGCTCGCCCAGCGCAGCCACCACGGCTTCGACCTCCTGCTGCACCGCTGTCCACAGATCGATGAGCTGGCGGTTGCGATCGGCGAGGACCGCACGGCGGAAAGGGCGCGGCCGCTGCGATGCCAGGGCCAGGAAGACTGCGCCGCCACCCACGAACGGCTCGTAGAACGTCCCTATGCGTCGCGGCAGTCGCTTCAGGATGGCAGGAAGGATCTGCCGTTTTCCACCGGCCCACTTGAGAAACGGCCGTAGAGGCCGCGTTGCTGCACGATGGGGACACATGCATGCTAGTATCCCGCATACGAAATGCGTTGGCAATCTCTATCGCGAAGGGACCGCCATGGACATTCTCGTCACCGGCTCCAGCGGGCTGGTGGGCTCCGCCCTGCGCGCATCGCTGGAGTCTGACGGCCATCGAGTAACCAGGCTGGTCCGGGGCGAAACCTCTGCCGATCAGGGCCGATTCCTGTGGGACCCCGTGGGCGGCCACATGGACGACGCGGCCCTTGGAGGCCGGGCTGCGGTGGTGCATCTGGCGGGCGAGAACATCGCCGGCCGCTGGACGGCGGCCAAGAAGGCGCGCATCCGTGACAGCCGCATCGGTGGCACCTCCCTGCTGGCGGAGCATCTGGCCCGGTGCAAGAACCGCCCACCGACGCTGGTCTGCGCCTCCGCCATCGGCTACTACGGGGAACGCGGTGAGGAGCCCCTGACAGAGGACTCCGCTCCCGGCTCCGGCTTTCTCAGCGACGTCTGCCGGGAATGGGAGGCCTCTGCTGCTCCGGCCGTGGAGGCCGGCATGCGAGTGATCCATCTACGCTTCGGCGTCATCCTCAGCCCGGCAGGCGGTGCACTGGCCCAGATGCTCCGCCCCTTCCGGCTGGGCGTGGGCGGCAAGGTCGGCAGCGGCAGGCAATTCATGAGCTGGGTGTCCCTGGACGACGCCGTGCACATCATCCGGCACGCCCTCGAGAGCCGGGATCTCGCCGGCCCGGTGAACGCCGTGGCCCCGAACCCGGTGACCAACCTGGAGTTCACCAAGGCGCTCGGGCGGGCACTCTTCCGTCCCACGCTCTTTCCCATGCCTGCGTTCGCCGCCCGCCTGGCCTTCGGCGAGATGGCGGACGCCCTCCTCCTGGCCAGCACTCGGGTTCTCCCGGAAAAGCTCCGGATCGACCATTACTCGTTCCGTCACCGCGAGATAGAGCCCACCCTCCGCGCCCTGCTCGGAAACTAGCCTCCGAGCAATCCGCGAATGGTGCCGTCCACCAGGTCCATGCGGTTGGCCTGCGGTGACTTGGGCAGGCCGGGCATGCGCATGATGTCGCCGAGCAAGGGCACCACGTAGCCGGCTCCCGCAGAGACGAGGAAATCCCTCACCACGACCTCGAAGTCCCGGGGCCGGCCACTGCGTCGGGGGTCGTCGGAAAGTGACGTGGCCGCCTTGGCGATGGACAGCGGCAGGTTGGAGAACCCATGCTCGTCTATCTGCTTCAATGTGGCCTCCGCCTGCTTGGTGTAGGTAACACCCCGGGCACCGTACATCTGCCGCGCCACCCTCTCCAGCTTGACCTTGATCGGCTCGGACCAGTCGTAGAGAGGCCGGAAGGGCTGGTGCTCTCTCTCGGCATGATCGAGCACCGCCTGCGCCAGCTCGGTCCCGCCGTCGCCACCCCGTGCGAAGGCGTCGGACACCGCAAACGGTACCTCCCTCTCGGCACAGGCCCGGCGCACCACATCGACCTCCTCGTCCGAGTCAGTGTCGAAGCGGTTGAGCGTCACTACCGGCACCTCCGTGAAGGTGTGGATGTTCTCGATGTGCTTGTGGAGGTTATCCAGCCCGCGCTCCACGGCGGCCGGGTCCGGTGTGGCCAGGTGCCTGCGGGCCACTCCCCCATGCCTCTTCAATGCGCGCACCGTCGCCACCAGCACCACGGCAGCGGTATCCAGACCCGCCGAGACGCACTTGATGTCGAAGAACTTCTCGGCGCCCAGATCGAATCCGAACCCAGCCTCGGTCACCGTCCAGTCGGAGTGCGCCAGCGCCATCTTCGTGGCCAGGACCGAATTACAACCGTGCGCGATGTTGGCAAACGGCCCGCCATGGATCAGCGCGGGAACGCCTTCCACCGTCTGCACCAGGTTCGGCATCAGGGCGTCGCGCAACAGCGTCATCATGGCGCCCACCGCCTCGAGGTCGGCAGCCGTGACCAGCTTGCCATCGTAGGTCACCGCCGCCAGCATGCGCGAGAGGCGCGCCCGGAGATCCTCCGGACCCTCGGCGAGACACAGTGCCGCCATGACCTCCGAGGCCGGCGTGATGTCGAACCCGGTCTCGCGTGGCACACCCTGGAGCCGGCCGCCCAGCCCGATGACCACGTGGCGCAGCGCGCGGTCGTTGAGATCGATGACCCGCCTCCACAGGACCCGGCGGGAATCGATCCCCAGGGAGTTGGAATGGTAGATGTGGTTGTCGATGAGCGAGCTGAGCAGATTGTTGGCCGCTGAGATGGCGTGGAAATCGCCCGTGAAGTGCAGGTTGATGTCCTCCGCCGGAACCACGATGGATCGGCCACCTCCGGTGGCGCCCCCCTTGCGCCCGAAGGTCGGACCGAGGGACGGCTCGCGCAGAGCCAGACAGACGCTTTGCCCCAGTCGGGCAAGTCCCTGGGCCAGGCCGATGGACGTGGTGGTCTTGCCCTCACCGGCGCTGGTCGGCGTGATGGCCGAGACCAGCAGCAGATGGCCGCGCTTGCCCCCGCGGTCCATGGCCTCCAGCCGCACCTTGGCCTTGTCCTCGCCGTAGAGAACCAGATGTTCCGGCGAGATTCCCAGATCGTCGGCAACCTCGCGGATGGGGCGGGCACTTCCGGTCTTGCTCATGATGTGTGCTCAATCACGAGAAGTACTTGAGCCCCACCACGGTATGCACCTGCAGGCGATCGTCGCCTTCCGCCTGCTGCACCGGCTCCACCTGGACGTCCTCGTTGACGTCCTCCAGCACCCGGCCGCCGATGCGGATCTCCCCCGGCTTGCCGGCACGGCACAGGCGGAAGGCCTCGTTCACCGTGGAGCCGATGGCGGTGTACTCCACCCGACGCTCGGAGCCCATGTTCCCCAGCAGGCAGGTGCCGGTGTTGATCCCCACGTTCAGCTCCAGTGCGCCGATCTCCGGACGCTTCTTCCACCACTTGTCGCGCAGACGGACAAAGGCGTCACGCATGTCCAGGGCAGCGTAGATCGCGCGCTGCGGGTCGGAAGGTCCGTAGCGCGCGTCGTGCGCGATGGGCGCGCCGTAGAACGCCATCAGGCTATCGCCCAGGAACTTGTCCACCGTGCCCTCGAACTTGAACACCACGTGCGTCATGACCGAGAAGAACTCGCGCAGGAAGCGCACCGTCTCCTGCGCCGGGAGCGACTCGGACACCGCCGTGAAGCCGTGGATGTCGGCCACAAGCACCGTCACCGAACGCCGTTCACCGGCCAGCATCTTGGAGTTTGGATCGCGGAAGACCTGCTCGGCGATGTGCGGCGTGACGTAGGACTCGAAGCGCCGGCGGATGCGCTCCGCCTCCGCTTCGTGATCCCGGGCGCGCTGGCGCACCTCCTTGTAGAGCCGGGCATTCTCGATGGACACCGCCACCTGGCTGGCCAGGACCGTCATGAGATCCCCGTGCTCGCGGCGGAAGTGGCCGGGCTCGACGCTCTCCAGGGTCAACACGCCCAGGACCCGATCCTGGACGATGAGCGGCACCGCCAGTTCCGAGCGCGACATCCGCCCATCCACCGTCCTGGAGGGAATGTGATCCGGATCCTTCTTGCCGTCCTCCACGAGGACGACCTCACGGCGCTCCACCGCGCGGCTCACTATCCCCTCGCCCATGCGGAGCTCCGTGTCGTGCACGAACTGCGGGTCGTAACCGATGGCGGTGCGCCACGTGAAGCGATCGCTCTTCTCGTCCAGGAACAGCACGCTGAACAGCTCGTGATCGATGACCTGGCGCGTCAGCTCACGCACGCGGTCGAGGAGAAAGTCGAGATCCAGGATGGAGGCGATCTCACGCCCGATCTCGTGCAACATCTCCATGGCCAGTCCGTGCCGGCGGCTCTCCTCGAACAGCTGGGCGTTCTGGATGGCCACTGCGATGGGACCGGCCAGCGTGGACATGATGGTCAGATGCTCGTTGGTGAAGAAGAAGCGCCGGCGGCTCTCCATGTTCACCACGCCCACCACTTTATCCTTGTGGAACAGCGGCACCACGAGGTTGGCGGCGTACTCCTGGCCGTCGGGGGCGTAGTAGTCGCGGTCCTTGCGCACGTCTCCCACCAGCACCGGCTCGCGCCGCTCGATGGCGCGCCCGCACAGCCCCTCTACAGCGCGGTAGTCCCGGTTGCGCGCCCGGTCGGCGTCGTAGCCGGAGCCGCCCAGCCACACCAGCCCCTGCGTGGGCTCCTCCAAGCGGAAGATCCCCAGAACGTCGTAGTTGATCAGACTGCGCACCAGCGTCGCCACGCGCTCCAGTAGCGGCTCCAGGTCCAGAATGGAGGTCATCTCCCGGGAGATGTGCAGCAGCGTATCCAGGGTGCGCTCGCGCTGGATGTCCAGGTTGGCCAGGGCTATGCGCAGATCGTCATAGAGCGCCGCGCCGTCGACGTAGCGGTGCGCCGGATCCTTGGCGGTGCAGCGATCCACGATGCTCAACAGGTCGGCGGGGACGTTGGGGTTCAACTCGGAGACCGGGCGCGGCTTGTGGTGAATGATCTCGTAGAGGATATCCACGTCCGAGTCGCCGGAGAACGCCGCCTCCCGGGTGAGCATCTCGTAGAGGATGAGTCCGAAGGAGAACACGTCAGCGCGCGCGTCGGTCTCGTTCCCCACCGCCTGCTCCGGCGACATGTAGGCCACGGTGCCCATGGCCACGCCCTCTGCGGTGAGCTTTGTGGTGGCCGCCTCGTTGTCCCGGCGCGGTTGCACCAGCTTGGCCAGTCCGAAGTCCATCACCTTGGGATGCCCGCGGGTGCCGAGGATGACGTTGTCAGGCTTGACGTCCCGGTGGATCACGCCGTTGCCGTGCGCCTCGGCCAGCGCGTCCGCCACCGCCACCGCCACCTCCAGGACCTCACGCACCTCCATGGGGCCCTTGCGCAGTCGCTCGCCCAGGGTGGCTCCTTTCACGTACTCCATGACGATGATGTGCTGCCCGTTGCTCTCCTCCAGGCCATAGACCACCGCGATGTTGGGGTGATTCAGGGAGGACGCCAGGCGAGCCTCGCGCAGCAGGCGGGCCTTGGACTGTTCCGTCTGCACGAAGTCGTGGGGCAGAAGCTTCAGGGCCACCACGCGCTCCAGGCGCGTATCCCACGCCTTGAAGACGATTCCCATGCCGCCTTCACCGATCTTGTCCATGAGGCGGAAATGCGCCAGGTGGTCGCCCTGACTCATCGGGCTCGAACTCATCCGTATTTTCCTCTCCCGGGTTTGACTGGATCTTCTTATGGTACCGCGGGTTGGCCGCCGACGCAAGCTGATTCGACCGCAAGCGACAATGATATAGTTCTCGCCTCATGGATTTGAAACCGACCCCATCGGGGCCCCGCGGACCGGCGGTTCCGGCGGTTCCGCAGCGCCACCCGTTCACCTCGACTTTCCTGGTGCTGTTCCTGCTGGACGGCGCCATGGGATTCATGACGGGTCTGGCCTATCTCCTGGACCGCCGGCCGTTCGACCCGGAGCGATTCTCCGATCTGTTCATGCCGTTCGGCCTGGCCCTGCTCATGGGCGCCCTGGTGCAGGTCAGCTTGTCCTTTTCACGGAGCATGCGCTGGTCGGCACGGATCCTCGGCCTGTTCGTGGTGGCCTACTGGATGCTGCAGATGATGATGATCCTGGTGGCAGGCGTATTCTGGATGATCACGCAGGGCCTGGATGCTCCTCCACCCGGGGGGACGCTGCTCTCCGACCCGGCGGAAGGAACCGTGCTGCTGGCCATCAATACCCTGCAACTGGTGCTGGGCATCTGGGCCGCGCGGGATCTTTCCAGGGGGCATTACCTGTAGGAGGAACTCATGGACCGGCCCGCACCGACGCAAGAACCCATCCACGATCTGCTGGCCCGGCGCTGGAGCCCCCGGGCCCTGGACCCGGACCGGCCCGTGTCCGGGGCGGACCTGCGTTCCCTGCTGGAGGCGGCGCGTTGGGCACCGTCCTGCTTCAACGAACAGCCGTGGCGCTTCCTGGTGTTCGACGGCAACCATCCGGAAGCCCTGGAGAGCGCGCGCGATTGCTTGATGGACGGAAACGCCTGGGCGCGGCGGGCACCAGTGCTGCTGCTCTCGGTGGCACGGGAGACGTTCCTGCGTAACGACAAGCCCAACCGCCATGCACAGCATGACGTCGGGCTGGCTGTGGAGAACCTGGTCCTGCAGGCCACCCACCTCGGCCTGGCGACGCACCAGATGGCCGGCTTCGACGCCGCGAAGGCGCGCGAGGTGTTCCATATCCCGGAGGGGTTCACGCCCATGGCGATGATCGCCGTGGCCCACCCCGGCTCCAGCGAGGATCTGGACGAGGCCCTGCAGGAGCGCGAGAGCCAACCCCGGGAGCGGCGTGGCCTGGACGAGATTGCCTTCGCGGGCGACTGGGAACGCCCTCTGTAGCGTCCAGGACCGTCCCGTTTTTCCTGTATAATGGGGCCCTCCCTCCGGGGAACCCGACACACACAGGAGAAGGCTCGATATGCAAGCAAGCACCGCGTCCCTGCCCGCCCTGACCATGCTGTCCGAGGACGAGCTGGCGTTTCAGCAGGCCATTCGTGAGTTCGCGGATGCCGAGATCCGGCCGCACGTGCAGCAGGCGGATGAGGCCCAGAAGCTGCCGGAGGGGCTCATCCCGCAGCTCTTCGACCTGGGCATCATGGGTATCGAGATCCCCGAGGAGTTCGGTGGCGCCGGCTGCAACTTCTTCATGTCGGTGCTGGCAGTGGAGGAGATCTCCCGAGTCGATGCATCGGTGGGCGTGCTGGTGGACGTGCAGAACACGTTGGTGGTGAACGCGCTGATGCGCTGGGGCAGTGCCGAGCAGATCGCGCGCTACGGCAAGAAGCTGGCCGCCGACACGGTGGGCGCCTATGCCCTCTCCGAGGCCGGCGCCGGCTCCGACGCCTTCGCCCTTTCGTGCCGTGCGGCGGAGGAGGGTGATCACTGGTCGCTCACCGGGCAGAAGCTGTGGATCACCAACGCCAACGAGGCGGACCTGTTCATCGTGTTCGCCACGGTGAACCCGGAGGCCGGCTACAAGGGCATCACGGCGTTCCTGGTGGAGCGCGACTTCCCCGGCTTCCAGGTGGGCAAGAAGGAGGACAAGATGGGCATCCGGGCCTCGTCCACCTGCGAGCTGCTGCTGGAGAACTGCAAGGTGCCCAAGGAGAACGTGCTGGGCGAGGTGGGTAAAGGCTACAAGGTCTCCATCGAGACGCTCAACGAGGGTCGCATCGGCATCGGCGCCCAGATGATCGGTGTGTGCCGCGGCGCCATGGATGCCGCCATCGGCTACGCCAAGGAGCGCAAGCAGTTCGGCAAGCCCATCACCTCGTTCCAGGCCGTGCAGTTCCAGCTCGCGGAGCTGGCCTCGGAGATCGAGGCGGCCCGGCTGATGACCTACAACGCGGCCCGTCTGCGCGACGCCGGCAAGCCGTTCCTCAACGAGGCGGCCATGTGCAAGTGGTTCACTTCGCAGGTGGCGGAGCGCGTCACGGGGCGGTGCCTGGAGGTGTTCGGCGGTGTAGGCTACACCAAGGACTACCCGGCGGAGAAGTACTACCGTGACGCAAAGATCGGCCAGATCTACGAGGGCACGTCCAACATGCAACTGGCCACCATCGCCAAGGCGCTCCTCGGCCGATAGGGAGGTGCCGCGGTGAACGACCCCGAGAAGAAGGACCTCACGGAAGAGGAGTGGCGCCGGCGCCTGAGCGCCGAGGAGTACGCCGTGTGCCGGCAGGGCGGCACCGAGCCGGCGTTCTCCGGTGCCTACTGGGACTCCAAGGCCCCGGGGATCTATCGCTGCGCTTGCTGCGACACCGAGTTGTTCCGGTCGAAGGAGAAGTTCGATTCGGGAAGCGGCTGGCCCAGCTTCTGGCAGGCCGTCGACCCGTCGAAGGTCCGCCTGCTGGAGGACACGGCGCACGCCATGCAGCGCATCGAGGCGCGCTGTGCCGGTTGTGATGCCCACCTGGGCCATGTCTTCGACGACGGCCCCGACCCCACCGGCCAGCGCTATTGCATCAACTCCGTCGCACTCAAGCTGGACGGCGAGAAGGAGTAGTGGCGGCCGTCGCCACAGTGGACGAACTGCGCTTTCAGGCCACGGAACGCGCCGGCGAGGTCGGCGCGCTGCTGCGGCTCCCGCCGGAGCCGCGTTGCCTGTTGGTCCTGGGACACGGCGCCGGCGCCGGCATGACCCACCCCTTCATGGAGGACATGGCGGAGCGTCTGGCCCGGCGCAACATCGCCACCGTGCGCTACCAGTTCCCGTACATGG
The DNA here is from genome assembly GCA_965371955.1 of uncultured bacterium. Lineage (GTDB taxonomy): Bacteria > Acidobacteriota > Polarisedimenticolia > CBDVAL01 > CBDVAL01 > CBDVAL01. Next base: position 9,634 of record CBDVAL010000045.1, on the reverse strand, counting down.
AGCAGGGCAAACGGCGGCCCAACCCGGCGCCGGTCCTCAAAGCCACGGTGCGCTCGGCGGTGACTGCAGCGACGGAGCTTGGCGGAGGACTGCCGCTGCTGGCCGGCGGCAAGTCCATGGGTGGACGCATGACCTCACTGGCCGCCTCCGAGGAGGCGTTGCCCGGCGTTCTGGGTCTGGTGTTCTTCGGCTTCCCGCTACACGCAGCCGGCACGCCCGGCGCTGAGCGTGCGAAACACCTGGCGGACGTGGAAGCGCCCATGCTGTTCCTCCAGGGAACCCGGGATCGGCTGGCGGACCTGGAACTCCTGCGCCCGGTGTGCCGCGGGCTGGGCGGGCGCTGCACGCTGGAGGTGCTGGATCAGGCAGACCACTCGTTCCGCGTGCCGAAGCGCTCGGGTACCGACCAGGAGGGCGTTCTGGACCGGCTGGCCGACACCGTCCTGGCCTGGCAGGAGGAATTGTGACGACCAAGGCGAGGGGCGGTGGATGCCTGCGGCACTCGGGAACGGCAGCATGCACGCACAACCGCCAGCCAGGAGACCCACCATGCCGGCATACGTCATCGCCAACATCCGCGTGAAGGACCCGGAAGGGTACAAGGAGTACATGAAGCTGTCCGGACCGGCGCTGAAGGCGCACGGTGGCCGGTTCGTGGTGCGCGCCGGCGACACCACGGTGCTGGAGGGCGACTGGGACACCGGGCGCCTGGTGGTGCTGGAGTTTCCGAATTCCGCCAGGGCCCGGGCGTGGTGGAACTCCCCCGACTACGTCCGGGCCCGGGAGATCCGGCAGAGAACCGCCGTCACCGACATGGTCCTGGTGGAGGGGGCCTGAGCCGCTCTAGTCTCCGTTGTCCCTCTTGATGATGCCGCAGGCGGCGCGCGCGCCGCCTGCGCAACCCTTCTCAACGCCCTCCGGACAGTAGGTATCCGGATCGACGTGGATGATGAATGCGCTGCCATCCTCGTCGAACAGCGACAGTGGGCCATCCGAGAGCGTGACGCGCGTGGTGGAGACCTTGAGGTGGGCTTTACCCTCGGGGCTCACCTCGATGTTCTCCAGGTCGCCCATGTGGAAGGGATGATTGCCGTCCGGGTTGGAGTTGCTGTTGGGGCCCGGGTCGAAGTGTCCCTTGGCGGAACCACAAGGCGAGCACGTCCCTACCTCGTGGATGTGCACCGCATGTTTCCCGGGGGGCAGTCCCTGCACCATGAGATCGATGTCCACCATCTTCACACCCTCGCCGGAGTCGTGCTCGTGCAGCTTCGCCGTGCCCTCGATCCGGGCATCGGTACAGCTCTCGATCTTCGCGCTGGCGCTGGCACCCTTGGCCGAGACGGATGAGAACACTACCGGCATCATCAATATCGCAGCGAATACGAGAATCTTCCTCATTCCTTGGTCCTCCTGGTTCGGATACATGTCGGACGCACAGCATATCATGATAACGTCACCCGACATTCCACTGGAGGCGAAAGGCGATGATCCAACTGGTCCCGGAGGAGATCGACGAGTACGCCGTGCGACAGACCACACCGGTTCCGGCGCTGCTGGACGAGCTTCGGGACGTCACGTACTCCACCATGGACCTGCCGCAGATGCAGGTGGGAATCCTGGAGGGGACGTTCCTGCAGCTTCTGGTACGTCTGTCCGGCGCCCGCCGCGGGCTGGAGATCGGCATGTTCACCGGCTACAGCACCCTGATGATGGCGGGCGGGCTGCCGGAGGACGGCGAGTTGATCACCTGTGATGTGGATCCCCGGGCCGAGGAGGTGGCGCGCGGCTTCTTCGCCCGCAGCCCGCACGGCAGCAAGATCCGCGTCTGCATGGGCCCCGCCCTGGAGACCCTCCAGGGCCTGAGCGGACCGCTGGATTTCGCCTTCATCGATGCCGACAAGGTCGGCTACATCCACTACTTCGAGGCGGTCCTGCCGTTGCTGCGCCCCGGTGGCTGGATCGCCGCGGACAACACGCTGTGGAGCGGTGCCGTCCTCGACGATCCGGCCGACCAGGATGAGGATGCCCGCGCGCTGGCCGCGTTCAGCCGTCACGTGGCCGCCGACGAGCGTGTGAGCCAGGTGCTGCTGACGGTGCGCGACGGGATCACCCTGATCTGGAGGAAGCAGTAGTACCTGTGCGACTCAGTCGCCCTTCGCTCCCGAGAGTCGCGTGATCATCGAGCGGCCGCCCTGGAGAGCCACGCGATGGAGATAGAGGTCCAGTCCTCGCAGGGCGCCGAGTTCCTCGCCACCGCCGGCGCGCCCCGGGCCGCCGTGCATGGATTGCGGCAGCGCCACCCCGGAGCTCGGGGCCTGCGCGGCCATCTTGACGGAGCCGAGATAGAGACGACCGCTCCACGAACCGGCGACGGGAACGATCTCCGCCACCCACGCCTGGTCGTCGCTGTAGATCGACGTCACGAGACAGCCGCCGCCGAGCCCCACCAGCGCAGCCGCTTCAGAGGCCGTGCCATCGTAGGGGAGGAGCGTCGACACTGGGCCGAAGACCTCGCGCTCGTGCACCGCCTGCGCTGCGCGCGCGTCATCGGCCTGAAGCAGCACTGGACCGAAGAAGTAGCCCTTGCCCGCGGCTGCGCCCATGCCATCGATGCGCTTTTCCGTGCCGTGAACGATACGTGCCGACTCGCTCAGCCGTGCCACCCCCTCGAGCGTATCGGCCAGTTGATCTGCAGTGGCCAGCGGGCCCATGGTCACCGAGTCGTGGCGCGGGTCGCCGGCGACCACCGCCCCGAGCCGCTCGCCCAGCGCCTCGGCGACCTCACCCATGCGATCCACGGGAACCAGGACGCGCCGCACTGCAGTGCACTTCTGGCCGGTCTTCTGCGTCATCTCGAGGCTCACGTCGCGGAGAAACAGGTTCCAGCTCTCCGATCCCGGCTCGACGTCGGGGCCGAGCACGGCCGCGTTCAGGCTGTCGGCCTCGATGTTGACGCGCGTGGACGAAGCCAGAAGATTGGGGCGGCCCCGGAGCGCCAGCGCCGTCTCGGCCGAGCCGGTGAACGCCAGGACGTCCTGCGAGCCCAGCCGGTCCACGAGGTCGCCGGTCGATCCGCACACGAACGACAGCGCCCCCTCGGGAAGGACGCCGGCCTCGACGAGGATCTCCACGCACCGCTCGGCGACCATGGCCGTGCTCGTTGCAGGCTTGATGATCACCGGAACGCCGGCAAGGTACGCGCAAGCCGCTTTCTCGGCGAAGCCCCAGGCCGGGAAGTTGAAGGCGTTGATGAGAAGCGCCGCACCCCGCAGCGGGATCTTGACGTGCTGGCCCCAGAATCGGGCCGAGCGTCCCAGCGCCACGCCCTCGCCGTCGAGGATCATCTCACCGCCGAGCTCCTTCGAGAGATGACCGTAGTAGGCCAGCGTGCCGGTGGCACCGTCGAGGTCGAACTTGGCGTCCTTTCGGGTCACGCCGGTGTTCTTCATCGACAGGTCGATGAGCTCATCGCGGCAGGCATGGAGAGCCTTGGACATGGCGTTCAGGATCTGGCCGCGCTCGGCGACGTCGAGCCTGCGCAATGAGGGCCCACCCACGGTCCGTGCATGGTGCAGGGTCGCTGCGAAGTCCAGTCCCGCAGTCGATGCCTGCGCGATGACCTCCTCCGTCGACGGATCCCGTAGCGGGACATGCCCCTGCGGGGCCTCGTACCAGGCGTCGCAAACGTAGCTCTTCAGTGTTTTCATCGAGCACTCCCACTCTCGGCTGTCAGGTAGGATGAGACTAACACGCCGCGCGAGTTTTCGCCTGCCGAATTCTAACCCAGCGTGACGTCGAACAGACGGCCGATGGAGTAGGTCAGGCCGCCGGCCAGGGCCCCGATGCCCGCCATGCGTAACGCCGAGTAGACCGCCGAGCGTCCGGTGAACAGGCTCATGGCACCGCCCAGTCCGAGCAGGGCCGCCAGCGTGGCCAGCAGCGTTCCCAGCAACGCTTTCTGCCCTGACGCCATCAGGTACGGCAGCAGCGGCACGAACGCGCCGCTGACGAAGCTGAAGAACGAGGCCACGGCAGCGACCAGCGGCGAGGCCAGCGAGTCGGGGTCCAGACCGAGCTCCTCCCGGGCCAGGGTGCGCAGGCCGTGCTCGGGATCCGAGATCATGCGCGTGGCCAGCTCCCGGGCCTGTGCTTCCTCGAGACCACGGGCCTGGTAGATCACCGTCAGTTCCTCGATCTCCTCCTCGGGCATGAAGCGTAGCTCCTCCTCCTCCAGGGCGATCTGATGCTCCAGCATCTCGCGCTGTGTGCGCACCGAGACGTACTCCCCGGCCGCCATGGAGAAGCCCCCGGCCAGCAGGCCGGCCACCCCGGCCAGGACCACCACCTGCGGATCCGGGTGGGCGCCAGTCACCCCCAGGATGAGGCTGGCGTTGGACAGGAGACCGTCGTTGGCGCCGAACACCGCCGCGCGCAACGGGCCTCCGCCACGGCTGGCGCGATGCCACGACTCCTCGGCAACGGCGGTGTGTGTCTCCTCGTGCCCGCCGGTGGCGGGGCCCAGGTCGTCCTCGCGGTAGAGAGACAACCCGCGGATCTTCATGGCGGGCAGGATGGCGAGCAGACGGCGCGGCCCGAGCCGGCGGATCAGCCACAGCACCAGCCGCGCGCGCAGTCGCGAGCGGAAGGGAGGGATCGCGATGCCCTCGGCCTGCAGGCGCTCCTCCCATAGCTTCGCCTGGCGGGCGGAGGCGCTCTCCAGGCTGCGGAACATGGCGGCCGCGCGCCCGTGTTCCTGCTCGGCCAAGGCGCGGTAGAGCAGCTCCGAGGTCTGCTCCTCGCGCAGGCTGATGAAGGTCACTTGTCGGTCGAACTCGGCCATGGTCTCCCCGGGAGGCGAGTATATCGCGCCGCATGTCCGCTGTGGCAGGATCATCGTGGAGGAGGGGTGACAGAATGAAACAGACGCCCGGCTTCCGTGTGCGCGTGTTCGGCTGGTCCGAGACCTGGCGGGTGGCTCCCGGCAAGACCGATACCGGATGGGAGTTCCACCTGGAACTGGCCGCGGACAGCGCTCCCGGACGAAGCGCGCCGCCGTTCCTGAAGCGCACTCACTGGACCGCCGATGAGCTGGCGGCGGGTCTGGAGTCGATCAGGGTGGAGATCCGCCGCGATGCCGAGGCCATGCGCAAGCGTGTCTTCCTGGTGGACGAGGACCCGGAGGATGCCGGCTAGTTGCCCTGTTGCTGGGACGGCCGGCCGTCCAGGGCGTCCTGGATCAGCTTCTTGGTGTCGCCGGGGAAGTCACTGTCCAGGATCCAGCGCAGATACGAGGCGTCCTTGCGCACCACGTCGCGCAGCGGCTGGTCGCGGTGCTTGCCGAAGCGCAGCACCACCTCCCCCGCCGCCCAGCCCAGCTTGCCCTGCGAGTCGGCCCAGTCGGCCGGACGGCTCACCTGGGCAAGCCCCTCCACATCGGAGGGCAAGTCGGGATAGCGTGCCACCTGCGCGTCCAGGACCGCCGCGGTGGCCAGCACGTCCGCCTCGGCTCCGTGGGCGCCGGTGTGCTCCTCCCCGGTGTAGAACTTCACCGCCGCGGACAGCGTGCGCCGCTCCTTGCGGTGGTAGATGCGCTGGGCATCCACCACACGGCACTGCGTCGTATCGAGGCTCAGGTTGCAGCGCTCCAGCTCGGCCTGCAGCAGCGGTAGGTCGTAGGAAATCACGTTGAAGCCGGCCAGGTCGCAGCCTTCCAGCAGGCGCAGCAGCTCCGGGGCGATGTCGCGGAACGAGGGCGCCTGCGCCACATCCGCGTCGGAGATACCGTGCACCCTGGTGGCGTCCGGGGGTATGGGCCGGCCCGGATTCACCCGGCGGGTGACGACGTTACGGCTGCCGTCGGGCGACAGCACCGCCACGCAGATCTCCACGATGCGATCGCTGCTGGGTGAAGTACCGGTGGTCTCCAGGTCGAAGACCGCCAGCGGACGGTCCAGCTTCAGATTCTTCATGACAGCACTTTATCATACGAGCCTCTGGGTTATAATCGCCGGACTGCCGCGCGGGCAGGCTGCGCCCACGAGTGAGGCCGATGAAACCAACCTTATCCGTCGTGATCCCGGTCTACAACGAAGTCGAGTTCGTCGAGGAGCTGGTGCAGAAGGTGCTCGCCGCCGCGCCGGAGATCGAAAAGGAGATCCTGCTGGTGGACGACGGCTCCACCGACGGCACGCGCGATGTGCTGAAGAAGATGGAGGACCCGCCGCGCATCCGGGTGAAGCTGCACGAGAAGAACCAGGGAAAGGGCGCCGCGCTGCGCACGGGGTTCGACATGGCCGAGGGGGATATCGTGGTCATCCAGGACGCCGACCTGGAGTACGACCCGCAGGACTTCCCGCGGCTACTGGCGCCCATCCTGGAGGGCAAGGCGGATGTGGTGTTCGGCTCGCGCTTCAGCGGCGAGACGCACCGGGTATTGTTCTTCTGGCACTACGTGGGCAACCGGTTGCTCACCACGCTGTCGAACATGTTCACCAACCTGAACCTCACCGACATGGAGACCTGCTACAAGGCGTTTCGCACCGAGATCCTGCAGAGCGTTCGCTTTCGCTCCAACCGCTTCGCGTTCGAGCCGGAGTTCACCGCCAAGATGGCCCGGGGCGGCTACCGCATCTATGAGACCAGCATCTCCTACCACGGCAGGGACTACAGCGAGGGCAAGAAGATCACCTGGGTGGACGGCGTCAAGGCGCTGGGCGCCATCGTCTGGTTCCGCTTCTTCGACTGAATCGAGGTGACGGATGGCTCCACCCAGCGACGAGCGGGCAGTCAGCCGTGGGAGCTCCGGCCCGCGGCAGAGACGCCGAGGCACGATGAGCCGCGCTGGTTCCGGCAGCGCCGGGGTGGCCGCTCTGGATCGCCGCGTCACGCGTTGCCGCGCCTGTCCGCGCCTGGTGGAGCATTGCCGGGAGACCGCCCGCGTCAAGCGGCGTGCCTACCAGAACGAGACCTACTGGGGCAAACCGGTGCCGGGATTCGGCGACCCGCGCGCCCGGCTGCTGCTGGTGGGTCTGGCGCCGGCGGCCCATGGGGCCAACCGCACCGGACGGATGTTCACCGGGGACCGCTCCGGCGACTTCCTCTATGCGGCGCTGTGTCGTGCGGGTTTCGCCAACCAACCCACGTCCGAGAAACGGCGGGACGGACTCGAGTTGCGTGACTGTCGCATCACGGCGGTGGTTCGCTGCGCACCGCCGGGGAACCGGCCGCGGCCCGACGAGCGCGACCGATGCCTGCCGTTCCTCACCGAGGAGCTGGACCTGATGCGCCGGGTGCGCGTGATCCTGTGCCTGGGAGGCTTCGCCTTCGACGGGGTCCTGCGCGCCCTGACGGCCCGCGGTCAGCGCCCCGGTCCGCCGAAACCGCGCTTCGGCCACGGCGTCCTGGTGCGCACTGACGGTGCCCCAACTCTGCTGGGATGCTATCATCCCAGCCAGCAGAACACCTTCACCGGCCGCCTGACGCCCGCCATGCTGGACCGAGTGCTGGCCACCGCGCGCGGGCTGCTGCGTTCCTGAACGGTGGCAGGCCTGGCCGGCAGCACACGAGGTTGGCTTGGGGGCCTCCAAACGGTAACAATGGTTGAGGAACCGCGCGTGGGAACAACCCGGCCCGCGCCGCGTTGATCCGGTTCCTGACGTAGGAGGATCTGATCATGGCCAGAGGACGATGGGTGGTGCTGGGCGTGCTTCTTCTCGGCTGGATCTGGATGGGATGGGCCGGCAGCAAGAAGCCCGCGCGCGCCGCTGAGGGAACGGCCGTGGCCACCTTCGCCGGCGGCTGCTTCTGGTGCATGGAAGCCCCGTTCGAGAAGCTGGACGGGATCTCCGCCGTCATCTCGGGCTACGCCGGCGGCGAACAGCCCAATCCCAGGTACCACGACGTGGCGGCGGGCAGGACCCGGCATATGGAGTCCATCCAGATTCACTACGACCCGGAACGGATCCGCTATGAAGATCTGCTGTCTGTGTTCTGGCGTCAGATCGATCCCACCGACGGCGGTGGGCAGTTCGTCGATCGGGGAAACCAGTACCGCACGGCCATCTTCTACCACAGCGAGGAGCAGCGGCAGGCAGCAGAGAAATCGCGGCAAGAACTGGGCAGCTCCGGACGCTACGACAAGCCCATGGTGACTCCCATCACGGAGTTCACGACTTTCTACCCCGCCGAGGACTACCACCAGGATTTCTACAAGAAGAGTCCGGGACGCTATCATCAGTACCGTGCGGGTTCCGGGCGCGATGAGTTCCTGGACCGTATCTGGGGGGTGGAGCGCATGACGCAAGCCACTGCCCTGCAGAGACCTAAGGAATTCCTCAAGCCTTCCGATCTCGAGCTGCGGGCGCGCCTGACGCCGCTGCAGTATCACGTGACCCAGGAGGAGGGAACCGAGCCGGCGTTCCACAACGAGTACTGGGACAACAAGAAGGAAGGAATCTACGTGGATCGCGTCTCCGGGGAGCCACTGTTCAGTTCGACGGACAAGTTCATCTCGGGAACCGGGTGGCCGAGCTTCTCGCGGCCGCTGCGGGAGGAGAACCTCCAGGAGCTGGAGGACGACAAGTTGTTCTACAAGCGCAGTGAGCTGCGCAGCCGGCAGGCGGACTCACACCTCGGACACGTGTTCCCCGACGGTCCTGCGCCCACCGGGATGCGCTATTGCATCAACTCCGCTGCGTTGCGGTTCATCCCTCGCGAGGACCTGGAGAAGGAAGGATACGGGGAGTTCCTGTCGCTGTTCGAGGACTAGAGGCCCGGCCGGATGCCGGTATGAACACAGACGATGCCCCCGGTAAGCCGACGGTACTTCACGTCCTGGAAACCGGCCTCCTGCATGGATTCCTTGAAGGGCTCGGCGTCCGGGAACCCCGACACGGAGTCGGTCAGGTGGCGGTACGCGGCACGACGGCCGGTGAGCCAGCCGCCTATGTGGGGTAGCACATGCAGAAAGTAGAGACGGTAGATCCGCGCGAACAGCGTGGATGGTGGCGTGGAGAACTCCAGGATGCACGCCTTGCCGCCGGGGCGCAGGACACGCAGCATCTCACGCAGGCCCCTGGGAAAATCGGGTACGTTGCGGATGCCGAAGGCGATCATCACCGCATGAAACGTCCCGTCGGCAAACGGTAGCGCCTCGGCCGGGGCGTTGATCAGGCCGACCCCGAGGCTCTTCTTCTTTCCCCGTTCCAGCATCTTCAAGCTCAGATCCGCGCCGACGACCCGGTCTCCGGGACGCTGACGCGTCAGCTCCGCCGCCATGTCACAGGTTCCACACGCCAGATCGAGGATGGTGGCGTCCGGGCGAACATCGGACAGCTGGCGGACGGCGAACCTGCGCCAGCGCGTGTCGATGCCCAGTGACAGGACCCGGTTGGTCAGATCGTAGCGCGGCGCGATCTCGTCGAAATGATCGCGTATGCAGATGTTGTCACGTGTGAGCATGGCTCGTCCGGAAGCGGTGCTGCCGGGGTCCAGTAGGAACAACGGCTGTCCTGCGAGTACGTTGCGCTATCCGCTCAGAGTGAGGGTTCCGGTGCTAAGTTCCCTACCTTCCTCGGTCTCGGCATGGGTGCCTCGGAACTTGCCGTCCTGCACGGTGCCCGAGAACAGGAAGGTT
>CBDVAL010000044.1:0-18823 GCA_965371955.1 uncultured bacterium | reverse complement strand
TTCGCGACGCTTTGGGCTGCAGACAACGGCCAGCCGTTTCGTCGCCTTGGAACACCGAAGCATTTTGATGCGGACCTCCCGCTCAAGAGCCTCCGTGTGGATGAGCGGGACGATCTCCGGTTCAGCGTATGGTTCGGGACAGGGATCAATCAGGAACAATCAAGCCAGCTCAGGGCGAGCTTTGCCGGGTTTGGTGCGGCCGGGGAGAGCGTCATGTCCCCGTCCGCCACCGTGAACATCGTGGACTATGGCCTGTGCGACCCGATGGCTCGTGAGCTGTTTCTGAGTTCGCAAGCTCGTCGGTTCGTCTGGCTACTGGGGGGCGATCACCTGGAAGCGGGGAGAATCGCGCTGGAGACCGTCTCCAACGCCCACGCGGGGAGCATTTACGCCCCGTACGCGGACCTGGCCCTTGGCGTGCACTGGGCTCGTCCGTTTCATGGCCTGAACGCCATGGGAAAAATAATACTCAGAACGCCGGATCCTGTGAGGGCCCAGCACCATCTGAAGAAGGCCCATCAGCGAAGGGGTTACCTTCCGCAATCGTATCGCAGTCTTCTCAACCGATGGATCGACCTGGACGGCGATCGGCTCGTCAACATCCATGACAACTGCCCGAGAATCTACAACCCCAGCCAGGCCGATACGGGCATTCACGGTCTTCCCGGGGACGGCCGCGGCGACGCCTGCGATGGACTTCTCGATCGAGAGCCGGATTACGGCGTCGTGGTCACGGCCGGTCTGAACGGCGTCATTGACAGCGCCGCCGCTGCGGACGACATATTTATCTTCGGTTACCCGATGATCTGGGCCGGCGCGAATGGCAAGGCCGACACGGTGGCCCAGGGCGACGACATCCAGGTCCCGCTCGTGGGTAATGACTGCGACCCAGGGTTGCCAGGGGCGCAAGGGGACCACATTCCGGACGGTGTCGACAACTGCCCGGACGTCTGCAACGCCCTTCAGCACGACTCCGACGGCGACGGCATCGGAGACGCCTGCGAGTGATCCGGACCAGGCTGCCCTGAGCGAGCGGCACAGAGGTGAACCCGGAGGGGTGTGCAAAACGGTCCGGATCCGGCAAGAACAAAGGCCCGGCGTGTTTCCACGCCGGGCCTCTTGCGTGCTTGCTGGGCTTTCTAGTCGTTGCCCTGGCGCTCCAGCTGTTTGCTCAGGCGCTCGAGCTCCTGCTCCTGCTTGGGGATCTTCGCGCGGATGGCCTCCGCGCTGTCCTCTGACTTCCTGAACTCGAATGTTGCGCTTCCGGGGACCTCCAGCTGCATCGTCTTGGACGCGCTCTGTTTCGTGAGCATGACGTTGAAGGCGGCCATCTTATGCCTGTCCATGGCTTCGTCCAGGGTGACCGCAAGGACCTCCAGCCGGCCACGGCTCTGCATTGTGACCTCGACGGTCTCTCCCGGATTGCGGCCGTCCAGGGCGGCAAAGATGTCGCTGGTGTCGGCGATGGTGTGGCCGGCCACCTCGAGAATGATATCGCCTGCGCGCAACCCTGCCGTCTGCGCCGCGCTCCCCTCGGCGATGTCGGTAAGCAGCACGCCGTGATCCACCTCGAAGAACTCGGCCAGTTGCAGGCTCAGCGTCTGGCTCTGCACGCCCAGGCGCGCGCGCGGCTCCTTGAGCTCCACCAGGTACTTGCGTTTCCCGAATTCGAACTTCGCCCTATCTTCGGAGCGTTCACCCAGGATCACCTGGAAGCCTTCCTCGCGGCCTCCGCGAAGCACGACCACATCGACGGCATCGCCGGGTCGCGAGATCTTCAACTGTGCCTCCAGATCGTCCATGATCTCGACCCTATGGCCGTTGATGGAGACGATACGATCCTTCGCTTTCAGGCCGGCGGACTCGGCGCCCGAGCCATGCGAGATGCCGCTGATGTAGACCCCATCCTGCTCACTACCCTCATCGACGTTTTCCACCGTGGTAATGGTGACGCCGAGATATCCACGGCCCTCACCGTCGGCGAAAGCCAGACCTGTCACGAGCATCAAAGCCAGTAGGATGCAAAACCTCTTCATGTTCCTGCCTCCATCAGGGGCGTCCGTGGCGGAGCCCTCAGAAGTTGCGATTGCTTGCTGTGAGTGACTGCACGTCCTTCTGCTGACCCTCCGACCCGATCTCGGTCAGAACGACGACGCGTTCGCCGTTGGTCAACACGAACTGGCGGATCGCGATGATCTTCTCATCCTCCACCGACTTCACGCTGACCGGACGGGCCCTGTCCGCATACCAGCGCTGTAGGAACTCCTCATCGACCTGGACACTGGCATTGGCCTGGTCCAGGAAGTACTGCAGACCGATGTTCTGCAGGTCGGTTGCCGGTGCCCCGGTGGCCTCGGTTGCGGTCGTCTGTGGCGGCAGGCCGCCCGCCACGGATGCATGGAGCCTGGCCGGCACCGCCGGGTCCAGGACGAAGATCAGGAGCAGGAAGGCGAAGGTCGCCGCGGTCGCACTGGCCGCGGTGAACGCCAACCTCCAGCGCGGTGCGCCGGCCCGGCTCATCGATGCCTGCAGGTCACGGCGTAGGGTTTGCTTGAACCGGTCCACCTGGATATCTGGGCGGGACAGGGTTTGCAAATCCTTCTCTAAATCTCTCATGGTCGACACCTCGTTTCTCCAGCTCCGTCTTCAGCTTCTGTAGGGCACGATGCGTGCGCATGGTCACCGTGCCGGTTCGTCTCCTGACGATCTCGGCGATCTCGTTAAAAGGCTTCTCTTCCAGATAGCGCAGCACCACCAGCGTCTGCTCATCCGGCTGCAGGCGGCGCAGGGCAGCCGTGAGCTCCACGAAGATCTCGTTGCGCGACAGGGAGCGCTCCGCCTCCTGCGCTTCCTGGAGCACCAGCGCAGGGACGTGCTCCAGCGGCCGCGAAGGGCGTTGGCGGCGGAAGTGGCTGGCCACCTCGTTGGCCGCGATGCGGTAGAGCCACGCCGACGCCGAGCCGCCCAGCCAGCGGAAGCGCCAGTAGCCGCGCAGCGCCTTGAAGAACGTCTGTGACGTCACATCCTCGGCCTCGGCCACGTTGCCCACGCGGTACACCACGAAGCGGAAGATCGCATCGAAGTGCGCGTCGTAGAGCTTCTCGAAGCTCGGCCGGGTAGAGCTGCTGTCCTGGCTCAAGTGCTCCCTCGGGACTCCGGCGCCGCCAGGCGATGCAGCCGCTGCATCTCCTCGTCGTGCCTCATACGCACATAGAACGTGCCGGGCCGGAAAATCTCACAGGAATTATTACGCAGCGGCAACGGCCGCGGTCCTGGAGTTCCGGTGGGGCAGTCTAAGGGGCTACCTGTCAATGAGTTGTGTTGCCCCCGGACGCCGATGCGCTATAATAATGGGCTCTGCCCCGGTCTCCACATGCCGGCGGCCCTGGAGCCACCATGGAAGGCAAGACCCTATCCCATTTCCGTATCGACTCGCGCATCGGCGCGGGCGGTATGGGCGTGGTCTACCAGGCCGAGGACCTCAAGCTGCGCCGCACCGTGGCCATCAAGGTCCTGCCGTCGCACCTGATGGGGGACCAGGAGCGTGCGGCGCGCTTCATGAAGGAGGCACGCGCCGCCGCGGCGGTGACGCACCGCAACATCGCCACGGTGCACGAGATCGACGAAGCCGACGGCGTCATCTTCATCGCCATGGAGCTGGTGGAGGGGGACACGCTACGCTCCCTCATCGAACGTAGTTCCCTCACGCTGGGTCACGCCCTGCACCTGGCCCAGGAGATCGCCGAGGGACTGGCCGCAGCCCACGAGGCGGGTATCGTCCACCGTGACCTCAAGCCGGACAACGTCATCGTCACCAAGGACGGCCACGCCAAGATCATCGATTTCGGTCTGGCCCGGCTTCTGGAGGAGCAACCGGCCCCCGTCAGCGAAGACGATGAGACCGTGTTGGCCAGCAAGACCCGCGACGGCATGGTCATCGGCACGCCCACCTACATGTCACCGGAGCAGGCCCGCGGCCTGGAGGTGGACTTCCGCACCGACCTGTTCTCGTTCGGCAGCACGTTCTACGAGATGGTCACCGGCGCGCCGCCGTTCAAGGCGGCCACCACCACGGACATCCTCAGCGACATTCTTCACAAGGTCCCGCAGCCGGTGGCCGGCTTCAATCCGGAGATCCCCTCATCGGTGCAGTGGGTGCTGGACAAGTGCCTGGACAAGGACGTGGACCGCCGCTACCAGAACACGCGCGATCTCGTGGTGGACCTGCAGCATCTCGCCCCGGCAGGGGACACGTCGGATACTTCGTTCACCAGTGTGCTGCCGTCGCGCAGCGCCGCTCAGGCGCGGCCTTGGTGGCAGCAACCGCTCCCGGTGGCGCTGGCCGCGCTGGCGCTGGTCCTGGTCATTGTCGGTTTGCCGTGGCTGCTTCGCGGCGACCGCGCCGGCGCCCCCGTCCCGCAGGCCAACTCGCTGGCGGTGTTCATGTTCGAGAACCTCAAGGATGTCGAGGACCCGGAGCGCCTGGGGCAGATCCTGCAGGAGTTGCTGATCACCGACCTTTCAGGCGGCGCGGTGAAGGTGTTCAGCAGCCAGCGCCTCTACGACCTGCAGAAGCAGGTGCAAGGGCGTGACGCCGGCCGCACCGGCGCCAAGGAGTCGGCCACCGCGGTGGCGCGCCGCGCCGGCGCGCAGCACATGCTCACCGGCAGCCTGAGCCAGATCAGCGGCCGCTGGATGCTCACCACACAGCTGGCCGACGTGCAGACGGGCACGGTCCTGCAATCCAACCGCATCGACGGCACGGATCTCTTCCAGATCGCGGACCAGCTCAGCGAGCAGATCGTCACCGACCTGCCCGGGGCCATCCTGGAGGAGGGCATCCGGATGGCGGTGAAGGACAAGACCACGTCCTCGGTGGAGGCCTACCAGACCTATCTCGCCGGCGTGGACCTGCTCAACGACGAGCAGTATGACCTTGCTGCGGACGAACTGGAGAAGGCGCTGGAGATCGACCCGAAGTTCAGCCAGGCGTACTCCAAGCTGGCCATCGCACGCTGGTGGGCCGGCGAGAGCCTGCAAGGTGCGGAGGAACCTCTGAAGACATTGCTCTCCGGTGATCTCTACCTGACGGAGAAGGAGAGGCTGTTCGCCGAGGGGACCCTGGCCATGGTTGCGCGCGATTTCGGCGATGCCCTGCCCATCTTCCAGCGCCTTTCCCGCGAGCATCGCGACGAGAAGGAGGTCTGGTACTCGCTGGGCGAGGCCCTGTTCCATTTCCCGGGCGGCGGAAGAGAAGACGAAGCAGCGCAGGCCTTCGAGCGCGCCGTGGAACTGGACCCTGAATTCGCGCTGGCGTACAAGCACCTGTACGACCATTACCGCAACGAGAAGAAGTATGACGAGGCGGTGGCCCGTTTCCGCCGGCTCCGACAGCAGTCTCCCGGAAAGCCCCTGTTTCATCGCTACCTGGCGGCAGCACTGGAGTTAGCCGGCGAGGAGGCCGCCGTCGACAAGGCGCTGGCTGACGCGTTGGAGGTCAATACCACGCCGGGGGAGCGCCAGGATCTCTACACGGAGCTGGCAAGAGCTGCGCGCCGGCGGCCCGCCCCGGAGCGCGAGGCGGCATACCTCGAGAAGGCCCTGGCGGCGGACCCGGAGAGCCAGAGCGCGTCGCTCAGCAGGCTCCTCCTCCAGAATCTCCAGGGGCAGCTCAAGTACGAGGAGGTGGCTGACCTCGTGCGCAGGGAACTGGAGCGCAACCCGAACAACCCGACGTACCGCTTCAGCAATGTGTTCCTGGATATCGACCGGCATCGGGGGACCGACGCGCTGGCGCAGATGGAGCAATGGAACCGCGAGGCGCCGGGAATCCCGCCGGTCGCCCTGACCATGGCCTCCCTGTCCATCCTGTGGGGCGGAGCCGAACAGCAGGAGCGCGCCATCGCCGAGGCGCAGAAGCTCCACACCACGCCGGCACAGCAGGTCAACTTCAACCAGGCGCTGGGGACGGCCTTCCGGAACTCGGGAGATACCCGCCGTGGATTGGAGTTTTTCCAGCGGGCCCGCGAGGCCGATCCCGATCAGAGTTACCCCTCCCTGTTGTTCCAGCTGGGGCTGACGCTGAGCATCAGCGGGGAGCTGGACAAAGCCGAGGCCATCTACCAGGAAGGTCTGAAGGTCAACCCGAAGCACTGGGGCCTGCACATCGGCCTGATGTACCTCTCCCTGTTCCGAGGCGACTACGATAGGGCGATGGAGCAGGCAGAGGTTCCCGTGACAGAGGCGCCGCAGAGTTCCAGCACCCACAGATTCCGTATCCTGGCGCACCTGGTGGCCGGCGAGTTAGATGACGCCGATGCGCTGGTCCAGGAGGCACTGAACACCCTGGCCACCAAGCAAGATCGGTGGCAGTTGGATACGGACCCGAACCACGGCGTCGGATGGATGTGCCTCAGCCTGGGTCTGCTGGACCGGGCGGAGGCTTCCTTCCGCAGGGGGATGGCGCTGGACCCCGAGGTGGATCCCAAGGGGTTGACCGGGCTGGGGTTCGTGGCGCTGCGGCAGGGGGAGTTGGTTCAAGCCAGCGACACGTTCCGCAACGTGCTGGACAGGAACCCCCGGCACCCCTCGGCGCTACAGGGCCTGACCATCGTGCGGTTGCTCGAAGGAGAGGTCGGTGAAGCGCAGCGCCTGATCGGGGAGATGCGCAACTATGGGCCCCTTGTGCCGCTGATCGATGAACTACAGACCTACGTCCTCCTGGCCCAAGGACGCCCGGAGGAGGCGCGAGCGCTGGCCGAGGAACTCCTGGCGAAGAACCCCCTTCCGTCCACGAAGGAACTGCTGGCCTGGACCCTGGTGGCGGGCGACCTCGATCTCGAGGGCGGCGTCCTTCTGGCCACCGAAGCCTTGGAAGAGCAGATGGACGTCCCGTTTGATCCCCACCGCGGCCTCGGCTTCCGGGCTCCGGCGCAGCACACCCTGGGCCTGGCGCGGCTGAAGCGCGGCGATGCCGGAGAAGCTGTGAAGCATCTGCAGAAGGCCGCCGAGCTCAGCCCGCACCGTCCATCCCTGCAGCAACATCTGCGGCAGGCACAGGCCGGTGGCTAGGGCGCCATCTCGAACAGCAGCAGCAGGGTGCGCTGGCGTGGGTTGCGGTTGTCGTCCGAGGCGACGTAGAGCAGGACCGTGCCGGCCGGGGTGACGCGGACGGCCAGGGCCTCCATGTTGTCGATGTTGTAGCGGCGGTCCATCTCGGCCAGCACCTCGCCGGTCAGGACGGCGCCGGGGCGAATGGCAGCGTGTGGGATGCGGCGGATGCGCATGCTGTTGGCGAAGCCGGGCAGGAACAGGCGCTCGAGGACGACGATGTCCCCGCCGGGGAGGGTCCCGAGATCGGTGGCGGAGAATGCACCATCGAGACCGAGGCTGACGGAGTCGAACTGCGGTCCCTGCACGAGCCAACCCCGCAGGTTTCCGTCCTCGTTGGCGTGTAACTCGGTGATGCCCAGCAGCCGACCATCCTGCAGACTGGTGATGGCTTCCAGCCCGCCGTTCTGCGGCGCCTCGCGCAACGCTTCCGGCATGGGCACCGGCTGCGGCCGCGCGGCGAAGCCATGGGCCCCGAAGGGGTAGCGATCCACCCGATGATGGGCTTCGAAGCTCACCAGGACGTCACCTCCGAACGCCTGCCCTGCAGGCAGAGTCACCGCCTCCGCGTCGGCATCCTTGCCGGTGAGCGCCGACCCGTCGGCGCCCAGCATGGGCGCGATGAAGGCATCCCGGATACCCACCAGGTTGCCCTTCTCGTCATGCAGCAGCTCGGCAGTGAGCCACCAGCCGAAGTCCTGCACTGCCAGCAACCGGCGTCCGTCCGGGCTCACCAGGAGGCCGGAGATCTCGCCGAAGCGCGGATGGCGTTTCTCCGGCTCCACGTGGATGCCGCCGCGGTAGATCAACTTGCCCACCTGCACCCGTCCCGGCTCCTCCGTGTGCAGCGGCACGGGCGTGTAGCGCAGGGCGAGCTTCTCGGCGAGCGTCTGCGCGCAGGCAGGTAGCGCCAGGAGCGCCAGCGCCAGGCAAATCCACACGTACCGTGACGGGTTGCTAAGGCGTGGCATTGCCAACGCGCGTGCCGGTTGCCGGTCTCGATGGGCTCACGCGTCCCAGGTAGAGGGCGGCGTCGTAGTTGTCCGAGGCGTCGGGCGGCAGGAACTCGAACAGGGGATCCGGGCCCTGGTCCCTGCCGCCGGTGGGTTTGATCCCGCAGCTCTCGCTGCTGCCGGAGCTGCAGTACCAGGACTTCCCGCCGGCATGGGTGAAGCGGACGGAACGGGGGGAGTGGCCCGACTGTGTCAGATGGTAGGTCATGGACGTGAACTCCGGATCCTGCGGACTGCCCTTGCTCTTGCGGGCATGCAGGTTGCAGCTGAGCAGGAGGAACGTGGCCTCGGGGTACTCTCCGCGCACGGCGGCGATGTGGGCGGCCATGAGCCGGTCGCGGTCCTCCGTTGTGGCCGGGACGAAGGAGAATACACCGAGCTGCGCACCTTGCTCGTGCAGCGAGCGCAACCGCAGGATCAGGTCGACCATGGCACGGCTGCTGCGGCCGTCCTGATAGTCCCGGGAGAAGAAACCGGACTCCAGCAGCATGAACTCCGCCTCGGCCGGGGAGGGTGCGGTGAACGCGGCCTGCAGGATGTCCTCCTCCTCCACCGGAAACTCGAGGCCCACCAGCACGAACTTTGTATTGCGGACGGCGGCACAGGCCAGCGCCCCGAAGGCCCGCGGACCCTCCCGGGTGCCGTGAAGCTCGCCAAAGACAACAATGCCGCCCTTGCCGAGAACGGTGGTGGCTCCCGGTGGCAGCGGCTCGCACTCGGGCAGAGCCTCCGGCACGGGCTGCGCCCGGCTCACCACGGTCGCTGCGTCGTCCACCAGGCCCGGCCGGTAGGCATACGTCATGCCCTTCAGCGTGCCCACGTAGATCACGTCGTCCGCCGAGCCCAGGCCGCGCACGGCACCCTCGAACACATCGCTCCACTGCAGGGCGCCGTCATCCAGAGCGAACGAGAACAGCTCGCCGCCTTCGTCTCCGGCCAGGATCCCGTCACCGTGAGGCAGCGGCCGGAACGAGCTCCACTCGGTGGGTGCTATCCGAGACCACAGCTTGTGTAGCGAGGCATCGAAGCGGGTCAACATGCCTGGCGAGGTGAGCAGAAACAGCGAGTTGTCCGCCGCCACCGGCGTGCCGAACGGGCGACCTTCGGTCCGCACCATCCCTTGCAGACGGCCGCTGTATGTATCCAGGCGGATCAACCGCTTATCCTCGGTCCCCAGGTACAGGCTGCTGCCGATTCGCGCCAGGGAGGTCGTGGGGCGCGCGCCCAGGTCCCTTCGCCACAGGATCTTTCCCGAGGCGGCATCCACGGCGTAGACCCGGGCGTCCGGACCGACGAAGAACGCCGTGAAGTCCATCAGCACGGCGGATGCGGCGCGGAAGTCCGGCGGCGTGATATCTGGAGGAATACTCCAGCGCAACTCGCCGCTGGTCAGATCCACGGCGAACAGCTCTCCGTCCATGGTGACGGACAGGACGTGATCCTCGTAGCGCAGGATGTCCGTGGGAACGCCACGTCCCATGTGCCTCTTCCAGCGGATGGTCCCGGTCTCGGCCTCGAAGGCGTAGAGATGCCCCATTTCGGGGGAATCGGAGCCGACGATGATCAGCCCATCGGCCACCAGCAGGTCGCCATGGAAGCTGCAGCGTGCACCGTCCGTCTGGGTGTCATGGGACCAGCGCACATCGCCGGTGGCCCGATCGAAGGCGTAGAACACGCCGGAACAGGAGCCGATGTAGAGGAGGTCGCCCGCGACCGCAGGCGTGATGAACACTCAGCCGTCGGAGTCAAACTCCCATAGCACACCCGGCGCTTTGTCCATGGGGGTGGAGGGGAGAGACCATGCCGCGCCGACGAGGACGACCACGGCCAGGAAACGCCGGCGGAAAGGAGGCTGCATCCTTGCCGCCACCAGGCTCAGTCTCCCGAGCCGTTGGGGCTCAGGAACTTGAAGACGAAAGGTGAGTGGTTGCCGCCGACGATGATCACGTCGCCGTGGTTCAGCCAGCGCCGGCCTCCCTCACGCTGGCCGCCCAGTGCTTCGCCCTCCACCAGCGTGCCGCATGCACTGCGCTGGTCCTCGACGTAGAAGCGGCCGCCTTCCTGGTCGATGAGGATGTGCTGGCGGCTGACACGGTGCGGGCGGTTGTGCTCGGCGAGGTAGACATGGTTGGGTCCCGTCTCGCGGGAGCGGCGCCGTTCCTTGCGGAACAGGCGCAACAGTGAGTGCCGGCCGTCACGGAGGTCGCGTCCCATGCGGAATGGCAGCGCCTCGACGAGAATGTCTCCACCGGACGCAGCGGTCCGTGCTTCACGGGTGAGGGGAACCAGGCTGGGGTAGGAATCCAGGTCGCTTTCGCGCTGCGCCATGCAATCTCCTTGTCACGGGCCCACGCAGCGTGGGCTGCATCCCTCGATTTGTTCCTCCCTTGACTATATTGTAAGAACTCCCGCCCTGGGTTGTCAACCGGGCAATCCGGGCTGTGTGGTCTTTCCCCGGCTGGTCGTCCGTCGCACCAGGACCTATAATGAGCGCCGATGAACATCCGGGACGATCCATCCCGCTCCAGCACGGAACCCTCCGCTGGCGCCGCGAACGGTATTCTCCAGAGATACCGGGCGCTTCTGAGCGCCCAGATCTGGGAACCCGAGCTGCGCTCCCTGCCGGCCCTCCGCAGGCTCCTGCTGCGCACGGCACGCTTCCTCTACGTCCTGATCCGGGATCTCCTGCAGGGCGACCTCAACCTGCGTGCCATGAGCCTGGTCTACTCCACGCTCCTATCGCTGGTCCCGTTGCTGGCCGTCAGCTTCTCCGTGCTCAAGGCGTTCGGCGCCCATAACGAGCTCGAGCCGTTCCTCTACAACTTCATGGAGCCGCTGGGCGAAAAGGGACGGGAGGTGGCCGATAACATCGTCGGCTTCGTGGAGAACATCCGTGTGGGCGTTCTCGGGTCCGTGGGTGTGGGCCTGCTGATCTACACGGTGATCTCGTTGATGCAGAAGATCGAGTCCGCCTTCAACTTCGTGTGGCACATCAACAGCCTGCGCAGTATCGGCCAGCGCTTCAGCAACTACCTCAGCGTGGTGCTCGTTGGTCCGGTCCTGGTGTTCACCGCCCTGGGCCTCACCGCCACGCTGGCGCGAGGGCTGGAGTCCGTGGCGCCGCTGGGACGGCTCATGGAATTGGCCACCAGGCTGGCCCCCTACCTCCTGGTCTGGATCGCGTTCACCTTCATCTACGTTTTCGTGCCCAACACCCGTGTGCGCGTGCGTTCAGCCGCCGTCGGCGCGCTGGTGGCGGCCTTCGCCTGGCAGACCACCGGCTGGGGGTTCGCCGCCTTCGTCGCGTCCTCGACGCGCTTTCCCGCCATCTACTCCAGCTTTGCCATTCTCATCCTGCTGTTGATCTGGCTCTACCTGAACTGGTTCATCCTGCTGCTCGGCGCACAGATCGCGTTCTATTCCCAGAACCCACGCTACATCACCATCAAGCAGGTGCACCTGGTGCTCAGCAACCGTCTGAAGGAGCGCCTGGCGCTGGGGGTCATGTTCCTCATCGGCTCGCATCACTACCATAATCGCAGGCCGTGGACCCTGGCCTCGCTGGCGGCACACCTGGACATGCCGGAGGATCCGGTGAACCAGCTGCTGGTGCTCCTGGACGGGGCAGGATTCGTGGAGCGGACCGCCTCCGAGCCGCCGGCGTACCTGCCGGCGCGGGACATCGAGACCATCCACGTGAACGAGTTGCTGACCGCGGTGCGCGAGGCGGGGGAGACGGAGTTGCTGCAGCTCGATCGCTTGGCAAGCCCCGGACCGGTGGACGAAGTGGTGGACAGAATGCGTGCGGCGGTGGCCGATGAACTCGGAGAGTTGAGCGTGCGGGAACTGGTCCTGCAGGAGCCCGAGTCCGTGGCGACCGTTCATCCGCTGGAAGGCCCCGCTCCGGGGCGGCTTTCCTCCTGACACCTGACGATCTCCGGGGTTCAGGGAATACCATGTTATCCTTTCCTGTCGTGAGCAGTCCACTGGTGTGCGGCGGCGATGTGGAGTCCTGAAAGGATACGGTCATGAGCCAATCCAAGGCAAAGAACATTGTCGGCTGGGTGCTGCAGATTCTTTTGGGTGTTCTCTTTCTCATCTCCGCCGTGCCGAAGTTGATGGGTGAAGCGACGGTAGTCGCCAACTTCGAGCACTGGGGATACCCGGGCTGGTTTCTCACGCTCACGGGAACTCTGGAGCTGCTCGGCGCCATCGGGCTGCTCATTCCCATGACGGCCGGGTGGGCGGCGCCCGGGCTGGTGCTGCTGATGCTGGGAGCGGCATGGACCCACATCTCCAACAACGAAGGTGTCGCGGTGCTCGTGCCGCTGTTGCTCGCCGCCGTGCTGGCGGTGGTGGCGTACCTGCGGTGGCCGCTGCGCCCCAAGACGTGAGGGTGGAAACTAGTCGTCCGTGATCTCGGACAGCGTGCCGCCCTGCACGACCTTGTAGGCGCGCCCCGCTCGAAAAGGCTCGTCGCGTACCAGCCCGTTGAGGATGGCCAGTTGCCGTTGGGAGATGGTGACCTGGTGGCTACGGGCGAACTCCTCCAGGCTCTGCGTTGTCTCCGGACGGACAATGCGAAGCCGCCGGGGCTGTACGTTCAGCGGGTCGCTGTCCGTCAGTCGCCGAAAGCTGGCGGTGGTGGCTCTCACCGACGGACGATGAGCGCCCCAGGACGACTGGTTTCCGAAGCCCAGGATCTGGAACACCCGTCCGTCGTACGCCACGAACGCCACCTCCCCCTCCACCGTGCCCCCTTGAAGCGCCACCGTGAAGGAACCCCATCGGGCAGGCAGCCCGTTGATCTCATCGGTCCATGTCCGCGTGCGTGTCACCCCGTCCAGGGCCATGAACTTGCGCAGAGCCTCCTCGGTGGTGCTCTTCGCCGCCAGCGTGAGCTGCAGCACGGCTTTCTCATCACTGCTCATGCCGACCACCGCCTGGCGTTGGTTGACCACCTTCCAGTCGTCGGGGAAGTCGATCCGGAAGCGCATTTCCGGGTGGAAGAACTGTTGCCCGCGCAGGAATCCCTGCCGGGGATCGTCACCGAAGACGATGCCGTCAATCTTCCGCAGGTACTCCTCCCGGCGGACCAGGCTGTTGGAGAAGTCGCGCTCGCGCTCCCGGATGGCCTGGTTCGTGCGTTGCTCGCGGTTCTCCGGATCCGGGTGGGTGGACATCCAGCCGGGCGGCCGGTCGCCACCGCCGGCCCTGCTCACCCGTTTCAGCGTGGTGAACACAGCGGCCATGGGACGGGGGTCGTAGCCGCTCTTGATCAGGTAGCGTAGCCCGAGGTCATCGGCCTGGCGCTCGTCATCGCGGCCGAACTTCAAGAACAGGACACCCAGTCCCGCCTCGGCCACGCCGCCCAGCGCCTGCAGATCCTCTCTCACCAGCATACCCGCGCCCAGGGCAATGGAGGCGAGCCGTGCCTTGCTCATCTGGTTCACGCTGTGGCGCGCGGTGACGTGACCGATCTCATGCCCCAGCACCGAGGCCATCTCGGCCTCGCTGTTGAAGTGCGCCAGGATGCCGCGCGTCACGTAGATGTAGCCACCCGGCAGCGCGAAGGCATTGACCAGCGGGTCATCCACGACCTTGAAGCTCCACTCCAGGTCGGGCCGCTCGGAGCGCGCCGCCAGCTTCTCGCCGATCTCCCGGACGTAGGTCTGCAGGGCCTCGTCCTCGTAGCGGCCGAATTGCGCCAGCACCGCCTTGTCGTTCTCCTTGCCCAGTTGCAACTCCTTGCCCTCGCTCACCAGGATCAGTTGCCGCTTTCCCGTGGCCGGGTTCACCGCGCAGGCGGCCAGGGTCAGGAGAAGCAGGACGGCCAGGTTTGCCTTGGATTGTGATCGGTTCATGAGCGATCCCTCTCTGTGGGCACCGAGCCTACAGGCAGATCCCATCCGGCGGCAAGGGCCCCCGTGTCGTCCGCGGTGCCTCGAGAGGCCCGCCGAGAAGCACCATGCCGCAAGGGAAATGACGACAGGGACGCGGTCATCGCCCACTACATGGCCGACACGCGATCCCTGAACCTCCCTCTGGTGGGCGGAGGCGATCACGACTGGAACGAGCTGTTCTACCGCTTCGGCCTGCTGGGCGAGTCCTCCGTACAGAGCGTGGCGGCGCTCACCCATTTGCTGGGCGCCCTGCTGTTGCTGGTGGGCCTGGGCTGGAGCCTCTACTTCTTGCTTCCCCCCGACCCTCAGGATCGTATTCGTTGCGCGCTGTCTCGCCGGTAAGGTCAGAGCGTCCAATATCGTGCGATCAGCATACCGAGCTGCTCGATTCGACGATGAACATGACCAAATCGGTGGCCCACTTCACCTGCGGTTGGTAGTCAGGCAGGGCGAAGTGCGATCTCGCGGAGTCGATGGGAACTCCTCTGCCTAAACATAGAAGTATATTCTCGAGAAGTGAAGAAAATCGCGGCGGAAGCCACCACCGTGTCCGCCTGGCCGCCAGAACCAGGGAGAGATCCATGCCCGGATACTCGGTGTTCCAAGCCCGCCTCATGACCGCCCACGGAATGAGCCAGCGTCTGTTGATCGTTGCGGCCCTGCTGTTCACCGCCGCCGTCTCAGCGGCGCAGGCGGGGGTTCTGGGCATGGTCGCCGACGACACGACAGACAAGGTGATCGTGTTCGACGCGGACACGTACGCCGTCCTGGGCTCGGTCCCGATTAGCCCCGGCCTGGCCATTGGGGACTGCTCGATCACGGGGGACCAGAGTCTCGGTTTCGTGACCAACTTCGAATCCGAGATTTGGGTCATTGACCTCACGGCCACGCCGCCGGCGCTGTCCGGAGGACCGAATCCGATTCCGATCTCCAACAGCGGCGATGACACGGTCCTGACACCGGACAACTCGTATCTCGTCGTCTGCGACGGCTCGGCAGTCCAGCCCGTTTCGGTGATCGATGTCGAGACTCGCACAGAGATCGATACGTTCAACCTCGGGACGGATTGCACGTCGGTCGACGTCTGCGACGACGGCTCGGTGCTGGTCACGTCGCTCTTTGGCAGCACCGTGCGCCGGTTGACGTTGGACGCGTCGGGCATGTTGACCGACACCGGTGACGTGTTCATGGGCCTCAACACGGACAGCGTTAACGTCTACTGCTCACCGGGCAGCGCTACCGGAGTCGTGGTTCGTACGCAGCAAGACGATCTTCTGTCGTTCACGATCCCGGGGCTCGTTCCCATCGAGGCCCAGCTGCTGCGCGGTGGTCAAGCCATCAGCGGCCTGATCAACCGGACGGGCAATCTGGCGTTCGGCCGTGCCAGCGGCGGCTCAAGCGCGGTCGAGGCCTTCGACTTCGACCGGGGCACCGGGGACTTCGGGGTCAAGGTTCTCGATCTTCCGGTCACCCCGACCCCGGGCTTCTTCGGCATGGACCAGATGGCGCTCGGGCCCACCGACCAACGCCTGTTCGTCGGAGTGACCAACGGGCTGCGCGTCTACGATGTGGCCGGTGGCAGCCTGCTGACGACGATCACGCATCCCGACATCGTGCAGCCGACGGGCATCTGTTTCCCCACGTCGAACGACTTCGACAACGACGGAGTGATCAACAGCGATGACAACTGTCCCACCGACGCCAACAGCGATCAGTCCGACGTGGATGCCGACGGTGCGGGGGATGCCTGCGACAACTGTCCCACCGACGCCAACAGCGATCAGTTCGACGCGGACGCCGACGGTCTGGGGAATGCCTGCGATAACTGTCCTACCGACGCCAACAGCGATCAGTTCGACGCCGACGCCGACGGTCTGGCGGATGCCTGCGACAACTGCCCGACCGTCTTCAACCCGGATCAGGCGGACGCCGACGCGCCGGCTTTCCCCATCGTCCTGGTGATCGGCCCCACAACGGTCAACATCGACCAGGCGGTGAGCGCATTGAGCGGGAACTTGGTGACTACCAGTAATTTCGCGGCGGCCGATCTGACGGGGATTGACACACTGGTATTTCACGCCAACTCGGACGGCTCCTTCGTCATCGACGCGGCCACGGCCGCCAAGATCGCCGCGTTCGTGACGAACGGGGGTGGCCTCTACGTGGAGATGGGAGGTGGCCCCGCCCAGGACTACAGCTGGGTCCCCCATGCGGGCATCGTGAGCACGCCAAGAAACAATCCCTCCAGCAACAACATCGGGATCGTGGATCCCACCCATCCGGTGGTGGCGGGTCTGACGGCCGCCGACCTCTCCAACTGGGGTGCGTCCGCCCACGGGGACTTCACCGCCACCGGGGGCCAGAACATTGTCAGCCAGAACAACGACACCGGCCGGCCGGTGCTGCTGGCCGGGAGCTTCGGTGTGGGCCGGACCGTCTATAACAATCTGAATCCCACCTCCGAAGGTCATGCACTGGGTGTTACAACGGGTCTTCCCCTACTGACGAACGCCCTGGGCTTCTTGGCCCGGGGAGGGGACGCGGTGGGGGATGCCTGCGACAACTGCCGGTTCGTCTTGAATTCCGGTCAGGAGGACTCGGACGACACGTGTCTTTCCCCGCCGTTCGCGGTGGACCCGAAGTGCGGGGATGCGTGCGAGGGGCTCTGCTTCTCGGACGCCGAGTGTCAGGACGGGACCTTCTGCAATGGGCAGGAGAGTTGTGATCTCGCCACGGGGCAGTGTCTGGCCGGGAGTCCACCGAGTTGCGACGACGGTGACCTCTGCACGGCGGACAGCTGTGATGCGGCTCTCGACGTGTGCGTGAACCCGCTCGTGGCGGACAGCGAGACGGCTGCGGGCCCGGACGGCGTGTGTGATACCGCCGATGACAACGTCGGCCTGTTCGGCCCCAATGGGGCCTGTGGCACCGCGGACGACGGGACGGGTGACGGTATTTGCGATGCCGCCGACAACTGCCCGACCACCTTTAACCCGGACCAGGCGGACGCCGACGCGCCAGGTTTGCCCACCGTCCTGGTGATCGGCTCCACAACGGTCCATATCAACCAGGCGGTGAGCGCGCTGGGCGGGACCGTGGTGACGACCGGTGATTTCGCGGCGGCTGATCTGACGGGGATCGATACGCTGGTGTTTTACGCCGTCTCGGACGGCTCCTTCGTCATCGGCACGGACACGGCCGCCAAGGTCGCCGCGTTCGTGATAAACGGGGGTGGCCTCTACGTGGAGTTGGGGGGTGGTTTCATCGCTCTGGACTACAGCTGGGTTCCCCATGCGGGCATCGTGAGCACCTCAAGAGACGACCCCTTCAGCGAGAACATCGGGATCGTGGATCCCACCCATCCGCTCGTGGCGGGTCTGACGGCGGCCGACCTTTCCAACTGGCGTGAATCCTCCCACGGGGATTTCACCGCCACCGGGGGCCTGGGCATCGTCAGCCAGAATAACGACACGGGGCGGCCGGTGCTGCTGGCCGGCAGCTTTGGGGCGGGCCGGACCATCTATAGCAATCTGGATCCCACGTTCAACCATCCAGGGGGAGCGCTTTCCCTGCTGACGAACGCCCTGGGCTTCTTGGCCAGGGGGGATGGGGTAGGGGATGCCTGCGACAACTGCCGGTTCGTCTCGAATCCCGGTCAGGAGGACTCGGACGATACGTGTCTCTCCCCGCCGTTCGCGGTGGACCCGAAGTGCGGGGATGCGTGTGAGGGGCTCTGCTTCTCGGACGCCGAGTGTCAGGACGGGGTCTTCTGCAACGGGGAGGAGAGCTGTGACCTCGCCACGGGGCAGTGTCTGGCCGGGAGTCCACCGAGCTGCGACGATGGTGACCTCTGCACGGCGGACAGCTGCGATGTGGGCCTCGACGTGTGCGTGAACCCGCTCGCGGCGGATAGCGAGAAGTCTGCCGGCCCGGATGGCTCGTGTGATACGGCCGACGACAACGCCGGTCTGTTCGGCGCCGATGGGACCTGTGGCACTGCGGACGATGGGATGGGTGACGGTATTTGCGATGCTGCCGACAACTGCCCCACCGCCTTCAACCCGGACCAGGCAGACGCCGACACGCCGGCTCTCCCCACCGTCCTGGTGATCGGCTCCACAACGTTCCAGCTCAACCAGGCAGTGAGCGCGCTAGGCGGGGCTGTGGTGACCACCGGTGATTTCGCGGCGGCCGATCTGGCGGGGATCGACACGCTGGTGTTTTCCTTCAACTCCAGCGGCTCCTTCGTCATCGACGCGGCCACGGCTGCCAAAGTCGCCGCGTTCGTGACGGATGGGGGTGGCCTCTACGTGGAACTGGGGGGTCGTTTCCCCGCTCTGGACTACAGCTGGGTTCCCCATGCGGGCATCGTGAGCACGCCAGGAAACAACCCCCTCAGCAACAACATCGGGATCGTGGATTCCACCCACCCGGTGGTGGCGGGTCTCACGGCTGCCGACCTCTCAAACTGGGGTGCGTCCTCCCACGGCGATTTCACTGCCACCGGGGGCCTGGACATCGTCAGCCAGAACAACGACACCGGCCGTCCGGTGCTGCTGGCCGGCAGCTTCGGGGTGGGCCGGACCGTCTACAGCAATCTGGTTCCCACCCTCAGCAATCCAGGGGGAGCGCTTTCCCTACTGACGAACGCCCTGGGCTTCGTGGCCCGGGGAGGGGACGGGGTGGGGGATGCCTGTGATAACTGCCGGTTCGTCTCGAATCCCGGTCAGGAGGACTCGGATGATACGTGTCTCTCCCCGCCGTTCGCGGTGGACCCGAAGTGCGGGGATGCGTGTG
>CBDVAL010000043.1:0-18894 GCA_965371955.1 uncultured bacterium | reverse complement strand
CATTGCCCGGCTGCTCTACGAGCAGGTGGTGGAGCAGGTGGTCCCGGTGACGTCCTGTGCTGTGGCCGAGATGGTCAAGCTGCTGGAGAACACCTTCCGCAGCGTGAACATCGGGCTGGTCAACGAGATCGCCCTGATGTGTGACCGCCTCGGTCTGGATGTGTGGGAGGTGATCGAGGCGGCGGGAACCAAGCCTTTCGGCTTCATGCCGTTTCACCCGGGGCCGGGGCTGGGGGGGCACTGCGTGGCCATCGATCCGCACTACCTGTCGTGGAAGCTGCGCACGCTCAACTATCGTGCCCGCTTCATCGAACTGGCCAGCGAGATCAACAGTCAGATGCCGGAGTACGTGGTATCCAAGGTGGTGGACGCGCTGAACGAGCGCCACAAGAGCGTCAAGGGTTCGAACATCCTGCTGCTGGGCGCCGCCTACAAGAAGGACACCGCGGACACGCGCGAATCGCCCGGCCTGGACCTCTACCGCCTGCTCGCCGATCGCGGCGCCCGGTTGACGTTTTGTGATCCGTATGTGAAACAATTTCGCGTCAACGGCAACATGGAGCGCTCCGTGCCACTGAGCGGCGAGCGATTGCAGGAGCAGGACTGCGTCGTCATCGTGACCGATCACTCGGATATTGACTACCAGTGGGTGGTGGACGAGGCCCCGCTGGTAGTGGACACGAGAAACGCAACCCGGGACGTCGAGCGCGGTCGAGGGAAGGTGGTGCGGCTGTGAGCGCCGAGGGCCGACATGTTCTGGTCACCGGCGGCGCCGGTTTCATCGGATCCCATCTCACCGCGCGGCTCCTGGAGTCAGGGGACCACGTCACGGGGTTGGACCTGTTCGACGACTTCTATGCGCCGGAGCTCAAGCAGGCCAACGTGGAGCCGTTCCTGCGGCACCGCAACTACCGGCTGGTGAAGGGCGATATCCGGGACGAGCCGCTGCTGCAGGAGCTGTTCTCCCGCGGCGGCTTTGATGTGGTGGTCCACCTGGCAGCCCGAGCCGGCGTCCGTCCTTCCCTGGAGATGCCTGCGCTCTACCAGGACGTCAACGTTCGCGGCACAGCGACCCTCCTGGAGGCGTCGCGCCGCCACGATGTCCGGCGTGTGGTATTCGGCAGCTCGTCTTCGGTCTATGGTAACAATCGCAAGGTGCCCTTCGCCGAGGACGATCCCGTGGAGCACCCGATTTCACCCTATGCGGCGAGCAAGCGCGCCGGGGAACTGCTCGCCTATTCCTACCATCATCTGTACGGCATGGATATTCCCTGTCTGCGTTTCTTCACGGTCTACGGCCCGGCGCAGCGCCCGGAGATGGCCATCCACAAGTTCACCCGCGCCATCGAGGAAGGCCGGCCGGTGACGATGTTCGGCGATGGCTCCATGAAGCGCGACTTCACCTACGTGGACGACATCATTGACGGGGTTGTGGCGGCGATGGAGCGCCCTCGTGGTTACCGCATCTACAACCTGGGAGAGTCGCAGACCATCTCTGTGGCCGAGCTCATCGAGCGAATAGGCGAGGCGCTGGGGAAGGTGCCGCAGATCGAGCGGCTTCCGACCCAGCCCGGAGATGTGGAGGTCACCTATGCTGACATCCGGCGGGCCAAGGAGGAACTGGGCTACGCTCCCGCCACCGACGTGGTCCAGGGCCTGCAGAAGTTTGTGGCCTGGTTTCGCCGCTAGAGGCCCGCGCCTTGCTTTGCGCTCGACCGGGGACTATCGTCTTTGGGCCCGCGTCGCGGCAACGGCATTTCCTGAGGGACGATCATGAATATCGCAGTGGCAGGAACAGGTTACGTGGGACTGGTCACAGGTGCATGCTTCGCTGAGTTCGGGGTCAACGTGGTATGCGTGGACATTGACGAGGCAAAGATCGCGGCGCTGCAGGACGGCAAGGTCCCAATCTATGAGCCCGGACTGGAGGAGATGATCCGGCGCAACGCGCAGGCCGGGCGGCTGTCCTTCACCACCGACCTGGCGGCCTCGGTGGAGAACTCGTTGGTGGTGTTCATTGCCGTGGGTACACCCTCGGGTGAGGACGGCGCCGCCGATCTCTCGGCGGTGAGCAACGTTGCGATTGCCATCTCGCGCAACATGAGCGAGTACAAGATCGTGGTCACCAAGAGTACGGTCCCCATGGGAACCGGCGCCATGATCCACAAGCTCATCGAGGAGAACCAGCGTGCTCCGGTGCACTTCGAGGTGGCGTCGAATCCCGAGTTCCTGCGTGAGGGCTCCGCCATCGAGGACTTCATGCGCCCCAACCGGGTGGTCATCGGTGCCCCCAGTGAGCAGGCGGCGGCCATCCTGAAGGACCTCTATCGTCCGCTGAATCTTGTCGAGGTGCCGTTCATGGTCACCGACGTGGTGACGGCAGAGATGATCAAATACGCGTCCAACGCCTTCCTCGCCACCAAGATTTCCTATATCAATGAGATGGCATTCCTGTGCGAGAAGGTGGGGGCCGACGTGCACGAGGTAGCCCGTGGCATGGGGCTGGATAAACGCATCGGCGGGAAATTCCTTCACCCGGGCCCGGGGTTCGGCGGTTCCTGCTTCCCCAAGGACACCGAGGCGTTGCTGGCCATCGGCAAGTCGCATGACGTGGATCTGAAGGTGATCCGCGCCGCCGTGGAGGTCAACGAGCGGCAGACCGGGCTGATGCTGCAGAAGATCCGGCAGATGGTCGGCGGCAACGTTCGCGACCGGGTGGTGGGAATCCTGGGGCTGAGCTTCAAGCCCAACACCTCTGATGTGCGCGAGTCGCCGGCGCTGCGGGTGGCGGTGGAGCTGATTCGCGAGGGCGCACGCGTCAAGGCGTACGACCCCGCCGGCATGGAAATGGCTGCAGCGGCCCTGGATCAGCTGGAATTGATGCAGGATGAGTACGAGGTGGCACAGGACAGCGACGTCCTGGTCCTGGCAACCGAGTGGAACCAGTTCCGCCAACTGGACCTGGAGCGTATTCGCGAGAGCCTGCGAAAGCCGGTGGTGGTGGACCTGCGTAACATCTATGAGCCGGCGGACATGAAGAGGCTCGGCTTCGAGTACGTGGGCGTAGGGCGCTGATCATGCCGGAGGACAAGGGCACAGTACTGGTCACCGGGGGAGCGGGTTTCATCGGCTCGCACCTGGTGGAGCGGCTCCTGGAGCGCGGTCACGCGGTGCGCGTCCTGGACAATCTGAGCAGCGGACGCAGTGCCAACCTCTCCTTCACCGAGGGCCTGCCCGCCGGCCGGTTCGAGCTGGTGCAGGCGGACTTGCTGGACGGTGAGGCGCGTCGGCGCGCCGTGGGGGGCGCCGATACCGTGTTTCACCTGGCCGCACTGGCGTCCGTGCCTCGCTCGGTGCGCGATCCGCTGGAGAGCCAGGAGGTGAATGGCGCCGGCACCCTGGCGCTGCTCAACGACGCCCGGGAGGCAGGAGTACGGCGCGTGGTCTATGCTTCCTCGTCGTCCGTCTACGGCGAGAGTCCCGAGCTTCCCAAGCACGAGGAGATGACTCCCGATCCCCGGTCGCCGTACGCCATCTCCAAGCTCACCGGAGAGCTCTACTGCAAGATCTTCCATGACCTGTACGCCATGGGATGTGTGGCGCTGCGCTACTTCAATGTCTTCGGACCACGGCAGGATCCGGCCTCGGAATACGCCGCGGTGATCCCGCGCTTCATCGCTGCCCTGACCGAGGGCGAGGCGCCGGTGATCTACGGCGATGGCGGTCAGACGCGCGACTTCACCTACGTTTCCGACGTCGTGGACGCCAACT
The DNA here is from genome assembly GCA_965371955.1 of uncultured bacterium. Lineage (GTDB taxonomy): Bacteria > Acidobacteriota > Polarisedimenticolia > CBDVAL01 > CBDVAL01 > CBDVAL01. The sequence goes on along the minus strand of CBDVAL010000043.1, from coordinate 15,123 downwards.
TGCTGGCCGCGGCGGCCGGCGATGCTGCTGTGGGGCGCGTGTTCAACATCGCCGGCGGCTCGCAGACATCGCTTCTCCAGCTGCTCGAGGCACTGAACAGCCTGATGGGCAGCAGCATCGAGCCGCGCTTCGAGGAGGCCCGGGCCGGCGACGTGCGGCACTCCGTGGCGGCTGCCGAGCGTGCCCGGAGCGAGCTGGGCTGGCAGGTGGAGATCCCGCTGGCGGAGGGCCTGAGCCGCACCGTGACCAGCTTCACCGGGGAATCACCCCATGCGGGATGAGCCGGGCTTCGGCACCGAGGTGGCCGTCCTGGCCATCCTGGGCTTCGGCGTCCTGGCCTTCGGTTCCACCTCCTACTGGGCCGGCGCCCTCCTGCAAGCGGCCCTGGCGGTGTTGTTCGTGGCCTGGTGGCTCGCAGCCGCGCGCTCCCGGTTACCGGCGGAGTTCGAGCCGCGTCAGGAGGCCGGTTGGGAGCTAGGCGGAGTGCGTTTCCGTGCCAGCGGTCTGGGAATCCCCGCGGCGTTGTTTGTTGCGGTGGTTCTCCTGCAGATGATCCCGTTGCCTGCGAGCGCACGTTACCTGGTGGCGCCGAAGCTCGAGGCGAGGGAGTTGACGGCCGAATCGGTGCTGGCGCAATCAGGGTCCCAGGGCGAATCGGAGAGTTCCTCCTGGAGGCCACTCTCCATCGATCCGCCCGCCACGCTGGATGCGCTGCTCAAGTTCCTCGCCTATGCGGCACTGTTCGTGGTGGTCTACAACCTGGTGGACTCGCGCAGCAGGCTTCTGCGCATGACCCGTGCCCTGGTGACGTTCGCGTTTCTGGTGGCGTTCGTGGGACTGCTCCAGGATCTGAGCGGGGTTGAGCGAGTGTACGGCATCAAGGCGCTGCGCTACGGCGGTTCTCCCTACGGACCGTACGTGAACCACAATCACTTCGCCGGCCTCATGGAGATGATGATCCCGCTCACCTTCGCGCTACTGTTGCGCCGCATCCTGCGACCGTCCAGCGGAGGCGTCGGTACGCGCGTCACGCCCCAGGGGGTGTCGCTCTCGGACGGAGAGCCTCCTCGGGGTGAGCGCGCCGGCCAGGCCATCCTTCTGGGCCTGGCGTTGGCGGTGATGTCGACCGCGTTGCTGCTGTCGCTCTCCCGTGGCGGGCTCATCGCTCTGGCCCTGTCCACCGGGGTGATGACCGCGATGCTGGTCGTCCGCGGGCGGCTGGGGCGCTGGCAAGTAGCAGTGGTGGGGCTGTTGCTGGCCGTCAGCGTGTCCAGCTTCCTGTGGATCGGTCCCGGTTCGGTGGTCAACCACTTCCGCAGGGCTGAGATCGTGCAGAACGAGCCGTCGTTCTGGGCCCGCCTCCTGGTCTGGCGGGCCAGCCTGCGGCTGTTCGAGGATTTCCCGGTGGCGGGGACCGGCCTGGGGACCTACGCGTCGGCCTTCCTGCCCTATTATCCCATGGGCACCGAGAAGATCTGGCGCGAGGCGCACAACGACTATGTGCAGCTCCTGAGCGAGGTGGGGTCGGTGGGCTTTCTGGTGGCGGCTGTGGGGCTCCTCGTCCTGCTCGTGCGTCTGTTGGGTCCCATCCTGGGCCGGCGGGAGGTGAAGGAGCGGCTGATATACTACGGCCTGTGCACCGGGATCCTGTCGCTGCTGCTACACTCGCTGGTGGACTTCAACTTGCAGGTGCCGGGCAACGCTGCGTTGTTCGTGGTCCTGCTGGCCATGGCCCTGGCACAGCGATCCATGCTGCGGCGCTCGCGGCGTCAGGGGACCTGACATGCCCGTAGCGCTGCTCGATCTGCGCGCGCAGTACGAATCCATTCGCGCTGACATTGACGCTGCCCTGCGGCGCGTGCTGGAGAGCCAGCAGTTCATCCTTGGCGACGAGGTGCGTTCCCTGGAGCGAGAGGTGGCCGACTATCTGGGGGTCTCGCACGCCGTGGGCGTGGCGTCGGGAACCGATGCGCTGATGCTGGCGCTGCGCGGCGCCGGCGTGGGTCCCGGGGACGACGTGCTGGTGCCCACCTTCACCTTCTTTGCCACCGCCGGCGCGGTGGTGAACGTGGGCGCGCGGCCGGTGTTCGTGGATATCGAGCCGGTGGGCTTCGGGCTGGACACGGAACGGGTGGAGGAGCACGTGACGGCGCGCACCCGGGCCCTGGTGCCGGTGCACCTGTTCGGCCAGTGCGTGGACATGCAGCCCCTGCAGATCATCGCGAAACGCCACGGGTTGATCCTCATCGAGGATGCGGCGCAGGCCATCGGGGCCACGCTGGGGGGAGAGAAGGCCGGCTCGCTGGGCGGCTCCGGTTGCTTCTCGTTCTTTCCCACCAAGAACCTGAGCTGCTTCGGTGACGGCGGGCTGGTGGCCACGTCGGACGACGACCTCGCAGCGCGCCTGCGGACACTGCGCACGCACGGCGCTGACGCCGAGTATCGGCACAGCTTGGTGGGCTACAACAGCCGCCTCGACGCCCTGCAGGCCGCGGTGCTGCGCGCCAAGCTCCCACACCTGGAGTCGTGGAACAAAGCCCGGAGGCGTAACGCGCAGCGCTACCATGAGGGCCTGCAGGCCACGGGGCTGTGCGATGGTCCCCAGCCGTCACTGCGGCTGCCACAGGAGCGTCCGCATCGCCGACACGTCTTTCATCAGTACGTGATCCGCGCGCAGCGGCGCGACGAGCTGCGGCACTTCCTGCAGCAGCGACAGATTGCCAGCGGTATCTACTATCCGGTGCCGTTGCACCAGCAGGAGTGCTTCCGCGATGCGGTGCCGTCCAGGTTGGAGTTGCCCCGGGCCGAGGAGGCATGCCGTGAGGTTCTGGCGTTGCCGATCTATCCCGAACTCAGCGCCGCGCAGCAGGATGAGGTGGTGCAGGCGGTGGTGGAGTTCTACCGATCTTGAAACGCGTCGGAGATGACATTCGACAGCAAGAGAAACATGGAATGCACCTGACACGAATCCTGCTGGTCGGGGGGTGTGCGCTCTTCCTGGGCGTGCTCGGCATGCGCTTTGCCGGGGAACACGTGCGCCGCACGGCGGCCGGCCAGTTGTGGGTCCGGGATGGGGAACGGGCACGGCAGTCGTTCGTACTGGCTTCCCGGCTGGATCCGCTGGACTATCGCAGTCTGGTGGGAGAGGCCGACACGTGGCTGGAGGCGGGGCATCAGCCCTGGCTGGGGACCCCGGATCAGATCGAGCCGCTGGAGCAGGCCGTCCTCATGTACCATCACGCCGCCCGGCGCGCGCCCGGCGATCCGAATACCTGGGCCCAGATGGCCCGTGCGTACCAGGCGCTGGCGGTGGCACGTCGCGCCTCGCGTTCCATCGACCTCTCGACGCTGGGCGACCCGAAGGACACGCGCGAAGCCGAGGACGATCTGGCGGCGGCCGCCATGAGACGCGCCCTGGAGCTCGAGCCGAGCAACTACGTTTATCTGGACTACCTGGCCGAGCTGCGCTACCGGCAGGGCTACGAGGACGCGCTGCAGTGGTACCGTCTCGGCACGCGGGTCCTTCCCAGGCTGACAGCCCATCCCCACCTCGCCGATCCGGCCGCGGTGCCCAACGAGGTGGCGGAGGCGGCGGTGCAGGGAGCTCGGGAAGCGCTGGGCACGCGGAACGTGGTGGTGGATACCAAGATCTTTGAGGAGATCTCGTTGTTCCACTCCCATCGTGGACGCTACCGCGAGGCGGCCGACGCCTGCAAGGAAGCCATCGACGCAGGCCACCCGTCCCCCGCTGTGCAATGGACCCGGCGGGGCCGGTGGCTGGACCTGGCGGGCGACGTGGACGGGGCGCGCCAGGCGTACCTGCGATCCCTGGAGTTCGATCCGGATCGCGCCCTCACCCATTTCGGACTGGGGCAGATCGCCGAGCGCGCAGGGGACCTGGACGAGGCCCTGGCGCGGTTCCAGACCGCTCGCAATCGCGCCCCCAAGATCCTGCGCTTCCAGCTGGCGCTGGCCAGGACGCTGGATGCGGCCGGCCGGCTGGAGGAGGCCACGCTGGTCTACCAGATGGCGCTGCGGATTCCGGGTGGCGAGATCCCCGCTGCCTCCGCGCTGGTTGATCTTTTGCGCCGCCGGGGTATCTATGACCAGGCACTGGTGCATGCGAAGCGCCTGATGGAGTTGCACCCGGGAGAGGAGGCATTCGTGCGCCAGGTGGGCGAACTGCAGCGCCACCTGACGTTCTGAAGCAGCCATGGAAGGAACATTCTGCCCTGTCATTCTGGCCGGAGGCCGCGGCACGCGTTTCTGGCCGCTGAGCCGGCGCGCCCGTCCCAAGCCCTTTCTGCGCCTGGAGGATGGTGCCTCGTTGCTGGAGCAGGCATGGGCCCGGGCGCGGATGCTGGCCCCGGCGCAGGACATCTTCGTCGCCATGGATGCTTCGCTGGAGGAGGCGGTGCGGAAGGCGCTGCCGGAGCTGGGAGAGGCCAACCGGATTGTCGAGCCCGAGGCCCGCGATACGGCTCCGGCGGCCCTGCACGCCGCGTGGTTGGTGCGGCAGCGCACGCCCCTGGCCATCCTGGCGCTGATGCCCGCCGACCATGTGGTCCGGGACCCGACCCACTTTGTCGAGGCCATGCAGGAGGCGCGCCGGGTGGCCGAGGAGCAGGGTGCGCTGGTCTGTCTGGGCGTGCCACCCGCGGGCCCATCCACCGCCTACGGCTACGTGGAGTGCAGCGGCTCCCTCCCTTCGCATGCGCGCAGCTCGCCGGTGGTGCGATTCGTGGAGAAGCCGAAGGGGCCGCGCGCCGAGGCACTCCTGCAGGGCGGTCGTTGCCTGTGGAACGCCGGTATCTTCGTCTGGAGCGCCGATGCCTTTCTCCGTGAGGTGGAGCGCGTCTGTCCGGAGTTGGCGGCCCTTTCCGGCCTGCTCGAACGGGGTGAGATCGAGGCGTTCTTCCGTCAGGCGCCCCGGATGCCGGTGGACCGCGCGGTGCTGGAGCGCAGCAAGGAGGTATGGGTGGTGGCGGCGCAGATGGGCTGGGACGATCTGGGAGACTGGGAGTCACTGGCGCGCCGTCTGCCGGCGGATGCCGACGGTAACGTGGGCCAGGGGGTGGAGCTGGCCATCGGCTCCAGCGGCTGCGTGGTGCACAGCCCCGGCAAGCCGGTGGTGCTGCTGGGTGTGGACCGTCTCGTCGTGGTGGAATGTGAGGATGTCCTGCTGGTGGCCAGCCGGGATTGCGGACAGCGGCTACGAGAGGTTCCGGCCCGCCTGGAGAGCCGGGGGAGGCGGGATCTGACATGACGGGGCTTCGGATGAGCGCATCATGAACGGCCTGCAGGCGACTCTGAGCACGAGGCAACTGCGGCGCCACCTGCCCGTGCTGGCATTGCTGGGGATCACCGCCTATCTGCTGGTCACGCAGTTCGTCCTGGGCCTGCCGGTGGTGTACTCCGTGGTGCTCCTGCTGGCCGCGGCGTTCGGTGTGCTCGTGTTTCTCAAGCCGCTGTGGGGCTACTACACGCTCGTGGCCAGCTTCAGCGCCGAGTTGATCCTGGCGCTGAACGAGATCTTTACACTGACCAAGCTCCTGGGGGCCATGGTGTTCCTCTCCTGGGCGCTGGAGGCTATCTTCCGGCGCTCTTACAAGCTTCCCAAAACGCCCCTCCTGGTGGTGGTGCCCCTGTTCTATACGACCGCACTGCTGTCGGCCTTCCCGGCGGAGAACATCGGGTTGGTGGGGGTGAGGCTCACCACGCTGCTGCTGCTCAGTTGCCTGGTCCTCATCACGGGAACCCTCATGAAGGACCCGATGCAGGTTCTGCGTCTCGCGTGGATCATCCTGCTGTCCACGTTTGCGTCCGTCGCTTACGGCATTTTCAGCGTGGGTGCCGGGACCCAGGTCGTACTGGAGGGCTTTGCGGTGGACCGGAACCGGTTCGGGTTGATCATCGCGCTGTGTATTCCACTGGTGTTCTATTTGTACCCACGTAGCGGCCGGCCTGCGCGTGCCGTCCTGCTGGCCCTCATGGGCGTGTTCGTGGTGGCCGAGGCGCTGACCTACTCTCGCGGCGGGTTTCTGGCCCTGCTGCTGTCACTGTCGCTCAGCGTGCTCTTCGTGGTGCACTCGCATCGCGTGCGGCTCGGGGTGTGGGTCCTGCTGCTCCTGGTCGGCCTGGCCGTTGCCATGCCGGCGAGCTACTGGGCTCGAGTTGGGACCATCCTACCGTCCGTCCGGGAAGGCAGGGACACGGTGGGGCTCCGCTACCAATTGTGGGAGATCTCGCTGAAGATGATCCGCGATCATCCGCTGCTCGGGGTGGGTGCGGGCAACTTCCACCATCAGTTCTCCCGCTACTCGGGGATCGTTTCGTTGCGTCGCGGAGCGTTGGGCTCGCACAATGCGTTCCTGGGGGTGGCGGCGGAGCAGGGAATTCCGGGAGGCCTGCTGTTCATCGCACTGTTCCTCGCGGCATTCGCGTCCCTGGGGCGCAGCTACCGCCAGGCGCGTGCACGCGGAGACGGCGATGTGGCGGATCTGACCATTTGCTTCGCCGTGATTCTCCTCATGCTCTTCTCGCAGTGCATGAAGACGAACTTGGAACACACCAAGTACCTGTGGGTGAGCCTGGGCATCACCGTTGCGCTACAGGGAATGTCCGTGCGCATGGCCTTGCCGGAGGCGGAGGCCCTGGGGAAGGAGGGCGATCCCCAGGAGGCCTGAGCCCTCCGGCCTGCCGGTCTCTGCCGCGCTGCCCGGCTTGCGCCTTTCCCTGCATTGGCATAAATTGTTGCTTTCAGGCGCAATAGCCGGTTCGAGACGGCAGAGGGCTGCCTCTGTGGTCAGCCAGCCCGGCGGGGAGGTCGGATCGTGCAGGTGGTGATCCTTGCAGGGGGGCTCGGGACCAGGCTGCGTCCCCTGACACGCATGGTTCCCAAGCCCATGGTGCCGGTGGCCGGCCGTCCTTTCCTGGAGCGTCAGGTGGAGTTCCTCGCTCGTCAGGGCTTCCAGCGGTTCCTGCTGTTGACCGGCTACCTCGGTGAGCAGATCGAGGCGCACTTCGGGGACGGTTCCCGTGTGGGCGTCGCCATGCGCTACGCACGGGAGGAGGAACCGCTGGGCACCGGCGGCGGGCTGCGTCGCTCACTGCCGGATCTGGAGGAGAGGTTTCTCCTGATCTACGGTGACTCGTTTCTGCCCGAGGACTATCCGGCGATTGGGCGCAAGCTCAAGGCCGGCGACGCCGAGGGTGTGATGGTGGTCTACGACGACAGCGCTGGTGATACCTCGGTGCAGCCCAACGTCGCCCTGGGGCCCTCGGGCAAGGTGAGCCGCTACCAGAAGGGCGCCAACGGCGGAGACCTGCGCTTCATCGAGGCCGGCGTGGTGGCGCTGCGATCGGTGGCGGTGGCGCGTCTGCCGGAGGCAGGACCGGTGGCGCTGGAGCGCGAGCTCTACCCGGAGCTGGCCAGGCAGGGATTGCTGGAGGCGTTTGTCACCGAGGAACGGTTCTTCGACATGGGGACCCCCGCCGGTCTGGAGAGGGCGGAGCGTTATTTTCGCGGGCGGGACCACGGTCCCGCGGGACAGGGAGAGGCGAGGACATCATGAGCACAGCCATCGCAAACTACGCGAAGGAATACTTCGACGGCATCCGGGCTGCCATCGAGGAGGTCGACTCCGCCAGCCTCGAGGCCATCGGGCAGGAGTTCCGGCGCGCCTGGCAGGAGGACAAGCGCATCTACATCCTCGGCAACGGAGGAAGCGCCTCCACGTCCTCTCACATGGCCACGGACCTGGGCAAGGGCACCGCCCAGCCCGGGCTGAAGAGGTTCAAGGTGATCGGCGTCACCGACAACATGTCCATGGTCACGGCGTACGCCAACGATATGAGCTACGACGATGTGTTCGTCGAGCAGCTGAAGAATCACGTGGAGCCCGGCGATGTCGTGGTGGGCATCACCGGATCGGGAAACTCTCCCAACGTGCTCAAGGCCATCGAGTGGGCCCGGGGAGCCGGGGCGGTCACCATCGGCTTCATCGGCTTCGGCGGCGGCAAGCTCGCCGCCATGGTGGATCACCAGATCACCTTCAGCAGCACGAACTATGGCGTATGTGAGGATCTGCACCTGTCGCTGAACCACATCTTCACCCAGTTCTTCACCCGTGAGCTGTGCGACATCGCCGCCGGCAAGACCACCGCGGGCACGGTATCTTGAGGGTTCTGGTCACCGGAGGAGCCGGGTTCGTCGGCAGCATTCTCTGCGGGCGGTTGCTGGAGGCGGGCCACCAGGTCACGGCCCTGGACAATCTGTCGTTGGGACGCATGGAGAATCTCGGCGATCTGTCCTCGCATCAGGATTTCGGCTTCGTGCACGCGGACCTGCTGGAGCGGGAGGCCACCGCCGCGCACCTGCAGGGACACGACGTGGTGTTCCACATGGCGGCGAACAGCGACATCGAAGCCGGTGGCCGCACCACCGATACCGATCTGCGCCAGGGCACGCTGGCCACCTATCACGTCCTGGAGGGGATGCGCCTGGCCGGTATCCGGCAGCTCATCTTCGCCTCCTCTTCCGCGGTGTACGGCGAGGCAACGCAGATCCCCACGCCGGAGGACTACGGTCCGCTGCTGCCCATCTCGTTCTACGGTGCCTCCAAGCTGGCCTGCGAGGGTCTGGTCACCGCGTTCCAGCACAACGCGGGGATGCGCTGCTGGATCTATCGTTTCGCCAATATCGTCGGTGAGCACGGCACGCACGGTGTACTGGTGGACTTCCTGCGCAAGCTGCGCGCCGATCCCGGCACGTTGGAGATCCTGGGAGACGGTCGGCAGGCCAAGCCCTATCTCTACGTGCGCGAGTGCGTGGATGCCATGCTGTTCGGCTGGCAGCATGCCGGCGACCCCGTGAACTGCTTCAACCTGGCCTGCGAGGGTGCCACGCCGGTGCAGCGCATCGCCGAGATCCTGTGCGAGGAGATGGATCTCGACGACGTGCAGTTCCGGTTCACCGGCGGCAGTCGCGGGTGGAAGGGTGATGTTCCCCAGGTGCGGCTGGATCCATCGCGCATGGCGGCGCTGGGCTGGAAGGCCAAGCTCGATTCGGACGGCGCCGTGCGCACGGCCATCCGGGCGCTGCTGGAGGAGTCGGCAGTCCGGCAGGAAGACGCCCGGTGATCATCTCGCGCACACCTTTCCGCGTCAGCTTTGCCGGCGGCGGGACGGATCTCCGGGCCTTCTACGGCCAGGAGCCCGGCGCGGTGACCAGCGTGACCATCCAGAAGTACATGTACATCACCGTGAACCAGCGCTTCGACGACACGATTCGCGTGAGCTACTCGCGCACGGAGATCGTTGACGATTTCGAGAAGCTGCAGCACCCCATCGTACGTGAGTGCCTGCGGCTCACCGGGATGACCCGGGGGCTCGAGATCACCTCCGTTGCCGACTTGCCGGCAGGCACCGGCGTGGGCTCCTCCTCCAGCTTCGCCGTGGGCCTGCTGCATGCCCTGCACGCGTTCTCCGGCCGTTCCGTCTCACCGGAGGAACTGGCCCGCGATGCCTGCCACATCGAGATCGAGGTCCTCGGCGAGCCCATCGGCAAGCAGGACCAGTACGCCGCGGCCTACGGCGGTCTCAAGCACATCCGCTTCCACCCCGACGAGACGGTGTTCGTCGATCCGGTGATCTGTCCGGCCGGTACGCTGTCCCGGTTGCAGAATAACCTCATCGCGTTCTACACGGGCACTACGCGCTCGGCCTCCGAGATCCTGGCGCGCCAGAAGGAGGGGACACGGTCCAAGATGGAGCAGCTGCGGGTGCTGCGCGAGCTTTCGGAGGAACTGCGCGATGCGCTGGCCGGCGGCGACGATCTCTCGCAGGTCGGACACGTGCTTCACAAAGGCTGGCTGCACAAACGCGAACTGGCCGGCGGTATCACCAATCCCGAGATCGACGCCTGCTATGCGAGGGCGCGCAAGGCCGGCGCCCTGGGCGGCAAGATCCTCGGCGCAGGTGGCGGAGGATTCCTTCTGCTCTACGCCGATGCCGGGCATCATCCGCGCATCGAGGCCGAACTCTCCGAGTTGCGTTCCATCCGCTTCGGCTTCGAGCCGCAGGGCAGCAAGATCATCTTCGTGGGAGACCCGACGTGAACGATGCCGCCCCCAGGGATCCGGCGCCGAGGGCTCCGGCCCGCCGGAAGGAGTTCCTGCCGTTCTGCCGTCCCAGTGTGGGCGAGGAGGAGGTACAGGCGGTCTCCGAGGTGCTGCGCTCCGGATGGCTGACCACCGGAGCCAGGGTGCGCGAGCTCGAGGAGCAGATCGCCGCACGGGTGGGATGTCGCGAGGCCGTTGCGGTGAACTCCTGCACCGCCGCCATGCATCTGGCGCTGGCGGTGGCCGGGGTGGGGGAGGGCGACGAGGTCATCACCAGCCCGTACACATTCGCCGCCACCGGAGAGGTCATCCTCTACGGCAAGGCGAGGCCGGTCTTCGTGGACGTGGAGCGTGCCACCGGCAATCTGGATCCGGCACTGCTGGAGCGCGCCATCACGCCACGCACCCGGGCGGTGATGCCGGTGCACATCGCCGGCGTGCCTTGTCGCATGGACGAGATCTCCGAGATCGCTGCGCACCATGGGCTGGAGGTGATCGAGGATGCGGCGCACGCGCTGGGAACCTCCTACAACGGGCGCCCCGTGGGCAGCCTGTCGCGCTTCACCTGCCTGAGCTTCTACGCCACCAAGAATCTCACCACCGGCGAGGGTGGCATGGTGTGCCTCACGCGCGAGGGCGATGCCGAGAGGATCCGCCGCCTCAGCCTGCACGGGCTGAGCCAGAACGCCTGGGGGCGCTATACCGACGCCGGCAGATGGGCGTACACCATCGAGGAGATGGGCTACAAGTACAACCTGACTGACCTGGCCGCGGCCATCGGGTTGTGTCAGTTGCGCCGGTTCGATGCCATCCAGGAGCGACGCCTGGAGATCGCGCGGCAGTACCGCAGTCTTCTGGCGGATTGCAACGGCCTGGAGCTACCGGACGATGTGGAGGGTCACGCCTGGCACCTGTTCCTGCTGCGCGTCAACCCGGATCGTCTGACCATCGACCGGGACGAGTTCGCCCGCCGGATGCAGGAGGCGAACATCGGCATCAGCGTGCACTTCATTCCGCTGCATCTTCATCCGCTCTACAGGGACACCCTGGGCCACCAGGAGGGCGACTTTCCCGTGGCCGAGGAGGTGTTCCACCGTACCATCTCCCTGCCGTTCTATCCCGGCATGAGCTCCGAGGATGTGGAATACGTCGCGTCCGTGGTCCGCTGGCTGGCCGGAGAGTTCGGGCGCTGAGACCGTGAGCACCCGCCTTCTCGACCTGGCCCTGGTCCTGCCCGCTCTGTTGCTGCTCTCGCCGCTCCTGCTCCTGGTGGGCGTCTGCGTCAAGCTGACCTCGCGTGGCCCCGCGGTGTTCGCGCAGCAGCGCGTCGGGCGAGGTGGGCGGCCGTTCCTGCTGTACAAATTCCGCTCCATGCGCGTGGCGCCGGCGGGGTCGGGTGACCTGGTCACCGGGCGGGACGACCCGCGCATCACGCCGGTGGGCCGCTGGCTCCGGCGCACCAAGCTGGATGAGCTGCCGCAGTTGTGGAACGTGGCCCGGGGTGACATGAGCCTGGTGGGTCCGCGTCCCGAGGTGCCGCGCTACGTCGCCTGCTACACGCCGCAGCAGCGCCGGGTGCTGCAGGTCCGGCCCGGCGTCACGGACCCCGCAACGCTGGCCTTCCGCGACGAGGAGGACCTGCTGGCAGCCGTGCCCGCGGACGAGCGCGAGGCCTACTATTTGCGCGAGGTCCTGCCGCGCAAGCTCGAGCTGAACCGGGAGTATCTGGAACGGCGGGGCGCTTGGAGCGATCTGGGCGTCATCGCCCGCACGCTGGCGACCCTCCTGCCGGGCTCGGGACAAGCCGGCGGAAAAGCCGAAAACTCCTGAAGCTAAAGGGATTTCACTTGACCCCCCGATGGCTCGGGGGTATATTGGGAAGCGCCGAATCCTCCTTTGGACGAGTGGGCCCGAACGACGGAATCGCAGGCCCGTCGGGGGTATCGGCGCGAGGAAGGGGGTCCCATGTGGCGTCGACATCGCCGTGTGCTGCTGGTCCTGACCGACATGCTGGTCATCGTCGTCGCCTGCCTGACGGCGAACTACCTGCGCTTTGACCAGCTGTTTCCCACTGCGTACTACCCGTTTGCTCGCTGGATCCAGCTGGACCTCGCCCTGACCCCCATCCTGTTCTACTTCCTCGGCCTCTATCAGTCCTCGTGGCGCTACGCGTCCATCCGGGACGTGGTGCGTATCGTCCAGGCAGTCGGCCTGCGCACCGGGGTGCTCCTGGTTGCCTGGGTGTCCCTGGGGCTGAGCGGTCTGCCGCGCAGCGTGGTGGCCCTGGACACCATGCTGTTGCTGGTCCTGGCCGGCGGTTTGCGCATGACCTTCCGGGTGCACGCCGAGTTGCGCCGCAGGCCCCAGGGCGGTCGCCGGGTGCTCATCGTCGGGGCCGGCGAGAGCGGCGAGATGATCGTGCGCGAGATGCGGCGCCGGGTGGACCTCGAGTACGAGCCGGTGGGTTTCGTGGATGATGACGAGGAGAAGCACGGCGTGGTCATCCACGGGGTCACGGTCCTCGGCGGCCGGGAGGATATCCCCAGCGTGGTGCAGAGCCGCGGTGTGGTGGAGGTGATCGTCGCCGTTCCCTCCGCCTCCGCGAAGGACCTGCGCCAGATCCGGACGCTCATCGGAGATCCCGCCGTCCGCCTGAAGGCCGTGCCGGCCATGGCGGAGATGCTGGATGAGACGCTGGGCCTGCGGCAGGTGCGCGAGGTCCGCGTGGAGGATCTCCTGGGCCGCGAGCCGGTGGTCCTGGACGTGGAGGCCATCCGCCGCGAACTTCACGGCCACGTGGTGCTGGTCACCGGCGGTGGCGGCTCCATCGGGCGGGAGCTGGCGCGCCAGTTGGTAGGGTTGAAGCCCTCGCGTCTGGTGCTGGTGGACCGCTCGGAGAACAACCTGTTCCACATCCAGATGGAGCTGCGGACCCTGGCCCCGGACCAGGATGTGGACTACTGCATCGCCGATATCCAGGACGAGAAGCGCATGCGCGAGGTGCTGGAGGAGTGCCGTCCCAGGGTGATCTACCACGCCGCCGCCTACAAGCACGTGCCGATGATGGAGTTCAACCCGCTGGAAGCGGTGGGCAACAACGTGTTCGGGACGCGGCAGATGGCCATGCTGGCCGAGGAGGCGGGGGTATCGAAGTTTGTCCTGATCTCCACGGACAAGGCGGTGAACCCGCGCAGCATCATGGGCAAGACGAAGCGTCTGGCCGAGCTCATCATCCAGGCCCGCAACGGCGGCGCCACCTGTTTCCTGTCGGTGCGTTTCGGCAACGTGCTGGGATCGGACGGCTCTGTGGTGCCCATCTTCCGCCGGCAGATCGAGTCGGGGGGACCGGTCACCGTGACCCACGCCGAGGCTACGCGCTACTTCATGACCATCCCCGAGGCGGTGCAGCTGGTGATGCAGGCCGGGACCATGGGTCAGGGCGGCGAGATCTTCATGCTCGACATGGGGGAGCCGGTGCGCATCGTGGACCTGGCCCGCAACCTCATCGAGCTCTCCGGCCTGCGTCCCAACGTGGATATCGACATCCTCTTCACCGGTCTGCGGCCGGGGGAGAAGCTGCACGAGGAACTCTCCCTGGAGGGCGAGCAGACCTACCCGACGACGCACGACAAGATCGTCGCCCTGGCCGGCAACGCAGTCGATCCCGGGGCGCTCTCAGGACATATCGACCGCCTGCAGGTTGCCTGGCGAGAACGGCGCGCCCAGGCGGCCACCAGGATGCTCTCCTCCATCGCCGAGACCTTCGAGCCCCGGCTGGAGGCTGCGGTGGATAACCTCAGTCCGTTCGAGGCGCAGCGCCGGCGACGCGCGTCCAAGTAGCCCTATTTGTCTGGCTCTCTTGACTTTAGCTCTGTTGAGATGTAGCTTGAGAACCAGGCATAGCCACCCTGCTGATGCAGACATTTCCCGGTTTTTCAAGGGTTTAGATAGGATCAATCCGTGACGAAGAGCAGGCCGACAGGGCCGTGGGGGCTCCCCCGCGGCGGGCTCTTGCCCTTGGGGCTGCTGGCGCTTGTGGCCGTCGGCTCGCCCTCCCAGGCGGACGGCATCCCGCTGGGCAAGTTCCAGTTCTACCCGTCGGTCAGCATGAGAGTCGCCGAGGACGATAACCTCTTTGACCAGAGCGATGCGATCGCGGCGGGCCGGGTGAGCGACCGGACCGTCGACCTGGAGGCGGCGCTGGTGCTTCAGCTGCCGTTTCGAGCCAGCCTGTGGGAGTTGACCTACACCCCCAGCCTGAAACAGTATCAGGACAACGACCATCTCGACGGTGACACGCATCGGCTCTCCAGCGAGCTCGATCTGATCTTCTCCACCGGCTCGAGCCTCAACCTGCAGGGGAGCTACACCCGCGACTTTACCAACCTCCAGCAGGCCGCCGACCAGCTCAGCGAGGCGGAGATCTCCTTCATCGACTACGAGATCATCCGGGCGCGCGCGGAGTACCAGCAACCGTTCGGGCAGCGGCACGGGATGGAGGCGATCCTGGAGTTCGAGAGCCTGGAATTCGACTCTTCGGAGCTGGCTTCCTTCACCGATTTTGCGGAATTGCAGATGACGCTCTCGTATGTCCGGCTTCTGGGCCGGGACATGAGGATGTTCGTGGGTGCTGTGGGCGGAACCAACGATCTGGACCAGCCCGCGCGCGTCAGCAGCCTCTGCCGCCAGGACCCGGCGGATTGCTCGTCCGATGAACTCCTCTTGCGGGACCAGGAACGCGAGGACCACTGGACCCGAGTCGGTATACAGGTGGGTCTCGAGCGGCAATTCGACAACAAGAACCGGGCCCGGCTGAACCTTGGTTACCAGGTGCTGGAGTTCGATCACAGCAACGAATCGGATTTTTCCGGGGTGGTGGCGCGGCTGGGGTAACGCAGGCGCGTATACGCCGCCCAGGCAGTCAACGGAGAAATCGCGCGATAGCCCGGCCCGGCGCGCTGAGCGAATCTGGGGGCGGTTCCGAGAGCGATTCGGGTCCAGT
>CBDVAL010000042.1:0-19090 GCA_965371955.1 uncultured bacterium | reverse complement strand
TTACTACCGAGAAGCCGCGTGAATCCGGGATGATCCAATAGTGGAACACTACGGGCGCAAGATTCTGGTGCGCTCCCGCCCTCCCACTTGTGCTCAGGGTTCTGCCAAGCCCTCTGGACTGCACAAGCCTCCCATTTGCACCAGTTTATGAGAATCCACGGAGAGTTCCTCCCGTTCTGTAACCTCTCAAGCTGCCTGCCGAAGTAACAGGTAGAAGGGCGAGGACAAGGAAGCTTCCTGGCCCAGAGCAAGAACTCAAACTGGCAGCTACCATCATGCAGTCTGAATTACCTAGCCGCCGACCCCCGGCCGCGCGGCTGCCAGAAGCTCTCCGGCGCTGCGGGCGCGCGGGGAGCTACCGGCTCGTCTATGCCATCCAGGACGATTGCGGGCTCGTGATAGTGGTCCCGGAGGCGCACTTCCGGCGTAAACTCCCGTCAGAACGCTAGCCCGAATGGTACAATTGGACAAATGGACGTGACCATCGACAGGGGACCCGGAGTGGTGCCCACGCGCTACTGGCACGGGCTGGAAGACGGCCGCATCCAGTGCGATGTCTGCCACCGCTTCTGCAAGCTGCGCGAGGGACAGCGTGGCCTGTGCTTCGTGCGCGGTCGCCTGGATGACCAGGTGGTCCTCACCACCTACGGCCGCTCCAGCGGCTTCTGCGTCGACCCCATCGAGAAGAAGCCGCTGAACCACTTCCTGCCCGGAACGCCGGTGCTGTCGTTCGGCACCGCGGGTTGCAACCTGGGGTGCAAGTTCTGCCAGAACTGGGACATCTCCAAGTCCCGGGAGGTGGACACCCTGGCCGATGAAGCCAGCCCGGAGACCATCGCCCGGGCGGCGGCGAAGCTCGGCTGCCGCAGCGTGGCGTTCACCTACAACGATCCGGTGATCTTCCTGGAGTATGCGGTGGACGTGGCCCGGGCCTGCCACGAGGCCGGCATCCTCACCGTGGCGGTGACCGCCGGGGAGATCTGCGAGGAGCCGCGGGTCGAGTTCTACCGCCACATGGACGCGGCCAACGTGGACCTCAAGGCGTTCACCGAGCGCTTCTATCGGGACGTCTGCAACGCCCAGTTGCAGCCGGTGCTGGACACGCTGATCTACCTCAAGCAGGAGACCGACGTGTGGTTCGAGATCACCAACCTGATCATCCCGGAGGAGAACGATTCTCCCGGCGAGATCGACGCCCTGACCGGCTGGGTGATGGACCAGCTGGGACCGGACGTGCCGTTACACTTCAGCGCCTTCCATCCGGACTGGAAGATGACCCACCGGCCGGCCACGCCGCCGGCCACGTTGATCCGGGCCCGCCGCATCGCCCTGGACAACGGCCTGCATCACGTCTACACCGGCAACGTGCACGACGAGGAGGGCGACGCCACCTATTGTTCCGGCTGCGGCAAGGTGGTGGTGGGGCGCGACTGGTACGAGCTCACCGCCTGGAGCCTGGGCCCCGACGGCCAGTGCGCCTCCTGCGGCACCCCTTGCCCGGGCCGCTTCGAGGCTGAGCCCGGCCGCTGGGGAGCCCGCCGCCTCCCGGTCCGCCTGCGCGACTTTTCCGTCGCCTGAGCGCGGCACGGTCGAAGTCCGGTGCTTCCGGCAACCCCCGAGAGCTACCGGCGGCTACCGGGATAGCCCCCGGCCCGATGCGAACTCATTCCTTGTCTTCCAGGGGGATCGTGGCAAGCGTGGAGTCGGCCAGCGATAACCGGCCGTAGAGAGAGCCTTGCCCCGCCAGGAGCCACAGGCGCAGGAAAACTCTCGCCATCAGGTACGCTTGCCCCAGGGCAAAAGCGAGAACCGTTCCAAGGTGGCTCGACGGTCCCGACACCGGAGCCGCGACCGCGTAGACGGCGAGGAGCGCCAGGGAGGTCAGCGCCACCACCAGGAACAGCGTGGCGGTCCGCAGCGGGTGGCGCAGGAGCCATCCGAATCCGTGCAGTATCGCCCGGAACATCCCACGCCGGTCGTCCCGTACCGTGGCGATCCTGGCATAGGCAGAGCTCAGGTGGACCAGCACCAGAAGGAAAGCAGTCACGGCCAGGACCGCCAGACTGAGAAACAGGACAGTCCGCTCCTCGGTGACATCTCGGGTCCATCGGCCAAGCCAACGATACACCCAGCGGGACGCCGCGTAGATACCCACATACAACACGCCCGAGAATACAAACAACCGCAGGAACCTCCAGAAGAAACGCGCCCCTGTTGCCAGGAGCCGTCCCGGTCCGCGCTCCTGCCCGGGGCAGGCGACCCGTTCCACAACCCCGGCCTGCAGCAGGAGCCACAGGAGGACATAGAGAACCACCAGACCCAGCAGGCCCGGAGGGAGTGTCAGGAAGGAGCCGGAGATCCAGGTTTCCAGGTTGGCATAGAAGGCTCCTGCCCCGGTGACCGTGGGCGCGAACGAGGTCTCGATCCCTCGGGCCTGGGCATGGAACTCGCCGAACCATCCCATGTCGAAGCCATCCCGCAGATTCTCATGGACACGGCTTTGACCCACCGACTCGTGCAGCCCTGCGGTCACCTGCCACGCCGCGGGGAGCGCCAGCAGGAAGCCCAGGAACCAGACCAGGACAACGACCCCGAACCCTCCGAGCACCCGGCGGAACCCTTCACCCATCGCTTGGAAACTCACGCGCCACATATCCCTAGAAGAACATCATGGTCTGGAGCAGGTCCTGGGCCCAGATCATCCATTTGCCGCCCCACTTGGCCGCGGCAAGTCGGGAGGCAGACTCCAGAAGCCTGCTGTTGTTGGTGTAGTTGGCGTCGAGCATCAAGATGCGGTCCGGGTCCACCGCAGCGTAGTCGAGCTTGGCATCATGCTCGACGGTGATCAGAGTCCAGGTCGCCTGGCCATCCCAGTTACGCCGCACTTCATGATCATCCTCGAAGACCAACAACACGCTCACCGGGAACTTCCCGTCGCCATGCCGCCGGACCACGACCTCGGTGCGGAAGGGCCCCTCATCGGCAAGTTCCGGATCGGGCCGATGGAGGACGAACTCGCCGTTCTCGTGCACCAATCCCTTCACCGCCATGGGGACGCTCGCCACCGAGTCGATGGCGTAGTCGAAGACCTCCGAACCGAAGAAGACCTGATCGAAGAACCAGCTCAGGTCCTCACCTGCAACCTCGTTGGCGACGGTGAAGAAGTCCTGTGGAGTCGGGTGTGCCAGGCGGTAGCGCTCAAAGAATGTCGACAGGATTTTCTGCAACGTCTCCCAGCCGAGATGGTTCTCCAGAGTACGGAGCCACAAGGCCGTCTTGCTGTAGGTGATATCGCCGGCTGTCCCCGGATGGTACTCGAACGTAAGGGAGGCCGGGATGTCGGAGGCCGCCGACCGACCGTAGCGCGACAGGCGGTCGATCCATCGGTCCATGACGATGCCTGGAAACCGCACCGGGAAGAATCCCCCCCTGCCGCGCCCGCTCTCCGGCGGGGCCAGGTAACGGTGAACCAGAAAACGGTCGCCGTAGGACGCGTCGAGTGCGCGAAGGGTAGAGAACGTATTGAGCCCTTCGTCGATCCAGGCATGCTCGAACTCGTTGTTTCCTACCAGCCCGTACCAGAACTGGTGTCCGGCCTCATGCACCGTCACGCTTTCCGGGGAGTCGCCCCCCGGCGGGTTGAACAGGCGGGTCCCGGAGGTGAAGAGGGTCGGATACTCCATCCCGCCGGCGCCGCTTCCCCACGCCGGGTCGACCACCGTCAGGTGGTTGTACGGGTACGGCCCGTACCAGGAACCGTAATGCTTCAATGCGGCGCGGGTCGCCGCAAAATGGCGCTCAGCCTGGCTCTCATGTTCCGGCTGGAGCAAGAGCCGCATCGCAACGGGCGGCAGCCCGGCTTCCTCGAAGACCTCTTCGAAGACCAGATAATCGGCGCTCACCGTCCAGGTGAAGGCATGCACATCCTCCTGGATATGGCGGAATGTCACGCTGCCGTCACCGTTCTCCCTGCGCTCCACCTGGCGGCCCGTCGCCCCGAGAACGTAGGGGGCGGGCACCGTCATCCGGACATCGTAGACGCCATAGTCGGAGAAGAATTCGGTGGCGCTGTGGAACTGGTGGCAGTTCCAGCCACCGGTCTCGAACACACCGAGCTTCGGAAACCAGTGTGCCAGAAAAAAGTAGTCGCCGCGGAAACCGGTGCGCGCGAAGGTCCGTGGGATCTTCGCGCGCCAGGTCATCTGCACCCGGACGGTCTCGCCGGGCTCGATCGGTCCCGGCAGATCCACTTTCACAACCGTACGATCTGCTTCGTTTCCGTCATCGGGCCAGACGTAGTTCATTCGTCCGGTCAGATCGATGCCGCCACGGCCGGAGCCCTCAAGCAGGCGGACCGAGTCCACCTCGATCCAGCTCCAGTCCTCCTCGTGAATATCCTTGCCTCGGTCACTGCGTTCTCGAAGCCGATCTTCCCGCATCCACGTGCTCTGATCATTGCGCCAGGCGTTCCAGTACAGATGGAACCACAGCTCGCTGGTAGCTTCGGTCTGGATATTCCGCCACGTGAGAACCTGGCTTCCGGTCAGAGTCCGGGCCTCGGGATCCAGCGCCACTTTGATCTCATAGCTGGCGTTGCGCGGTGAGAGAGGCTCGGCGGCCGCCGCAGGGGCGGCCACCGGACCGAGCAGCCCGGCCGCTGCAATGAGCCCGCGCGCCGCTGATGGTAAACCTCGCATGAACACCCCGTTGTGATTCGTAGCCTGGCGCGCGCGGCATCATACCCGAAGAGGGAACTTCGTGCCATTCCCCGGACGGGTCTTCGGGTTCTTCAACTGGCTGGTAACCCGGCAAGAGGGCCAGCGCCTGCGCCAGAGCACACCGTCGGCAGCAACCCCATACACTCCGGATCCGGTGTATGATCAAGGCTCGAAATCCTGCAAGGCGAAGAAATGACGAAGATCAAGATTGCGGTGTGGAGTGATCTCACTCCAGACCAACCTGCCTATGCTCTAGCGGCCAATGTGGACCTGGTGGTGGTGCGCTGGCCCGGCGAGGATCAGGTGTCGGTGCTCTTCGGGCGTTGCCTGCACCGCGGCGCGCTGCTGGCGGATGGCCACGTCGAGGGTGAGAACCTGATCTGCGGCGTTCACGCCTGGGATTATCGCTATCGCACCGGGGTGAGCGAGTACAACAATGCCGAAGCGCTGCAGCGCTTCACCGCCTGGGTGGAGGATGGCGCGGTCTGGGTGGACGAGGACGAGATTGCAGCGTGGGAGAAGGACAACCCGCAGCCCTACCAGCGCGACCGGTACCTGGGGCTATACGCCGACATTCACGGCACATCCGAGGAGCCGCACAACCAGCTGATCCAGGAGTTGGCAGCCAGCGGCCTGGACAAGGTGGGCTCGCACGGTCCGGTATCGGCCATGGGCGTGCCCGCGCCGGAGCTACCGCGCTGGGCCGACATCCAGTTTCTGGCCGCGCAGCTCGCACGCTTCCCCCAGCTGGACGAGGTGCCCGTAGGCACCGAGCTGATCATCGGGCCCAACGCCGACAAGCCGCTCAAGCTGGAGATCCCGCTGTTCGTCTCCGACATGAGCTTCGGGTCGCTGTCCGAGGAGGCCAAGGTGTCGCTGGCCCGGGGGGCGGAACTGGCGGGGACCGGTATCTGCTCCGGCGAGGGCGGCATGCTGCCGGAGGAGCAGGCCGAGTGCAGCCGTTACTTCTACGAGCTGGCGTCCGCCCGCTTCGGCTTCGACATGGAGAAGGTGAAGAAGGTACAGGCCTTCCACTTCAAGGGCGGGCAGGGGGCCAAGACCGGCACGGGCGGGCATCTTCCCGGCCACAAGGTGTCAGCCCGCATCGCCCAGGTGCGCGGGCTCAAGGCCGGCGAGCCGGCCATCTCGCCGGCGCGCTTCCCGGACTGGGAGTCGCTGGATGATTTCCGGCGTTTCGCCGCGGAGGTCAGGGAGGCCACAGGCGGCATCCCCATCGGCTACAAGCTCTCCGCGCAGCACATCGAGCAGGACATCGACGCGGCGCTGCACGTGGGTGTGGACTACATCATCCTGGATGGGCGCGGCGGCGGCACCGGCGCGGCTCCGAACATCTTCAAGGACAACATCTCGGTGCCCACCATCCCGGCCCTGGCGCGCGCGCGCCGCCACCTGGACGGGCATGACAAGGGCAAGGGCGTCACGTTGATCACCACCGGCGGGCTGCGAACGCCCGCGGACTTCGCCAAGGCCATGGCGCTGGGTGCCGATGGCATCGCGGTGTCCAATGCCGCCATCCAGGCCATCGGCTGCCTGGGCATGCGCGCCTGTCATACCAACAACTGCCCGGTGGGCATCGCCACGCAGAAGAAGCATCTGCGCGAGCGGCTCGTGGTGGACCAGTCTGCGAGACAGTTGCAGCGCTTCTTCGAGGCCAGCGTGCACCTGATGAGCACCCTGGCCCGTGCCTGCGGCCATACGCACCTGTCGCAGTTCCGGCGTGAGGATCTCACCACGTGGAACCGGGACATGGCGTATCTGAGCGGCGTCGCCTACGGCGGCGTCACGCCGCTGGAGCAGGGATGAAAGCCGACGAGAGCAAGTCCCTGCACTGGATACGCGTGGCGGCCGTGGACGAACTGGGGGAGGGGCGCGTGAAGACGGTCACTGCCGGGCATGTCGGCATGGCCCTGACCCACTTTGACGGTCAGTACTCGGCGCTGGACAACGCATGTCCGCATCAGGGAGGCCCGCTGGGCGAGGGCTCCATCGAGAACGGCTGGCTGCGCTGCCCGTGGCATGGTTGGGACTTCCACCCGTGCACCGGCAAGCCTCCCGGAGGCTATGACGATGGCGTCGCCACCTATCCGGTGGAGGTGCGCGACGATGGTATCTACGTCGGCCTGAAGGAGGAACAGGCGCACCTGCGCACCGTCGCCGACGTGATGGCCGAGACCATGGTGGAGTGGGGAGTGCGCCATGTGTTCGGCATGGTGGGGCACTCCAATCTCGGCCTGGCTGACGCGCTGCGGCGCCAGGAGGCGGCGGGCAACCTCACCTACATCGGCGTGCGTCACGAGGGCGCGGCGGCGTTTGCCGCGTCCGCCTACGCCAAGCTCACCGGCCGCCCGGCGGCGTGCCTGGCCATCGCCGGTCCCGGCGCCACCAACATGCTCACCGGATTGTGGGACGCCAAGGTGGACCGGGCTCCCGTGCTGGCGCTCACCGGGCAGGTGGATACCCAGGTCCTGGGGCCCGGCGCGTTCCAGGAGGTGGATCTGGCGGCGGCATTCCAGTCGGTGGCGGCGTGGAGCCAGACGGTGTTGCCGACCAGCAAGCATGCCGAGCTCATGACGCTGGCGCTCAAGCACGCCACGCTGGAGCGCAACGTGGCGCACCTGATCTTCCCGGACGAGGTGCAGGTCCTGCCGGCCGGCGATGCGCAGCCGTCCGGTCCCGCAGGGCGGATGGCCGCGCGGGAGATCGCGCCACCCGAGGAGTCGCTGCAGAGCGCAACCACGCTGCTGGAGAAGGCGCGCCGCCCCGCCATCATCGTGGGCCACGGCGCCCGCTTCGAGATGGACGGCATCATACGCTTCGCCGAGAGCGTGAACGCCCCGGTGATCACGACCTTCAAGGGCAAGGGACTCATCGCCGACGACCATTCGCTGGCCGCGGGTGTGCTGGGCCGTAGCGGCACGCCCATCGCCAGCTGGTTCATGAACGAGTCCGACCTGCTGCTGGTATGCGGCGCGTCGTTCTCCAACCACACCGGCATCGATCCCAAGAAGCCCACCATTCAGGTGGATTACGATCCCATGGCGCTGGGGAAGTTCCATGCCGTGGACGTGCCGGTGTGGGGTGAGATCGGCGTGACCATGAAGCTACTCGGCGAGCGCCTGTCCGGCCGCATGAAGACCGAGGATCGGCGGCCGGAGGTGGCGCAGCGCTGGGCCATCTGGCGCGCGGAGAAAAAGCGCCGCGCGGCAGACGATCGCGGCAACGGGGTGGGGTCGGCCGCGCTGTTCGCCGCCATGAATCGCCACGTCCCCGAGAACGCAGTCATCGCCGTGGACGTGGGCAACAACACCTATTCCTTCGGGCGCTACTTCGAGTGCAAACGGCAGTCGGTGCTCATGTCGGGCTACCTGGGCTCCATCGGCTTCGGCTACCCGGCCGCCATGGGCGCCTGGGCCGCAGCGCCGGAACGTCCCACCATCGCGGTGACGGGCGATGGGGGCTTCGGCCAGTACATGGGCGAACTCACCACGGCGGTGAAGTACGGCATGAACATCACGCATGTGCTGCTCAACAACAACGAGCTGGGCAAGATCAGCAAGGAGCAGCGCGCCGGCAACTGGGACGTGTGGCAGACCTCGCTGAAGAACCCCGACTTTTCCCGCTACGCCGAGATCTGCGGGGCGCTGGGAATCCGGGTCACGGACGCGAAGGAGCTGGACGGCGCGCTGGAGCGCGCGCTGAGCCACCAGGGGCCGGCGCTGGTCGAGGTGATGACCGATGCCGAGCTCATCTGATGACCACCGCCGGCTGGTTCGTGAACATGCTCCTGCTGTACCTGACTCCTTGCCGGGCACCTGGAGGCGATCCGGGCAGAAGCCATGGGTTCGGGTCACGACGAACTGGCGAGCGAAGCGGCGAGGCTTCTCCGGCAGTTCGAGCCATCTCAGGAATAGCGGAGTCGCGGCATTTCCAACAGCAGTGCGCCGGCGGGTTAGCCGGCCGGTTCCATGGCGGAAACGCTTTCCACCGGGGCGCTCACCCGGATCCGCGTCCCCTGGTCGGGCCGGGACTCCACCTCCAGCTCGGCCTGGATCATCCTCGCCCGCTCCTCCATGCTGGCAAGACCCAGGCTCCGGTGGCCCGCGACCTCGGCGCGGTCGAAGCCGCATCCCTCGTCCTCGATGGTCAGCGTCAGCATGGCACCGTTTCCGGCCAGGCTCACCCTCGCATGGTCGGTCCTCGCGTGCTTGGCGATGTTCCGAAGTCCCTCTTGTGTGATCCGGTAGAGGCACAGGGCGAGCTCCGGCGGCAGGGTGGGAGGGATCCCGTCGGCTTGAAACTGCACCTGGATGTGCTCGCGGCGCGCGAAACCCTTGCACTCGGAAGCCAGGGCATCTTCGAGGCCAAGATCTTCGAGGATGGATGGATGAAGCCGGTGAGAGATATCGTGGACATCACTGGAGAGGTCGACGACCTGGCGACTCAGGGCCTGCAATCCAACCCGGAGGCGCTCGTTCTCCCCCTCAACCGCCTGCTCCAGTCTCCCGGTCTCGATGGCCAGCGCGGCAAGTCGCTGGCTGACGTCATCGTGCATCTCCCGGGCCAGGCGCCGGCGCTCCTCTTCCTGGCCGGTGAGCAGCTTGGCCGCCAGCAGCCTCAGGTCGCTCTGGCTCTTTCGGACTGCAGCCTCGCTCCGGCGTAGGTCTTCCTCCGCCTGCCTGCGGATGGTGATGTCGGTTGCCGAGCCGAGGACCTGTTGCGCGGTGCCGTCTTCTCCAACAAGCGGGCGTTTGACGGTCTGGAGCCAGCGGACCCTGCCGGTACTGTCCGTGATCGCCTCCTCGGCAATGAACCGTTGCTTCAAGGTGTCCATGACTTCCAGATCGACCTGTCGGAAGAAGCGCACCTCCTCGGTGTTCGGGTTGAAATCGGCGTCGGTCTTGCCGAGGAGCGCCTCGACTGTTGTGCCGTAGGCGTCGGCCACGGCCTGGTTCACCAGCGTGAAGCGCCCGTCCCGATCCTTTGCGAAGATGAAGTTCGGATCGACGTCGACCACCTGGCGCAAGAACCGTCGCTGCTGCTCCAGCATCTCCTCGACTCTTCGCCGCTCGGCCACCTCCTTCCGCAGCTTCGCGATGGATTCCTGGAGCTCCCCGGTGCGCTCCTCGACTCGCTTTTCCACCTGAGAGTGAGCCTGGCGCAACGCCTCTTCCGTTCGCTTCAGGCTGCTGACGTCCGTCACGACGGCGACGCAGCAAAGATACTGCCGCTGGGCGTCATACTCGGCGACGGCCGACACAAGAGTATCGATCGTTTCGCCGTTTTTCTTGACGAACTGGCAGGTGGCGTCCCTGACAACGCCGGTCTGGATGAGCGCGGGAATGATAATGCTCTCCGCATGGCGGCTGGAGGCCTCCGTGAGGAAGTCGGTAATCTTGCGCCCGATGACCTCTCCTCGCTCGTAGCCAAGGACCTCCAGCCACTGATCACTCACATCCAGCAGCCGACCCTCCCGGTCAATCGAGTGCAGCATGGCGGGAGCTTTCGTGAAGAGGAAAGAGAGCGCCGCCCGGTCGGCCGGCGATCCCTCGGGTTCCGCCGAGGGCCTGGACTCGAGGTCCGCGATGCGGCCTCGCAGGGTGTCCAGCTCCTGCTGGAGGTTCTTGGCTGTTCGTTGTGCCGACATGAATCTGTTCCGGGTCGCTACGAGTATTCTCCTCCTCGAGATGAGATGTGTCAAATCTGGGGCTATCCCGCGTCGGAGAGCAGACGGAAACAGGCGGACGGGAGAAAGGGGCAGCAGCCGAAGCTGCCGGGCCTCTAACCCGGCAAGAGGGATTGGTAGAGCGCCAGGGTCTTCTCGGCCATGGGGCGGTCGCCGAACCGGCTGTGTACGATCTCCTTGCCCTGGGCTCCCAGTCTCCGGCGTCGCTCGGGCTCCCTTTGCAGGCCGGCCAGCGCCTGTGCCAGAGCGGCGGGGGAGTTCGGCTCCACCAGAACACCGCCGCCGGTGGAGCCCAGCAGCTCGGGGAACGCACCGTGCCGCGGCTGCACCACGGGTACGCCGTTGGCCAGCGCCTCCAGGACGAACAGCCCCTTGGGCTCCTGGTACGTGGTGGGCACGGATAGCACGTCCAGCGATGCCAGGAAGCGGATCTTCTCGTCACGGTCCACTTCGCCGATGTACTCGCAGCAACTCTCCAGATTCCACGAAGCCAACTGGTCCCTCACGCCCTCGAAGTATTTCTCATCACGAGCCCCCAGCCACCCGGCGACGCGCAGGCGGACGTTCTCACGCCCGGTTTCCTGCGCCAGCAGATGGAACGCCTCGGCCAGGGCATGAAGCCCTTTCTCCGGTGCAATGCGCGCCAGGTAGCCCACGGTGAACGGCCCCTCATCGGTGCGTTGCGGCGCTGTACCGTGGCCATCGAGCTTCAGACCCAGCGGGATCACGTGCATCTTCTCCGCCGGGATGTCCAGCAGCTCGGTCATGTGATGGGCGTAGTAGCGGCTCGCGGCCAGGAAGGCGTTGGCGTCCCCGGCGCGATGACGCAGCTTGGAACGCACCGCAGAGCGGAACGGCTCGCGCAGCCCGCTAAGGAACAAGTCCTCGCCCTGAACGGCACACAGGACGGGAATGCCCAGCTCGCTGCGGATGGGCCCGGCCATCCCGAGGAACAACGAGTTCGTCAGGTGCACGATCTCCGGCTTGAGCTGGCCGAGGAACTCCAGCAACTTGTGCAGCTCGCGGCTCTGCTTGCCCTCCTCGCCCTGCAGCACCGACAGCGTCATGGCCCCCAGACCTCTGGGGTCGGTGGAGCCTGCCGAGCGCGATGCCAGCTCCAGGAGCCACGGCCGATCCAGCAAGGCGTCGGCAACCCGGGGCATGTGGCGGAACAGCGCGTTGCTCTGCTGCAGGAAGACGTTGATGGCGCCGTAGAATACATGGTCGATGCTGACGTCCTTCTCGTCGGTGCGCAGCGGCGTGTACGTGGGGATCAGCGTGACATCGTGGCCCAGGCCCTTGAGAGCGGCGGCCAGGGTGTTGTCGTGCAGGCAGGTGCCGCAGTACATGCCGGCGGCGCCGGCGCCGATGTAGGCGATCTTCATGGTTCCACCGCCGCACCCTCGTCCGGGAAAAACTTCCGCAGCACATCCCGGCCGGGAGGCAGCGTGAGCAAGGACACCACGACCATCATGCTGGCCGACACCGCCAGGATCACCGCTACCGGCAGGATCCCGGTGCTCCCCACACTGTAGTCGGAGGCGCCGCCGGAACGGACGAAGAAGTAGATCCACAGAGCCGCCACGCTGAGGACGGACGCCGCCGCGCCCCACTTGGTGCTGCGCTTCCAGAACAGCGCCGCCACCACCACCGGGAACAGCGAGGCGAAGCCGGTGAACGACCACACGCCCAGGCCGAAGATGCTGCGGCTGGTGAACAGCGACAGCACGAACGCCAGCAGCAGGATGGCCGCGATGAACAACCGCCCCGTCAGGATCACGCGCTTCTCGCTCATGCGGTTGTGGAAGCCGTAGTGCCGCACGATATCGTGGGTGAACATGGTGCCC
This sequence comes from uncultured bacterium, assembly GCA_965371955.1. Classification (GTDB taxonomy): domain Bacteria; phylum Acidobacteriota; class Polarisedimenticolia; order CBDVAL01; family CBDVAL01; genus CBDVAL01. The sequence continues at coordinate 6,821 of CBDVAL010000042.1, read as the reverse complement.
AGCGACAGGACCTGGGAGTCCAGCGAGCTCATGCTGGCGGCGAACACGCCGGCGGCGAGGAAGCCCACCAGGAACGTCGGTGCGTGCAGACCGATCATCTTCAGGAGCACCGAGCCGGCCGCCGGCCCCTCGAGCCCGGGAAAGTCCAGGTTGCCCAGCATCCCCAGCAGCACCATGGGGATCCACACGAAGGCGATGCACAGCGGGAACAACGCCACGGTGAAGCGAAACGTGCGGGCGCGCCGGGCGGTGAGAAAGTGCGCGAAGAGATGCGGAAACATGCCCACCGACAGCGGCAAGCAGGTGTAGGTCAGGAACGTCATGGGCCGGATATGGTCGGTCCGGGACAGCAGATCCGGACGGGTTTCCTGCAGGTGCTGCATGGCGGCTCCCAGGCCGCCCATGTCGTGCAGGACGATGAACAGCGTGGCGGCACCGAAGATCATGAACACCAGCGTCTGGAAGGTGTTGACCCAGGCGGTGCCGCGCATTCCGCTGTAGAGGACGTAGGCCAGGACCACCAGCGTGATGGCCAGGTTCCCTGCCCACGGCGGCAGCGAGCCGCCGGTGACCTGCTCCAGGATGACCCCGCCCGCCATGACGCCGATGAGGATGTACGGGATCAGCAATGCCACCAGGACCACGAACAACAGCAGCCCCAGCGCGTTGGAGCCCCAGCGCTCACGGAAGAACTGCACCTGGGTCAGGTAGCCGTTGCGTTTGCCCTGCGACCACAGTCGCGTCCCCACGAAGAAGTAGACGCCAGGGACGATGATGGCCGAGACGGAGGCCATCTTGCCGAACGTGGCGATGCCGGTGCGATACGCCTCTGCCGAGGCCCCCAGGATGGCGAAAGCCGTCATGTTGGTTCCGAACAGCGACATGAGCAGGACAAACGGCCCGATGGAGCGGTCGGCGACGAAGTAGCTCTCGCCGGTGGGCCGGAACATCCGGTGGCTGTAGAGGCCGATGAACAGCACCAGCCCGAAATAGACCAGGAGGACGCCTAGAGGTGCCTCCAGGGTCATGACGTTTCCTCCTTGTCCTCCCCGGCTTCCAGGTGTCGGGGCCAGGCGAACTTCACCAGCAACAGGAAGAGCACGAACGCGGCCGCGGAGTAGCCGATGTGGTAGGTCATGCCCACGGGCAGGCCCAGCGTCAGGCTGGCGTCGTCCCATAGCCACACGTCGTTGTGCAGCAGCAGGAGCACGGCCAGCGCCGCGTAGAGGACCGGGCGGGCCGCGGAGCGGATCAGCCGTCCTCCCCGGACAGCCGCAGTGGCTGATAGTCCGGCGGGAGGTCCATGGCCTCGCCCAGGTGCCCGAGGAGGCCGTTGAACTCGCGCCGGAACACGTTGCCCATGAGCAGGTGGGTGAGGTCGTCGCGGCAATCGGGGAAGCGCCGCAGGAAACGGGCGAAGCTGAAGTCGCGGTCGTAGAAGGCGTAGACCAGGCGCCGGAGCGCCTCGATCCCCGCCACCAGGGAATCTCCGTGCTGTCCCAGCCGCGCCGCCGAGAAGTCATCGGCCTCGAAGGCATCCGCGATGGAGTCGGCGGCCATCTCGCCGGCTTTGAGGGCCAGGAACACGCCAGAGGAGTAGATGGGATCCAGGAAGCCGAACGCGTCGCCGGCCAGGATCCAGCCGTCGCCGGCGATGCGGCGGGAGATGTAGGAGAAGTCCTTCTGGGCCTGGATGTCGGTTACCTGCTCGGCGCCCTGGAGCCGCTGCTCGAGGGCCGGGCACTTGCGCAGCTCCTCGGCGTAGACCTGCTCCGGCGTTCCCGGCCTCCGGGTCATGAGGTATTCCATCTTGCCCACCACACCCACGCTGACCAGGTCGCCGGGCAAGGGGATGTACCAGAACCAGGACTCCTGGTCCTCGGTGTGCAGCACCAGAGTCGCGCCCTCGTCCACGCCTGCGTCCCGGTGAGCACCACGGTAGCGCGTGAACAGGGCCGCGTTCTTGAGCCGCGGGTCGATCTGCTTGAGCTTCAGCGTGCGCGACAGCAGGCCCGCCTGGCCGGTGGCGTCCACCACCACAGGCGCGGAGAGGGAAGCGCCGGCCTGATCCGGGAGATCCGCCAGCACACCCGTGGCGCGCCGGCCGTCGAATGTCACCTGGCGCACTGACGCTCCCTGATGCACCTCCACTCCGGACTCGGCGGCGTGTTCCAGCAGGAGAAGGTCGAACTCCGCCCGGTCCACCTGCCAGGTCACCGAGCTCTCGTGGTCCTCCACCTGAGAGAAGTAGAACGGCGCCGTGGGGCGCCCGTCGTGGACGAAGAACTGCACACTGTGCTTGCGCAGGAAGGCGGTGGCGCGCAGCTTCTCCAGCACGCCCAGCCGTTCCAGCGACCAGTAGGTCGCCGGCATGAGCGATTCACCGATGCGGAAGCGCGGGAACTGCTCGCGCTCCAGCAGCAGCACGCGCCGGCCCTGCCGGGCCGACAGCGTGGCCGCCGTGCAGCCGGCAGGGCCGCCGCCGATGACGATGACGTCGTATTCCGAGGACGCGGACATGACTCGTACTCCGGTGAGGCTAGAAGCTGTAGCCCACGGTGCCGTAGACGGTGAACTCGTTGCCGGGGATCACCGAGGCGTTGCTGAATCCGCGAGTCTCGTATTCCTCGTCAGTGATGTTCTTGAAGTTCACGCTCAGATCCCAGTCGCCGAAATCATAGTATACGGCAGCGTCCAGGACGACGTAGTCGTCGATCTTGAAGTTGTTGTCCACGTCGATGAACTGGCTGCTCACGTAGCGGCCGCCGGCTCCCAGGCCCAGGCCGCCCTCGAATCGCTTGCTGACCCACAGGTTCAGCATGTGCTCCGGGGCGAAGGCAGGCTCGTTTCCTGAGCGGTTCTCGGTCTGAGGGATTACCATTCCTGACCCCGGATCGAACACGAACACCTGTTGCGTGAACTCGGTGAGCTCTGCGTCGATATAGGCATAGGACAGGAACGTGCGGAAGCGCGGCAGCAACTCGGCGACGATCTCCAGTTCAAAGCCCCGGGAACGCTGGTCGCCGGACTGCTGTGTGAAGCCGTTCGCGTCCGGAATGGGGATGTTCGTACGCTCCAGCTCATAGACCGAAGCGCTGGTGATGAGCCTACCGTCGAACGACTCCATCTTGATGCCCAGCTCGAGCTGCTGGCCTTCCTCCGGCTTGGGGTCATCCACCCGGGCCGAGGGCGGGGCAAACGACTCTGACGCGTTGGCGAAGATACTCAGGTTCTCCACCGGCGAGTAGACCAGGCCCAGCATGGGGCTCACGTCGCTGTCGTCGCGCGAATCGCCAGTGACGCTGTCCTCGAAGTCGACATTGTCAAACCGCGCCCCTGCCAGCACCTGGAAACGGTCGCGGAACTTGACCCGGTATATGGCGTACGGCGCCACCACATCCGTGTCGGAGTCGCCCGCGTCGAATGGAAGCTCCAGGAACCCCGTGGCGGCCTCGGTAGGGCTGTGCAGGTCGATGCTCGGCAGCAGGCACTGGGTCCCGAAGGTGAGGTCGAAGATAGTGCGATCACAGCCCAGGTTCAGCGTGAAGTCGTCGGAGTAGCGCGCCACCTCCAAGCCGGTGAGCAGATTGTGCTCCACATTCGCGCCCGTTCTGGACCAGACTCCTTCGATCTGGTTGCCCAGGAAGGTCTGGTTGTCGTCGAGAAGGGTCATGGCGCGGCTCACCTCGGGCCGGCCGGTGAACATGCTGGGAAACACGCCGTTGAAGAGTGTGCCGTTCGACTGCCAGTCCAGGTCGCGGTAGAAGACCTTGTTGCGCAGCGTCCAGGAATCGCTCAGACGGGTCTCCAAGTCTATCTGGATGCGGCCGATGTCCTGTTCGGAGAAATCGAACGGCGACTGATACGACGTGCTCCGGTTGACGTCAGCGATCTCGCCTCCCACGAGCGGCAGGCCGCTGTCAGGCTGGTAGTCGGTCTGGACGTACTCGAGGTTCAAGTTCAGCGAGGTGTCCGAACCCAGCAGCCAGGTGAATGCCGGGTTGATGGCGAAGGTATCGCTGTCCTTGTCGTCACGGAAGGAATCCGACTCCTGGTACATCGAGTTCAACCGGAATCCGAAACGGTCTTCGTTGCCGGTGAGATTCCAGTCCACGGTTCCCTGGAAGGTGCTGTAGCTGCCGCCGGAGAGGCTCAGGTTGGTGAAGTTGCCCGGCATCGGCTGGCGGCGAACGATGTTCACCGCGCCGGCGGCTGCGCCCGACAGCCCGTTGCGGCTGTAGAGGAAGCCTCCGGGGCCCTTGAGGACCTCGACGCGATCGACGTTGTACATATGGTAGAACGTCAGCTCCGGCTCGGCTGCGCCATCGGTGAGCACCAGGCCGCTGGACACGGAGTCGAACCCGCGCAACAGAAAGTAGTCGCCCACCCCCGACTGGGTCTGCGGGTTGAGGCCGCTGACGTTCTTGAGGGCGTCGCCCAGCACCCGGGCATCCTGGTCCTTCAGCACCGGCCCGTTCACCGTTCCCAGGTGGAATGGAGTCCACAGGAACGGGATGGCCAGCCGCGTGCCGATGGTGTTCAAGCGCGGAATGTGCGGCGCGCTCTCCACCACCGTCACCTTCTGTGGCTGCAGGTCGCGCACCGTGTCGGCGTCCGCGTCCGTATCCGTCTTCACGCTGTCGTCTGCCAACCCCGGGACGGCAGTCCAGGCCAGAGCAAGGATCGCCGCAACCGTCATCCGCCGGAACTTGTTCACGTCATCCCCCATGCGGCTACAGGCCTGACCTGGCCTCAGCCGGTGATATCCAGCGCCACCATCTCCTTCTGGTTTCTGAGATAGAGCTTGCCGCCGGCCAGCGACGGCATGGTCCAGGTCCTTCCCTCCAGGATCTGGGCCCGGGCCTTCTCCTTGTAGGCGGAGGGCGTGGCCTCCACCAGGGCCAGCAGCCCGTCGTCGCTGAACACAAGCAGATGGCCATCGGCCAGCAGCAGCGAGCCCTTGGCGAAGCCGCGATGCCCCCACGACTCCTCGCCGGTGAGAGCGTTGATGCACTTGAGGGTCTTGTCGTCGAAGCCGTAGAGATACCCATCGTGCAGAATGGAACTGTTGAAGTGGTTCTTCATCACTGTGCTCTTCCATACCTCCGCGGTGCTCCAGGTGTCGCCGCTCTTCTTGATCTGATAGACGGCTGCGCCCTTGTCATAGGAGGAGGAGACGAACACCTTGTCCGGGGCCACCAGAACCGGCATGGCGGCGTTGACGTTATAAGAGGTCTTCCACGCTACGCTCCACAGCACCTTCCCGTCCACAGGAGTCACCGACACCAGGGAGCCGCCGGTGAAGAACAGTACCTGGCGCACGCCATGGATGTCCACCGGCAGCGGACTGGAGTAGCCCGGCTTGTCGGAATAGGCCCTCCAGCGGGTAGCGCCTGTCTTCTTGTCCAGTGCTACCAACGAGCCGTCGGGCTTGCCGCCGGCGTCCACCAGCACCAGATCGCCCTCCACCAGCGGTGAGGCGGAAACGCCCCACTGCGGCACCTGGGCATTGAACTCCGCCTTCAGATCCTTGCTCCACACCTGCGCGCCGGTGTCGGCCTTGACTGCCTTCAGGATCCCGAGCGCCCCCAGGGCGTACACCGTGTCCCCGTCCACCGTGGGCGTGGAGCGCGGTCCGTCGCCGAATTGATCAGGGCGATTGTCGTCCAGGCGCACACGCCATAACTCCGCCCCGTCGGCTGCGTCGAAACAAGCGACGAACTCGCCGTCCTTGGTGCTGTACATGGTGTAGACACGCTTGCCGACGATGGTGATGCCGGAGTAACCGTTACCCAGCGGGGCTTTCCACAACACCTTGGGGCCCGCGACCGGCCAGGTCTTGAGCAGGCCGGTCTGAGGGGAGATGCCGTCGAGCCCGGGCCCGCGGTAGCTGGGCCAGGTGGTATCTTCGGGTGCCCCCAGAAGGTACAGGCCCGGTAGGGTGATGGCCGCCACCAGGGTGACGGCAGATAGCAAACGCACAACGCTATTCCTGCGCTGGGTCATGGTGGTCTCCTAGTTTTGAGAGTCCGACGGTTCTACGTATAACGCGCGTTGCGATGCTCCGGCGCGTAGAACTCCGGCAAGAGCTGGTCCACTCTCAGCAACCCTTCACGCGTCAGTTGCAACCGATCGCCGTCCATCCGTAGCATCTGCTGTGACTCCAGTTGCCGGAAGGCCGGGCCGAATTGCTTCAGAATATCCACCTGGAACTTCCCCCGGAAGTATTCGGGATCCAGGCGTCCCAGTTTCAACTGCAAGATCAGTTCGCGGATCAGGCGCTGGCCCTCCGTCGTCCGGAAGGCCCTTTCCAGGGGGAGCTTCCCCGCTTCCAGCCGCAGCAGGTAATCGTCCCAATCGGGGCTGTTCTGGACATGTACGCCGCTCATGTGGCCGAAGGAGGCCACGCCGGCGCCCACCATGTCGGTGCCTTGCCAGACGGCATCGCGGTAGACGAAGCCCGCGCTACGCCCCTTCTTGACCATGGTGTAGGCGCTGGAGATCTCGTATCCGGCCGCCTCCAGCTCCTGGAAGGCATAGTCGTTCCAGGCGCGTTTCGCCGCCCAGTCAGCCAGTGGCCGTCCCATGCTTCCGCCCAGCACGTCCCGGGAGTAGACGGTGTTGTACGGCAGCTCCATCTGATAGACCGTGACGCTATCCGGGTCCAGCTCCAGGGTGCGGCGCACCGATTTCTTCCAGGTGTCCCAGGTCTCTCCCACCATGCCGGCGATGAGGTCGATGTTGAGCTGATCGAAACCCACCTCACCGATCCAGGGCATGCAGCGCTCGATCTCCTCGGACAGGTGCGCGCGCCCGTTCTC
>CBDVAL010000041.1:0-19133 GCA_965371955.1 uncultured bacterium | reverse complement strand
CAGCAGGCGCTGGAGGACTACCTGTCACGGCGCTTCGAGGAGGCAAGACAGGGCTTCCAGCTGGTGCAGCAGCAATGCGGGGGTACCGACGGGCCCTCGGCCTTGTACCTCGACCTCATCGCAGAACTCGAGACCCTGCAACCTACCGAGGCCTGGGACGGGATCATCCGCCTGGATACCAAGTAGAACGGCAGAGCGTTCGCCTCAGGGTAGCGCTGCCAGGTCGCGGTTGGGCTCGGCTCCGAGAGTGGTCTGATAGCTGCGTCCACCGCAGTCCGGGGCAAAGAGGTAGTACAAGCCGGCACCCGGGGACGGCACGGCGGAATCGCTGTGCGAGATGGCGTCCAGGAGCGTCCCGGTCGCGTCGGTGGCCAGCACGTCCACCATGTTCAGCGGACCGCGGACGAAGCGGACGTCGGCAGGGGTGGCCCAGGTGAAGGTCGTGCTGCTCACCGGCAGAACCGTCTGCCCGAAGATCAGAGGGACCTGGGCGGGATTGGTGATGAACGGACAGTTGTCGGCGGCATTGATCACCATGTCCCCATCCGAGTCCAGTTGCCGGCTGAACAGCTCCGGCTTGCCGGCGGTGTCCTGGTCCTGGAGATACACACCGTACGCCTCGTCGGAGGAGATCTGGTAGTCCTGCAGGCCCAGACGACCCGCCGCCGCGGTGATGTTGATCTGCTCCAGGGGCAGATCACCGCGAATGGCCGCAGCATAAGCATCCTCCGTGACCGACCCGGCGGCGGCTCCGATGCCGTACGCCATCAGCCTCGTGGCCGATGGAGGCAGGAATGCGTTGAGCACCGTGTCGCCCGCGGCAGGAGGGCTGTTGATCTGCACCAAGTCGGCGCTTCCGCCAAGAGGAATGCTGAACAGATCCACCGCGCTGCCAATCACCGGATAGACGACGCGGCCGTCGATGATGGGCGTGCCGAGCTGGGAAAAGAGACCCACGTCATCCGGAGATACCAGGCCGTGGAGCGTGGTGGGCCCCGCGCCGGGGTTGATGGGAACGCCGAATAGCTCGCGTGTTCCCGGGGTGTCCTGATCTGCCACGTACACCACGCTGCCGCTGTCGGAACTGATGGTGGCCGGGTCGGCGAACTGGCTGCCGGCCATGGCGGTGTTGAGCCTCGTTCCCGAGCTGCCCACCAGCATCTGCGCTGAGTAGACCTCGTGCACGTCGACACTATTCTGATCCGCCAGATAGGTCACCCAGTTGCTGTCCGGGCTGATGGCGAGGGCGATGGCACCGCTTCCTGCCATGACCGGGTTGAGCTGAACGGAAGCTCCACCCGCCACGGGGACCGAGAATACCTCCAACTTGCCGGAGGTGTTGTCGTCACCGGCGTAGACCAACCTGCTGCTGTCCGGACTGATGGCGCCCAGGTTCACGAATCCCAGCGCGGCGCTGAGCTGCACATCGAAACCGGGGCCGGCGGCCCCCACCGGCACGCTGTACCACTGGAACACGTTGTCTGCAGCGCCGTCGCCTGCGTACACCACCCGTGCGCTGTTCGGGGTGAAGTCCGCAGACACCACGTCGCCGAAGGAATTGCCCTGGCCCACGTCACTCAGCTGCTTGGCCGATGCCAACGCACCGATCAAGGAGCTATAGACCTCCACGGCGTTGGTGCCGAACGACGTGTCGACGCCGAAGAACACCGCAAAGGCGCTGTTGGGCGTGATCCCGAACGCGGTGATCGGCCGCTCGGCGCCGGCGTTCAGCTGAACCGCCGCACTGGAACCGATGGGCACGCTGTAGATGTCGTCGTTGCCGTTACCGGCGTTCGCATCCGCCAGGAACACCACAATGGCGCTGTTCGGGCTGATGGCGAATGCGCGCACGCCCTGGTCACCGCTGCCGAACGACAGTCCACCGCTGATCTTGGTGGGGACCGCGGAACCGTCCACCGGCACGCTGTAGAGCTCGAAGCGCCCGGAGACCTCCTTGTCCGCTATGAACACCGCGGTGTCGCCGTCCGGACTGATGCGGAACACCGTCACGCTGCCGGCCATGGTAGACCCGGAGATCTTCTGCACCGCGCCGACGCCCTCAGTGGCCGTTTCGCCGCCGGCCGATTCCACCGCCCCGTAGTCCTGGACCTGGAGACGCGCTTCATGGGGCCGCGCAGCACTCGGCCCGAGCGAGCGAATGCCCAGCGGTGGATGGGGCAACTGCGTGGCCGCCGGGGCCTCGTCCCGCGCGACAATCTGCGTGGATGCGCTGGCCGAGGACCGAGACGATACGATGGTCCCTGTAAGCGAAGTGCTGCAAAAAACCAGCAGGCTCAGGCCCGCCAGTCCCGTCGGGATAAACGCGATGCGTCGTCGCATGAACGTCCCCTCCCAGGGCAAGGCAGAGATGGATAGGAGCCTTTCGGCGTGCCCCAAGTGTACCGGGTAACCCCTGGGGGGTCAAGGGAAAACCCTTGCCGGGAGCAGAGATTCCCATAGCCGGGAGACTCCCCCGCGAATCTGTTCGAATCGACTCATCTGCATATGCGAATCTAAAGATATGTAGAGGGACGGACCTGTCCGGCCTCCGGAGAACTGGACGTCCAGGCCAGAGCAATAGGACCGTTCGTCCGGCAAACAGAGGTTTTTCCGTGTCCCGTCGGCCTCGCGGCCAAAAAAAGAGCCCTCCTGCGGGGAGGGCTCCCTGGCGACATCAATTGGGTTGTTCTAGCGAGCGTTCTCGGGCTTGCGAGGCGGGTCGTTTGCCGGACGCGGCTCGACAGCCGGGTTGCCCTTGAACGAGGGGGTCAACTCCTTGTTGATCTCCGCCCACTCCGGTGCCTGGTCCTCGGTCTCGACGATGGCCTCGATGGGACACTCGGGAAGGCATGCGCCGCAGTCGATGCATTCCTCAGGATCGATGATCATGAACTCTTCACCCTGGTACTCACCGGGGTGCATACAGTCAACAGGGCAGACCGATACGCAGGTGGCGTAGCGCTCGCCCAGGCACTTGCCGTTGATCACGTAACTCATGAGCCTCTCCACTGGACTACCGGCCTCCGGGGCTCGCGCCACCGGGGAAGAACCGGTGCTGATCTCCATCTGACCAGGGAGCACGGAACGCCTCACGTCCCCCCCCAAAAAAGCCCTGGCATTATGCCCCAAGCGTGGGGCGTTTTCCAGTGCCCCCGGGGCAGGTCCGGCGAGGTCTGAGGAGGCTCCGGCTTGACCTCCGGGGCCCGTCTCCGTACGCTAGGAGCGGCTTTCAGTTCACTTCTCGGAAGTCCCTGGAGCCGGGGGGTCGCGCCTGCGTGATCTCGTTCCATGGCCCTCTCCTCCGGGCCCGCCGGCCTCGATCCAGGCAAGCCCCGGACACCGGAATCGAAGGAATGGTGAATCCATGAAACACCGTCTCGTCCTCATCGGCTGCGGCACCGTGGGACAGGGTCTGCTGGAGATCCTGAAGGACCGTGGGAAAGAACTGGAGCGCATGCACGGGGCCGCGTTCCCTCTGGTGGGGGTCTGTGACATGCGCATGGGCTCCGCCATCGACCCCGCCGGGCTCGAGCTGGGCGCCGTTCTGGAGGCCGCGCGCAAGGGCAGCTTCCAGGGCCTTCCCGGCTCGGACCAGCGATGTGGCGCGCAGGAGATCCTGGCACAGGCCGACGCGGATGTGATGGCCGAGGCCACCTACACCAACCTGGACACTGCTGAGCCCGCGCTGAGCCACGTGCGCATGGCCCTGGAGCTCGGCCGCTCGGTGGTCACCACCAACAAGGGACCGGTAGCGCTGGCCTACGGCGAGCTGCAGGAACTGGCGGCGAGCAAGGGCACGTTCCTGCGCTTCGAGGGCACGGTGATGAGCGGCACCCCGGTGCTCAGTCTGGCCCGACGCGATCTGGCCGGCGACCGGATCCTGGAGATTCGCGGCATCCTCAACGGCACCACCAACTACATCCTGACGCAGATGGAGCAGGGCGAGACCTACGCCAAGGCCCTGGCCGAGGCGCAACGGCTGGGCTACGCCGAGGCCAAGCCCGAGTCTGACGTGGAGGGAGCGGATGCTCAGGCGAAGGTGATGATCCTTTCCGCCGCCCTGCTGGGCCATCCGTTGAGCGCAGCGGAGATCCCCCGCCAGGGCATCACCGACGTGACCCTCGAGCAGATCGAAGCTGCCAGGGCGGACGGCAAGCGCTACAAGCTGTTGGGGACGGTCCGCCGTTCAACCTCCGGCGTCGAGGCCAGCGTCGGGCCGGTGGCCCTGGACCTTGAAGATCCGCTGGCCGGCATCGGCGGTGTCATGAACGCCATCCATTTCCGCACCGAGCGACTAGGATCGCTGACGGTGGTGGGCCCCGGCGCGGGCAAGCGGGAGACCGGATTCTCGTTGCTCTCCGACCTGCTGTCGGTGCATCGTAACGTCAGCGCCGGAGGACGGTGATGGACATGATCCTCGGCGGTGAGAGCGTCGGGCGTGAGCGCACGCTGGAGGTACACGACCCGTTCGATGGGTCGCTGGTGGATCGCGTCCCCGCCGCCGACGCCGACGACGTGGCCGCCGCGGTGGCGGCGGCAGTGAATGGCTACCGGGACAACCGCGACCTGCCGGCTCATGCCCGCATGAGCGCCATGCTGGAGACCGCCCGGATCGTGGAACGGGAGGCCGACGACTTCGCCGTCACCATCGCCCGGGAGAGCAGCAAGACCATCCGCGAGGCGCGCACGGAGGTGCGCCGCGCCGTGCATACCCTGACGCTCTCCGCCGAGGAGGGCCGCCGCATCCTGGGCGAGACCATCCCGTTCGACTCGTATCCCGGCTCGGAGAATCGCTGGGGCTACTACTTCCGCTTCCCCATCGGTGTCATCGCCGCCATCACCCCGTTCAATGACCCGCTGAACCTGGTGGCGCACAAGGTGGGGCCTGCGCTGGTCGCGGGGAACTCGGTGGTGGTGAAGCCGGCCACGGTGACGCCCCTGTCGGCGCTCAAGCTCGGCCAGGCGCTGGTGAAGGGCGGCTTTCCTCCCAGGGCGGTCTCCGTCATCACCGGCCGAGGTGAGGAGATCGGTGATGCGCTGGTGGGTGACCCGCGGGTGCGCATGGTATCGTTCACCGGCGGCGTGGAGGCCGGCCGGCGCGTTGCGGCGTGTGCGGGCATCAAGAAGATCGGCATGGAGCTGGGCTCCAACTCGCCGGTGATCGTCCTGGATGACGCCGACCTGGACCAGGCGGTGGAGCTGACCGTGTCCGGCGCGTTCTGGGCCGCCGGCCAGAACTGCATCGGCGTGCAACGCATCTACATCGAGCAGGCCGTCTACAAGGAGTTCGAGCAGCGTTTCGCCCGGCGCACGCAGCAGGTGCGCACCGGACCGAAGCTGGACGAGTCCACCGACATGGGTCCGCTCATCTCCGAGGTGGAGGCCGTTCGTGTGGAGCGCTGGGTGCAGGAGGCGGTGGCTGCAGGCGCGCGGCTGCTGGCCGGCGGCGAGCGTCACGGGTCGGTGATGGAGGCCACCGCGTTGGCCGACGTGCCCGCCGGAGCCGCGGTGGATTGCCAGGAGGTGTTCGGGCCCGTGGTCAGCCTCTACCCGGTGGCGGACCTGGATGAGGCGGTGGAGCGCTCCAATGCCATGGACTTCGGACTGCAGGCCGGGGTGTTCACCCGGGACATCAACCGCGCCCACCAGGCCATCCGCCGGCTGGAGGTGGGAGGCGTGATGATCAACGACTCATCCGACTATCGTTTCGACGGGATGCCGTTCGGCGGCGTGAAGAACTCGGGGCTGGGCCGTGAGGGCATTCGCTTCGCGCTGCACGAGATGACCGAGCCGCGCGTGGTGTGCTTCAACCTGCCGCGGGGCTGACCGGCGCCTGTCGCGAGGCGCCGGACGGGGAGGGCACGATGGATCCGTTCGACCCACAGATTCCCATCGAGAGGGCCACCACCCCGCCGTCCTCCTGGTACACCGACCCGGCGTCCCTGACCAGGGAGCGCAACACGGTGTTCCGGCGTTCGTGGCAAGCGGTGGGCCGGGTGGAGTCGCTGGCGGCGCAGGGAGACTTCCTCAGCGGCGATCTGGCCGGAGAGCCGTACGTGGTGGTGCGCGACGGCGAGGGAGATCTGCGCGCCTTCTACAATGTCTGCCGGCACCACGCCACCTGCGTGGCCCAGGGTTCCGGCAACACCGAGCAGCTGGTCTGCCCGTATCATGGCTGGACCTACGGCCTGGACGGCCGTCTGCTGAAGGCGCCGCACATGGGCGGGATCCAGGCATTCGCGCGGGACGACTATGGATTGATCCCGATGCAGGTGGCCACCTGGGATCGGTGGGTGTTCATCCGCCAGCAAGCCCAGGGGCCGGGAGTGAAACAGGTCCTGCAACCGCTGCAGGGTCGCCTGGACGCCGACCGGCTGCGCTTCGAGAAGTCGATCACCTACGAGATCGCATGCAACTGGAAGGTGTTCGTGGACAACTACCTGGATGGCGGCTACCACGTCCCCCACATGCATCGCGGCCTTGCCTCCCAGCTCGACCTGGATGCCTACCGGACGGAGATCACGGGCCACGTCTCGTTACAGACCTGCGACGCGGGGAACGGTGAGTCCGGGACGGGAATCGACTTCAACGAGCGGCTCCAGGGCGGGGCTCTCTACGCCTTCGTCTATCCCAACTTCATGATCAATCGCTACGGCCCCATGATGGACACGAACTGGGTGCTCCCCCTGGCTCACGATCGCACCCTGACGGTGTTCGACTACTTCTTCGATCGGGACGTCGAACCGGACTTCATCGAGGCGAGCCTGGCGGCCAGCCACCAGGTGCAGCTGGAGGACATCGCCATCTGTGAGTCGGTACAGCGCGGGCTGAGCTCGTCGGCGTACGATGTGGGGCGTTATGCGCCGCGCCTGGAGGGGGCGGAGCACCACTTCCACAGCCTGCTGGCCGGCGAGTTCCAGGATGCCGGCCCATGAGCGAGGCTCCCCTATCGGGACGGCCAGCCGGGCCCGGACGCGCACTCCTCCTGTCCACCTACGACCTGGGCCGGCAGCCGTTCGGGCTGGCCTCTCCTGCCGCCTGGCTGCACGAGGAAGGCTGGGCGGTGGCCTGCCAGGACCTGGCGGTGGAGAGCCTGGACGTGCAGGGTGCGGCCAGGGCGGATCTCATCGCCGTCCATCTCCCCATGCACACCGCGACGCGGCTGGCATCCGACCTGCTGCCGCGGCTGCGCGCCCTGAACCCCTCGGCGCACCTGTGTTGCTACGGCCTGTACGCGCCGCTGAACGACGAGCACCTGCGCCTGCAGGGCGCACAGACCATCCTCGGGGGAGAGTTCGAGCAGGGCCTGCTCTCACTGGCGCGCCGCCTGGCCGGGGGAAGCGGCGCAGGGCGGCAGAGAGAACCCACCATCGACCTGGGACGGCAGCGATTTCGAGTCCCTCGCCGTCAGCATCTGCCCGAGCTGAGCCACTACGCCAAGCTCGAGGTGGCCCCCGGCGAGCAGCACCTGGTGGGCAACACCCTGGCCAGCCGCGGTTGCAAGCACCGTTGCCGCCATTGCCCGGTGGTGCCGGTGTACCACGGGCGCTTCCGCATCGTCGACGAGAATGTGGTCCTGGAGGATGTGCGCCGCCAGGTCCGCTCCGGTGCGCGTCACATCACATTCGGCGATCCCGACTTCTTCAATGCCGCCGCCCATGCCCTGGGCCTGCTGCAAGAGTTGCACCGCGAGTTCCCCGACGTGACCTATGATGCCACCATCAAGGTGGAGCACCTGCTGGCGCACCGCAACCTCCTGCCGTCGCTACGCAGATCCGGATGCATCCTGATCACCACGGCCGTGGAATCGCTGGACGACGAGGTCCTGAGCCGGCTGGAAAAGGGACACACCCGGTCGGACTTCCTCCAGGCGGTGAAATTGCTGCGCCAGGCAGGGCTGGCGATGAATGCCACCTTCATCCCGTTCACACCCTGGACCTCGCTGGCCAGCTATCGCGAGATCCTCGCCAGCATCCGGGATCAGGACCTTGTGGACCACGTCGCCCCCATCCAGTACGGCATTCGTCTGCTCATCACCAGCGCCTCGCGCCTGCTGGAGCTCGACGAGATCCGCGCCATCGTCGCTCCGTTCGACGCGGAGAAACTGGTGCATCCCTGGAGCCACCGCGACGCGTCGCTGGACGTTCTGTGCGAGGATGTCCTGGAGATCGTTGGACGATCCGAGCGGCGCGGCCTCGGGCGACGGGAGATCTTCCGGCTGGTCTGCGAGCGTGCCGGGCTACCTGGCGCCGTAGACCTGCGCCGGCAGGAGGCGTTGCCACGCGTTGCCGTTCCCTTTCTCACCGAGCCATGGTATTGCTGAGCGGAGCCCACCGGGGAGCAGGTTGCTCCTCCTGCGAACCGCCTGGCCCATGCCAGCGCGCTCTGAGGTGTCGTCATGAAGACCGTTCGTAACTGCTTGGCCCGCCCGCTGAAGGTGCCGCTGCCGCGCGGCAAGTTCCTGCACCTGGGGCCCAGAAACACCGGCACCATCCATCCGGAGGCGCTGGAACGCCCAGCCGTGAAGCGAATGCTGGAGGCCGGCGATCTGGAGGTCATCGATGACTCCACGGCGCGGCACGAAGACGCCCAGGCCAAGATCGGCAACGCCGCAACCCGCGGTCACGGCTCCGGAAACGCGTTTCGCCGCAAGGGCGATCGCTGATTCTCCAGCGCTGACAGGACGATTTGACATTTCAGGGGTCGCGTTTACAATGGTCGTTCCGGGTCCGGGAACGACTTTCTCGCCAGAATAGCGGCCCAGCCAACGATACCGGCGACACCGCAGAGAGAAACCAAGTGGAAATTCACGACCATATTCTCGAAACGGTGGGCAACACTCCGCTGGTGCGACTCGGAAGGTTCCATGACGGCCCGGCGACCCTTGCCGCCAAGGTGGAGTACTTCAACCCCGGCAACAGCGTGAAGGATCGTATCGGCCTGGCCCTGGTCGAGGCCGGTGAACGCGAGGGAAAACTCAAGCCCGGCGGCATCATCGTCGAGCCGACGTCGGGCAACACCGGCATGGGGCTGGCCATTGTGGCCGCCCTCAAGGGCTATCGGCTCATCTGCACCGCCGCCGACAAGATCCCGGACGAGAAGGTCGCGTTGCTGCGGGCCATGGGCGCCGAGGTCATCACTTGCCCCACCGGGGTGCCCGCCGATGATCCGCGGTCCTACTACAAGGTCGCCGAGCGCATCCGTGACGAGCAGGGCGCCTACCTGCCCTACCAGTACTACAACCAGGCAAACCCCACCGCACACTACAAGTCCACCGGCCCGGAGATCTGGCGCCAGACCGACGGCAAGGTCACCCACTGGGTAGCGGGTATCGGCACCGGCGGAACCATCAGCGGGACGGCACGCTTCCTCAAGGAGCAGAACCCGGACATCCGCGTGGTGGGCGTGGACACCGTGGGAAGCGTCTACGCCTACTACAAGGAGCACGGTGAGTTGCCGCCGGCGGACAAGATCCACCAGTACCTCATCGACGGAATCGGCGAGGACTTCATGCCCCCATGCGTCTGGTGGGACTACATCGACGACGTCATCACCGTCGATGACAAGACCGGCTACCAGGCCACCATGGAACTGGCGCGGGTGGAGGGCATCTTCTCCGGCTCGTCCGGCGGGACCGCCGCCGCGGGCGCCCGCATGGTGGCCGCCGATCTGCCGGCGGGCGCGCTGGTGGTGACCCTGCTGCCGGATTCCGGCGAACGCTACCTCTCCAAGCTCAACGAGAAGTGGCTGCAGGAGCATGGGCTGCTGAACGGCGCGGAATAGCCCCCGGGAATTCTTAGAGTGCGTCCAGAGCCGTCTTGAGATCGGCCTTCAGATCGTCCGCATCCTCCATGCCCACCGAGACGCGTACCAGGCCGTCGGTGATCCCCACGCGGTCGCGCTCCGCCGGCTCGACATCGGCATGGGTCATGGTGACCGGGTGGGTGATCATCGTCTCCACCGAGCCCAGGTTCTCGGCCAGCGTGCACAGGCGCACCGTGTCCATGATCTTCTTGCCCGCCTGCACGCCGCCCTCCACCTCGAACCACAGCATCGCCCCGAAGCCCGTGGCCTGACGCTTCGACAGCTCGTGGTACGGAAACGACTCCAGGCCGGGATACATGACCCGGCTGACCTTCGGGTGCGACTCCAGGAAACGAGCAAGTTGCATGGCGTTATCGCACTGACGGTCCATGCGCACCGACAGGGTCTTTACCCCCTGCAAGGTGATCCAGGCCACCTGCGGCGACATGATCGTGCCCGTGGCATTCTGGATGAAGCGGATACGTTCATCCAGCTCGGCGGTACGCGCCACGGCGGCGCCGCCGACGGTGGCGTTGTGGCCGTCCATGTACTTGGTGGTGGAGTGAATCACCACGTCGGCGCCGAGCTCCAGCGGAAGCTGGTAGTAGGGCGTCAGGAACGTGTTGTCCACCGCGTGGACGATGTCCCGGGAACGACTGAGCTCGGAGATGGCGGCAATGTCGGAGCACTTCAGCGTGGGGTTCGCCGGTGTCTCGATGAGGATCAGCCTGGTGTCGGGTCGCAGCGCCTCGCGCACCGCCGCCGCGTCCGCGGTGTCCGCGAAGGTGAACTCCACGCCGAAACGCGCGAACACCTTGGTGGCCAGCCGGTAGGTCCCTCCATAGGCCACATCCGAGACCACCGCATGGTCGCCTGCACTGAGCATGGCCATGAACAGCGCGTTGATGGCCGCCATGCCGGTGGAGAAGCACACCGTGTCGGCGCCGCCTTCCAGGTCCGTGATCTTCTTCTCCAGCGCCCGCACCGTGGGGTTGCCGCTGCGTGAGTACGTGTAGCCCCTGGAGAGATACTTGTCCACCGACTCCTGGACGTAGGTGGTGGTCTGGTAGATGGGCGTCAGGATGGAACCGGTGACCGGGTCGGGCTCGACCCCGGCATGGATCTGGCGGGTGGTGAACTTCATGACATTGCGCTCCTTGGGGGGGGGCCGCGTGGCCTCTATCCAGATGGAAGCGGGATTATACACCTGCCCCGGCGCACCTGCCGCCCGGTCTGAACGGGCGGATCTGTTATCATTCGAAATGCCCGGACATTTTCCGACCTCGGAGGGAGGACACCTGAGCTCTCGGCCACAGCCACCTGCCGGTGACGATCTCTACTTCCGCCAGCTCCTGGCGGGACGCGACTTCGCCCTGCGCGACGTCATGGCCTCGCAGCTGGTGAACTTTGCCTACCTCATCGGCTCGCGCGACACCGGAGAGGCCGTCGTTGTGGACCCGGCGTGGGATGTGGACGGCCTGCTGGATGCCGCCGAGTCCGACGGCATGAAGGTGGTGGGCGCGCTGGCCACGCACTACCACCCGGATCACGTGGGAGGCGACCTGTTCGGTCACGATGTGCAGGGAATCGCCCGCTTTCTCGAGCGCACCGGCGGCCGGGTCCACGTCCAGAAAGAGGAACTGCTCTGGGTGGGGCGCGCCACCGGCGTGGCCGAGAAGGAACTCACGGCGGTGGAGGCCGGCGAGACCCTCCGCCTCGGCGACGTGGAGATCACCTTCCTGCATACCCCCGGCCACTCCCCCGGCAGCCAGTGCTTCCTGGTCAGGGGCCGGCTGGTGGCTGGAGATACCCTGTTCCTGCAGGGCTGCGGCCGCGTGGACCTTCCCGGCGCCGACCCGGCAGCCATGTACCAGAGCCTCACCGGGCCCCTGGCGCAGCTTCCAGGCGATACCGTGCTCTACCCCGGCCATGACTACGGCGGCGAATCGGCCACCCTGGCGCGGACCCGGGAGGAGAACTACGCCCTGCGCATCGAGTCCCTGGAGGCCTGGATGCAGAGCATGGGCGGCGCGCCGGCCTGATGGAATCCGCACACTGCCGGGCTGTAAACCTCACCGCCGCCCGGCCCGTCAGTATCAAGTGAATGGACGACGCTGACCTGGTGGATAAGGTCCTTGCCGGAGAGCAGGACGCCTTTGCCCTTCTGGTGGAACGCCACCAGCGCTGGGTAACCGTGGTGGCGCTGCGCTCCACCAGGCGCGTGGAGGAAGCCGATGAGATGGCGCAGGAAACCTTCCTGCGGGCCTACCAGGCCCTGGGCTCCTGGCGACGCGACGGCGCGTTCCGTGCCTGGCTGGGACAGATCCTGCGCAACCGGCTACGGGACCGCGCCCGCACGGCAGGTCCGCACCCGGAGCCCCTGGACTCGGCACCCGAGGCCGGGTGCGATCCCGAGCAGGAGCGTGTGCTTCTGGACCAGGAACTGCTGGCGTCCCTGCGCCGGGCATATGACGACATGCCGTCCGGCAGGCAGCGGGAGGTGGTGCGCATGCGCTTTCTGGAGGGCAAGACGCTGGCGGAGATCGCCGCCGCCCTCGGGCTTCAGGTGGGCACGGTGAAGATCCACCTGTTTCGCGGTGCGCGCCGGCTCAAGGAGCATCTGGCTGACGGACGACCGGAGGTGATGCCATGAACATGCGCGACCCCGAGCTGAAGGACGTGGAGCGCTTCTACGCCCGGCAGCGCCGCGAGATCCTGGAGCGCATCACTCCCTCCCGGTCCGGTCTGGCCGGACGCCGGGTGAGCTGGCTGGCCGCCGCCGCGATGCTGGCGCTGACGGCCCTGGGCCTGATGCTCCTGCCGCCTCCTGAGTCGCAAGTGGAGATGAACACGGACTACCTCATCAACGAACCGATCTCCCTCCCGCTATCCGCCTTCGGGACCTGGAGCGAGGAGGAGATGCTGGACGATGAGGATCCGGATATGGGAAGCATCGAGTGGCTCCTGGACGGCAGCACGTCGAAGGCGGGGACGGACGCGTTCCCGGATTTCCTCGAGCCGTTCGGAGTCTGGACCGGCTAACAAGAGGAACGACAAAGGAGATCACAACATGAAGATACGACACCTTGGGACGGCCACTGCGGTGGTGTTCCTGGCAGGCATCAGCTTTGTGGCCATGGCGCAGCAGCGTCGGCCGCACGACAGGAGGGGCCCCGGCGGCGACTGGTGGAACAACCCCCAGGCTATCGAGGCGCTGCAGCTGGATGAAGGGACCCGTGGCGTCATCCAGGACGAGGTGCACTCGACCAGGTTGGAGATGATCACGCTCAGGGGGGAGGTGCAGCGCGCGGAGCTCGAGCTGCAGCACATGCTGCACACGGAACCCATGCCCTCCACGCGCGCGATCGAGGCGCAAGTGGACGACTTGGTGAAGGCCCAGGGCAATGTCATGAGGGAGGAGGTCCTGCTGCGCGCCCGCGTCCTCGCCCTGCTCACCCCGGACCAGCGCGCCGAGCTGGAGTCGATGCACCGGCAGCGGCGTGAGAACCTGCGCCGTGAGTTCAGGGAGCGCGAGCCGCGCCGACCGCGCGAGCCGCAGCCCGCGGAACCGCCCGTCGAGCCCAACTCGTAGCCGGAGACAGGACCGAAGCCGCCGGACTGCAGGTCACCGGGGTCCGGCGCCCCCCTGCCCGGCGATGTGCTGGATCCGGCTCACATCCCAATCCACCACCAGCCCCCGGCCGATCCCCTGCGCGACGCCGGCGCCGTAAAGCCGTTCCACCAGCCAGAACGCCACGTCGAACGACCTGGAACCTCCCACCGACGTCAACGCCTTGCCGGCATCCACGAACGAGACGCCACGAACCACTTTGACCGCGGGAAAGGCCTTGGCGAAACGATCCTGGTCCGAGGGGAACGTGGTGGCCTGCACGCCGTCCAGAAGGCCGGCTTTGGCCAGGACAAAAGCGCCGTCGCACAGCGACACGACGAACTTTGCTCTCTTGCCCGTGTCGCGCACCCAGTCGATCAGGACCTGGTTCTCCAGGTCCGTGTCCATGGAATGTTCCGCCGACGGAACCACCAGGACGTCGATGGGCGGCGCCGTGGAGAACGAGTGATCCGGCGTGATCACCATCCCCTCGAAGCTGCGTACCGGCTTGCCGTCGGGTGAGACCAGGAAGGTCTCCGGCCAGTCGTCCTCGGAATGGAAGCGCACGTGTTGCAGGACGTCCAGGGGAGCCGTGAGCTCGGTGTTGTACACCCCATCCACCACCAGGAACGCGACACTCTGCAGCCTCCTCGGCTTCGGCACCGCCAGGGCCGGCGCCGCCAGGCACGCAGCCAGTGCCACCACCAACGCATGACGCTTGATCATCATCTCCCCCTACAATTTCCGCGTCAACGTGATCCAGTCGCTCTTCACGAAGCCGACACTCTCGAAGAAATCACCCAGAAGATCGCCCGGTTGCACCTGGCACTGGACGAACGGAACGCGCAGCCTGCGGAACTGCTCGAAGAATTCCTCGGCCAGAGCGCGGGCCAAGCCCGAACGCCGGCTCTGAGGGTCCACTCCCACCGCCAGGATTCGGCCGCAGCGCTGCACGCCGAACTGCCATGACTGCACGTCGCCGATCATGAAGGCGAGGACGGAGCCGTGCTGCAGTGCCACCTTGCACAGCGACGGCGACAGCGCCTCCGAGAGATTGCCCTCGCCCATCAGGTAGGCCCGCAACAGCCCCCTCCAGAACCCATCGTTCTCCTCGCCGGTGACGGTGCGCGCAATCTGGACCACCACCTCCAGGTCCTGCTCCTGCAGCGGGCGCACATCGATCTTCGCATCCTCCGCCATGCTCGTCTCCTCGCGAAGCCCACGCGTACGGCATCTTACCATTTCATCGCAACTGCCAGAATGGTATCCTGTGTTGTTCGCGCCCTTGCGGCGACCGGAAGGCGGACATGGACGTTCAAGAGCTTATCGCGCGCTTTCCCGAGATTCCCGCCACGCTGCACCAGGAACCGTTGCTGGCCCGTCTGGCGCAGGCCTGTGGTGATCTGCTGCGCAGCGCGCGCAAGCCCAGCCCGTGCTCACAGCAGCATGAGGCGGCCAATCATTATTACCTCCAGCTCATCGGCCCGTTGGCCCTGGTGTCCTACGGCCTGAGCAGCCCGGAGAAGGTTCGTGGCCAGCTGCAGGATCTGCTGGACCGTCAGCAAGCCGATCCGGAGGGTTTCGCCGCCAGCCTGCTTCCTGTCGACACCGCGCCGCAAGAGGTGCGCGGGCCGGACTGCAAGTGACAGCGGAAGCGCCCGCCGCAGTCCAGGACATAGACCCGGTTCAGGCACTGGAGCTGACCCGGGAGGGCGCGGTGCGTGTCCTCGACGTGCGCACCCCGGGCGAGTTCCAGGCCAACGGTCATATCCCCGGCGCCGAACTGCTGCCGGTGGACCTCATCGCAACCGCCGCCGCCACCCTTGCGCGCGAGGGCGCGCCGGTGCTGGTCGCCTGCGAGCACGGCGTGCGCAGCGCACACGCCGCTGCTTTCCTGGCTCGAGCAGGATTCCCCCGGGTCCTCAACCTGGTGGGCGGCATGTCCCAGTGGAGCGGCCCCCGGGAGCACGCGCCGTCCGCCGGGCGACTGGGGCCTTCCGACTGGCTGGTGGAGAACGTCGACCTTCTGCCCTGCTCCGGCCTGGTCCTCGACCTGGCCTGCGGCACGGGACGCCATGCGTTGCTCCTCGCCGGCGCGGGTTTTCGTGTGCATGCCGTGGACGCCGACGAGGGGACCATCCGGGCGTTGCAGGCCGCGGCCGCACGTCTGGGCATGGAGCTGCGCGCCGAGGTGCTGGACCTGGAGGTCGCCGGGGTGGAGTTGCCGCCTCGGGCGTACGACGCCATCCTCGGGTTCCACTATCTCCACCGCCCGCTGTTTCCACTGCTGGTGCGCGCGCTGCGCCCCGGCGGCGTGATGCTCTACGAGACGTTTACCTCAGATCAGGCAGAGCGCGCAGAGGGACCCAGCAATCCGGATTTCCTGCTGCAACCGGGGGAACTGGAGCGGCTGGTCCAGCCCCTCAAGGTGCTGCGGCGGCGCGAGGGGGAGTTCTACGGCCGGATGATCTCGGCCGTTGCCGCCCGGTGCTGACCACCTTGACGCCCCGCAGGGGCATGAATAGAATCCGGCGTTGCCACACTGGGAGGTTGTACGCATGATCGAGTTCAAGGACGTCCACAAGAACTATGGGGAGAACCGGGCGCTACGCGGCATCTCTTTCTCCGTTCAGCGAGGCGAGGTGGTGGGACTGCTGGGCCCCAACGGGGCCGGCAAGACCACCGCGCTGAAGATCCTCGTGGGTTATCTCATGCCCACATCAGGAACTGCCACTGTGGCCGGCCACAATGTGGAGGCCGAGCCCCTCGCCGTGCAGAAGAAGATCGGCTACATGCCGGAGAACGCCCCGCTCTATCACGACATGCTGGTCCAGGAGTACCTGTCGTTCACCGCCGACATGCGGGCCCTGGAGGGCAAGCGCAAGCTGGAGAGGATCCATCGCGTGGCGCACGATTGTGGCATCCTGGATGTCCTCACCCGGCCCATCGGCCATCTGTCCAAGGGATACCGCCAGCGCGTGGGTCTGGCCGCGGCCATGGTGCACGACCCGGAGATCCTGCTGCTGGACGAGCCCACCTCCGGCCTCGACCCCAACCAGATCGTGGAGGTGCGCGACCTCATCCGCCGGCTGGGCACCCACAAGACCATCATCTTCTCCACCCACATCCTCTCGGAGGTGGAGGTGTGCTGCAGCCGGGCCGTGATGATCATCGATGGCCTGGTCCGGGCGGACGGCACCCTGGCAGACCTCACCCGCTCGCGCGAGCAGGTGGTGCGACTGTCGGTGGAGGACGCCGATGAGGCCCGCGAGCTGCTCGAGCGTGTGCCCAACGTGTCCTCGGCCCGGGCCACGTCCCTGAAGGACGGGTTCACCACCTTCCGCCTGGTCCTGGACGCGGATCACGAGGTGGGTGAAGACGTCGCCGCGGCCGTGCGTGAGCGCGGCTGGCCGCTGCGCGAGCTGCGCCGTGACGACAGAAACCTGGAGCAGGTGTTCCGCGAGCTCACCGGAACTTCCACCAGGGAGGTGGCACCATGAGCCGGATCCGCACCGTGGCCCTGCGCGAGATGCGGGCCTACTTCAACTCCCCCATTGCCTATGTGTTCCTGCTCGTATTCATGTGTATCGCCCTGTTCACGTTCTTCAACGTGCAATCGTTCTTCTCCCGGGGCCGAGCCGACCTGCGCGGGCTGTTCGAGCCCATTCCCATGCTGTTGCTGCTGCTGGTCCCGGCCCTCACCATGCGGCTGTGGTCCGAGGAGCAGAAGCAGGGCACCATGGAGGTGCTGCTCACCCTTCCGGCCAAGGAGCACGAACTGGTGGCCGGCAAGTTCCTGGCCAGCTGGTCGCTGGTGGCAGTGGCCCTGGGTCTTACTCTGGGCCTGCCGCTGACGGTGCAGTCGCTGGGCGACCTCGACTGGGGCCCGGTGGTGGGCGGCTACCTCGGCGCACTTCTCCTGGGAGCGGCGTATCTCTCGGTGGGACAGTTCATCTCCGCCACCACCGAGAACCAGATCCTGGCGTTCATCCTGGCCCTGGTCCTCTGCTTGGGGCTCTACGGGCTGGGCACCGAGGCGTTCACCGGCCTGTTCTCGGACCGCACCGGCGCGCTGCTGCGGTCCCTGGGCACCGGCAGCCGCTTCGAGAGCATCGCCCGGGGAGTCATCGACTTCCGTGACGTGCTCTACTACACGTCCATCACCGTGTTCTTCCTGGCCCTGAGCGTCACCGCGCTCCGGTCCAAGCGCTGGGCATAGGGAGCTGCCATGACAGGGAATAGACGTCGCGCATCCACCGCCCTCACCCTCACCCTGCTGGCCCTGAACCTGCTGGCCTTCAACATCCTGGTCTCCGGCTGGTCCGGCGCCCGCCTCGACCTCACCCAGGACCGCGTCTATTCCACCTCACCTGCCACCGAGCGCATCCTGGCATCGCTGGATGACAACCTGCTCATCCGCGGCTACTTCTCCAAGCGCACGCACCCCAAGCTGGCGCCGCTCATCCCGGAGATCGTGGACCTGCTGGACGAGTATCGGGCCCTCTCCGGTGGTCGCCTGCAGGTGGAGATCATCGATCCCGGCGAGGACGAGACCGCCGAGCAGGAGGCCAACTCCCACTTCGGCGTCACCAGCACGCCGTTCCGGATGGCGTCCAAGTACGAGACCGGGATCGTCAACGCCTACTTCAATCTCGTCATCCAGTACGGCGATCAGTACGAGAAGTACGGCTTCACCGATCTCATTCACGTGGACCCCATGCCCGATGGGGAGATAGAGGTCCGCCTTCGTAACCTGGAGTACGACCTGACCCGCGCCATCAAGAAGGTGGTCTACGGCTTCCGCAGCACCACAGAGCTGTTCGGACGCATCGAATCGCAGGTGCGCTTCACCTCCCTGATGACCGCGACCACCTTGCCCGAGGTGTTCAAGGACGTCCCCGAGGCCGTGCGCGCCGCCGCGGCCGAACTGACAGAAAAGTCCGACGGGCGATTCCTGTTCGAGGAAGTCGATCCGTCGGCCGAGGGCAACACGACGGAGTCCATCTATCAAAGCTACGGCGCGCAGCCCATGAGCATGGGGCTATTCGGCGGCGACAGCTTCTACCTCTACGGCATTCTCCAACTGGATGATCGGGTGGAGCACATCCCCCTGACCGCCGGCGCCGTCACCCAGGCATCGGTACGCGAGGCCATCGAGGCCGCCCTGCGCCGCCAGACCCCCGGCTTCCTCAAGACCGTGGGGGTCGTCTCACCCATGATGGACCTCTCCCCCATGGCCATGGCGCAGTACCAGATGCAGGGAGTGCCGCCCCCGCCGCCGCAGCCCGAATTCCGGCAAGTGCAGCAGTTCCTCGCCCAGGACTACCAGGTGCAGGATGTCTCGCTGGACGGCAACGGGGTTCCTTCGTTCGTGGATGTTCTGGTGGTGCTGAAGCCGAAGAACCTGTCCGAGCGCGAGGTCTACAACCTGGATCAGTACCTGATGCGAGGTGGTCGGCTGGTGCTGTGCGTGGGGAACTACGAGGCGAAGATCACGCCGGACGGGCTGCGCGTCAATCCGATCACCACGGGCCTGGATGACTGGCTGGCCCACCTTGGCATCACGTTGTCCCGAGATCTGGTTCTCGACGATCGCAACCAGGCACTGCCGGTCCCCGAGACCCGGCGCACGCCGCTGGGAATGCTGCGCACCTGGCGTCTCGCTCCCTATCCGTACCTGGTGGAGGTCGCCGGCGACGGCCTCGCCGCCCCGGCGATC
>CBDVAL010000040.1:0-19146 GCA_965371955.1 uncultured bacterium | reverse complement strand
CCAGGCGGTGGCCCGGCGTCAGGCCAAACAGGCGCGCGGCGAACTCGTCCGGCTCGGGCAGCGGCTGCAGCAGCGCGGCTGCCGTGGCCACCAGCAGCGCCGGCTCCCGGCGGCGCAGCGCCACCAGCGACGCCACCCGGTCCGCCATGGTGCGGAAGTGCGGCGCGACGCCCTGGTAGGGGTCGGCGCCCAGCGCCGGAAACGAGAAGATGCGGGCCGTCTCGTCCGGCCGGTCCAGCGCCGCCAGCGCCCGCAGGTGCCGCAGCAGATCCCTGGCGCGCTCCTCGTCCGGGGTGACCAGGATGAGGTGGCGCCCGAGCCGCTGGTGCAGGTGCCGCAGGTAGAAGGCCTTGGCAGCGGGCACCAGGCCGGCCAGGACCAGCTTGCGGCCGGCGGCCAGGCGGTCCTGCGCCTGGCGGAGGATGGAATCCTCATCCGGAAGAGAGAGCAGCAACTGCTTGGGGCTTCGTGCCCCTGCCGCCGGGCTGGGGAACGCCCGACCCGGCGGCGGAGACGAGGTCATGGGGACAGGGTACAACTATCGGCGTATCTGGTTGGGCGCCGCCGCAAAAAAAACGGGAGCAGCAGCCTCGCAGCTGCGCATGAGCCCAGCTCCGCCGGATCGGTCGGAGATTTCTGTCGAGCCTACGATTCAGTCAGTTGCATTGACGCACGCCCTCTGGATGGCAGCCAGAAGCTCTTCCGGGCGATCCGTACCGATTCGATACTTTCTTCCACTCTCGAGCTTGATCTCGACGGCATCGAGTCCCGACACGTTGAACAGCCAGCCGTGCGGAGTCCAGCGGATGCCCCAGCCATAGTACCATCGATTCCGGACGGTTCGTGACTCGCGGATCGTGCGGACCGGAAAGCTCTTCCGGATGAGCCCAGGGCCGAATCGGACCACAACGAGGCGCTCTGTGACTTCCACCGTGAGCGAGTGGAACAAGAAGAGGACACCCGTCATCACGGCTGCCGTCACGAGGAGCAGAGGATGCCAGCCGGCGCCCATGCCGATCGCGAGAGTCACGAGGATCACTGTACCGACGGCCCATACGACCAAAGTACCGAACTGCGTGTGGTTGTACACGGTCCTTGCCTTGCTGCGCTTGCCGTCACCTGCCGTGCGCACTGGAACAACTCATCGAGATTCTTGTCGTTCGCGCTTGGACTCTCTGTATATCAGTTTACGATCTCCGTGACCCTTGCCACAAGAGATTCTCACGGAGGCTCCTATGCCCCCCAAACTGCTACTGCCTCGCGGCCTGGCACGTTGACTCAAACCGGTACGGCGGCGTAAGATCCCGACATCCCAGCCCCCTCAGGAGCAGTGAGATGCCGGACGAGAAGACGCCTGAGACGCCGCCACCAGGTTCCGAGGAAGATCGGATTTCCACGGACGGCCCGGCCGACGCCTCCACCCTCTCGCTGCCTCCGAAGGCATCGCCTCCCAGCCAGATAGGCCCCTACAAGATCCGGGAGAAGATCGGAGAGGGCGGGATGGGCATCGTCTACCTGGCTGAGCAGGAGAAGCCTTTCCGCCGCCGCGTGGCCCTGAAGGTCATCAAGCTAGGGATGGACACCAATGAGGTCCTCGCACGCTTCGAGTCTGAGCGCCAAGCGCTGGCGATCATGAATCATCCCAACATCGCCAAGATCTTCGAGGCGGGAGCCACGGGGCAGGGCCGGCCCTACTTCGTGATGGAGTTGGTCAAGGGCGTGCCGATCACCGAGCACTGTGACCGGCAAAGATTGACGACGAAGGAACGGCTTGAGTTGTTCATGCAAGCCTGCGAGGGCGTTCAGCACGCTCACCAGAAGGGGATCATCCACCGGGACATCAAGTCCTCAAATATCTTGGTGCAGTTCGAGGGCGAGAAGCCCGTTCCGAAGATCATCGACTTCGGAGTAGCGAAGGCGACCGAGCAGCGATTGACAGAGAGAACTGTCTTCACCGAGCTGGGACAACTCATCGGCACGCCGGAGTACATGAGTCCCGAGCAAGCCGAGATGACTGTTCAAGAAATCGACACTCGGACAGATGTGTACTCACTCGGGGTTCTGCTATACGAGCTACTCGTCGGAGCGCTTCCTTTCGACCCGAAAGAATTCCGCCGGGTGGGCTTCGACGAGATCCGTCGCAGGATAAGGGAAGAAGAACCGTCCAAGCCGAGCACACGTTTCAGCACGATTGGCGATGCCGCCAGAGACTTGGCCAAGAGACGACGTACAGACCCAGGCGCTTTGACCAGGCAACTTCGTGGCGATCTTGACTGGATCACGATGCGGGCACTGGAGAAGGACCGCGCCCGGCGATACGGATCACCCTCGGAGCTGGCGGCAGATGTTGCACGGCACCTCAAGAACGAACCGGTGCTCGCCGGCCCGCCTGGCGCAATCTATGGGCTGCGCAAGTTCGCGTTGCGGCATCGATTTGGGGTTGCGGCAAGTGGACTGGTCTTGCTCGCACTACTCGTCGGGCTCACGATGGCAACATACGGTCTCGTTCGAGCGCAGCGGGCCGAGGTGGTCGCCCGAGAGGCGAAGCAAGAGGCAGTCGAGGAAGCGGAACGGAGCCGACGCGAGGCGGAAGCCACTCGTGAGGTTTCGAGTCTTCTGGGCCACTTACTGGATTCATTCGATGCGCCAAGGGGAACCGTGGATGTCGGAACGGCTCGGATCCAGTTGGAGCGGGCGGAGCGAGTGGTCACGAGCAAGCTCGCCGGCCATCCCTTGGTGCAAGCTGAGTTGTTGGAAACGATTGGCAAAGTGTATCGCTCCTTTGGAGTAGTGGATCCAGCTGAGAGAATCCTCAGAGACGCTCTGGGAACGCGCGAGCGGGTGCTAGGGCCCAGTGATCCAGTTGTCGCCGTGAATCTTGTTCAACTCGCGTGGGTCCTCCTGCTGAGGAACGAGGTCACTGAGGCGAGTCAACTAGTGCAGCGGGCATACACGATCCAGACAGAGCTTCTCGGGCCGGAGCATCCCGATCTAGGGCTGACCCTATTCGGAATCGGGCTTGTGAGCATGCTTGAAGGCAATCCGGATGAAGCGAAGCAGTTGTGGTTTCGAGCACTGGCAATCGCTGAACGTCATCCCGGTGAAGTCGATCCGGGCACAGTGAGTGCAGTCGGGTTTCTGTCGTTGCTTCTCGTGAGTGAAGGACGATTCGACGAAGCAAGACAGCTTCAGGAACGGGCAAGCGCTCTCCACGAACGAGCATACGGTCCTGACAATGCGGCAGAAGCTGGAGACGCCTATATTGAGGCCTTGATAAGAGTGAAGGAAGAGAATCTCGTCGGAGCAATATCTCTCCTGGAAGACGCTCTGGACATCCAGGAGAAGGTCCTCGGACTTGAGCATCCCGAACGGTTCTCAAATCTCTTTTACCTGGGACACCTACTCGTATTCCATCGAGACCCTCAGGCAGCCATGCAACGGTTCACAGAAGCCCGCACGCTCATCAAGCACTACAGCGAGACGGATGAACTCGGAACCCAGCTGACTGCAGTGACCGAGGCTGGCATCTTGGTGGGGCTGGCTAGTGCATACAGGATGGAAGGGCAAGCATCAGAAGCCGAATCCTTGTTGTCGCAAGTACTTGCGGTTCTGGAAGAGAATCCACTCACCCCAATCGGGGCGATCTCCATAATTGAGGCTCGCCTTTCCGCCCTCAGAGAAGACCATGATGGAACCCTGGGTCATCTCGTGACGGCTCTGAGCCAACGCGAGCAACTCACCGAACTCGATGACATCATGCTCCATTTTGATCCGGACTTCGAGTTTCTTCACGGCGACCCCGAATTCGAGGCCATCGTCGCCGGGGTCAAGAAGCAGATCGGGGAGGAGTAGAGCCACCGGTGTCGGGTTTCCGCACGCCTGGGCATGGATCCACGATCGATTGTTGCGGTTGTTCGGGAATGCACGGAAGCTGCGTTTGCTCCGCCGCGCACGAGTCCTACATTGGTAAGGTGGGGTGTGGGCTCCATCCAGCCAGCCAATGGAGGTGTGTGCTTGACCCTTGGCCGAGGGGATCTGGTAGGCGGCCGTTACCGGGTCATCGAGCGAATCGGCAATGGTGCCTGCGCGCAGGTCTACCTCGCCGAGGAACCCGGAGCCGACGGACGTCGCGTGGCGCTGAAGGTGTTTCGCGCCGGCGATGATGGTGCTGCCGCCCTACCCGAGCAGCTCGACCTGCTTCAGTCGCTGGAGCAGCCCAACCTGGTGCGCGTGCTGGGGCATGGCACGCTGCCGGGGGATGGTGCGCCCTACCTGGTGATGGAGTGGGTGGACGGGGCGGATCTCCTGGAGGCTGCGCGGCTCCTGCCCATGTCGCGGCTCCGTGGGCTGCTGGTGCAGCTGTGCCACGGGTTGTCGTTCCTGCACGAGAAGGGCGTGGTGCACGGCAGCCTCAAGCCCTCGAATCTCCGTGTAACCCGGGGAGCCGGCGAGGAGGATTGCTGGACGCTCAAGATCCTCGACTTCGGCCAGCCGCGGCCCGCCGACTCGGAAGCTGTTGCTGCGCTCCTCTACACGGCTCCCGAGACACTGCGACAGGACGAGGTGGATGGCCGTGCCGATCTGTACGCCCTGGGCGTCCTGCTGTATCAGATGCTCACCGGTGCGCTTCCGTTCGACTCTTCGGACACCGCGTCCATCCTGCGCGGGCACCTGGAGGAAACAGCAAGGCCCATCGATACCGAGTGCAGCGGAGCGCCGGCCGACCTGGCCGAGGTCACCGCGCGGTTATTGATGAAGGACCCGGAGGACCGGTTTGCATCGGCATCGGAGCTGGCGAAGGCGCTGGCTCCGCGCTCGGAGCCGGAGGTCGGGGTGGCTTCGGTGTCGGATGTAAGGCTTCCCTCCCTGGTCGGACGCGGACGGGAGGTCAAGGAGCTGCAGGCGTTCCTGGACCCCAGGCAGGACGGTGCCGGGCTCGCCCTGATCCTGGGCGAGGGTGGCATCGGCAAGTCGCGCCTGCTGGCCCAGCTCGTGGACATGGCCCGCGAGCGCAATCTTCCTGTTCTGCAGGGCGCCTGTCACGAGACCGGCGGCGCACCGTTCGGGGCCTTCCTCGAGGTCCTGGAGTGGGCGGCGGCAGCGGCCGAGACGGAGGATCTGACCTGCACGCCGACGGATGAGGACACCGTGGTGGGCCTGGCGGAGCGCTTCGGCCCGGAGGTGGTCAAGGTGGTGCCGCGGGCTTTCCGTCGCGAAGTTCTTCCATCACCGGAGCTGCAGCCGCGCTACGAGCGCGTGCGACTGATCGACGCGGTGGGCACGTTCCTGCTGGAGGTGAGCAAGGCGAAGCCTTTCGTGCTGACGGTGGAGGACCTGCACTGGGCGGACGATGCCAGCGCGGATCTCGTGGAGTACCTGCTGCGCAACCGTGCGCGCGGCCGGCTGGCTCTCGCCGCAGCGGCACGGCCCTTCGAGAACCGCGCCGAGTGGCTCAAGGAATCCCTGGAGAACGAGGGCGGACCGGGCTCGGTCCTGCGTCTTGTCCTGGAACGTCTGGACCTGGACGCTGTGGCGGACCTTGCCCGATCGGCTCTGCGCCTCCCCAACCCGCCGCACGATCTCGCGACGCACTTACTGCGAGAGACGGCCGGCAATCCGTTCTTCGTGGTCGAGATGTTGCGCGACCTGGTGGAGGACGGCGGACTGCGCCGACAGGACGGGACGTGGTGCTGGAACGAGTCCGCTCTACGGCGCAGGCCTCGACCGGCCAGCATGGCGCAGGCGCTGGAACGCCGTCTGGCGCGCGTCGGCGATGGTGAATTGCAGCTTCTGCAGGCGCTGGCGTTGCTCGATCGTGCGGTGGAACGAGAGCTGCTGGAACGAGTGGCGGCGGCCTCGCCACGATCGGATGCGGCTACCCCTGACGACATCGACTGGGCACCGCAACTGGAGCGGTTGCTGGACCGGGGTCTGGTGGTCCGCCTGCAAGAAGAGTCACGCGAGCGATTCGCCGTCGCCCACGACGCCATGCGAGAGCTCGTCGAGCGCGGCATGAACTGGGAGACCCGCCAGAGTATCCACACAGCCGCCGGCACGATCCTGGAAGAGATCCACGGCGAGGGCGCCGAGGAAGCTATCGAGCGCATTGCGTACCACTTCATCCAGGCTGCCGATGATGAGCGGTCGGCTCGGTACTGCGTGCAGGCCGCGAAGAAGGCTCGGCGGCTCTATGCGAATGAGGAGGCTTCGTACTTCTTCCTGCAGGCGCTGAAGTACTACCCGGACCCGGCGGATCCGGTTCGGTGGGATGCGCTGGGGAGCTTGGGCGAGGTTTACGTGCTACAGGGGAAGATGGCAGAGGCGCGGACGCGATACGAGGAGATGCGGAAGCTGGCGGAGGCGGCGGGTCATTCCGGACACACTGCAGCCGCCAACCTAGGACTGGCCGAAGTCGCGCGTTGTCTTTCTGATTATGGACAACAGATCAGTTTTGCTCGCGTCGCGTACCGATTGGCGCTAAAGGCTGGTCTTGATGCTGCGCAGGCGGACGCTCTCCAAGTTCTGGGGCTGGCGCACTACAACCTGGGACGGTTCTACAAGGCGATCCGATGCTACTCACTAGCACTCGACCTCCTGACACAAACCGGGGACGTAAGAATAGCATCCAATGTTCTCAATCGCATGGGATTGGCCTTCATGTCACGTGGTGATATGAAGCGCGCAAAGGAGTTGTTTGAGGAAGCCCTCTCCGTTGCCCAGACAAACGACTTGCGCATTCGCTCATCGGTGCATAACAACTTGGGCTGCATTGCGGAGAATGAGGGGCGATACACTGAAGCCATATCACGGTACTCCTCCGCCGAGGCCATTGCACAAGAGTGGGGTGATCGCTACTACATGACTTTGTCCGTCCTGAATCGAGCGAGTGCCCTTATAAGGCTAAACGCCATCCAAGAAGCAGAAGAGCAGACGCGGAGAGCCCTCCGATTAGCAGTCGAATTGGGAGAAAAGCTTCTGCAATGCTACCTGACCGTGTTCCAAGGGCAGATTCGCCGCGTTCGGAAAGAGTACGATGATGCAGCGTCCTACATTGACGAGGCTCGCCGCAACGCTCGTAGGATCGGACATCTGGAAATACGCTTGATTGCCGATCTTGAGTGGGCCCGACTCTTGCTGGATCGAGGACAGACTGGCGAAGCAGCTGAACTCTGCGAGGCGATTTGGCAGGAAGCGACTGACGCTATCGTCCCAGAGGTAGCAGCGCATGCATCCTCTCTAGCCGCGGAATCACACCGGAAGCTAGACAACACTGAGAAAGCTAGCGCCTTCCTGCAGCGAGCATGGTCCGTGCTGGATGGAAAGACCTACCCGGAGGCCTCGTGGCACACTCACCTAACCGCAGGACAGCTTTGCGAACAGCTTGAGAAGTACGACGACGCTTCCTCGCACTACCGTGCCGGGGCCGCTATTCTGGATCAAGTGGCGGCAGCAATCGAGGTCGAGGACCTTCGCGACGCGTACCTGCGCGAGCCTCGCCGGCTCGAGCTTCGGGTTAAGGCCGCCACAGCACTACGCCGACAGGTTGACCAAGACCCATCCCGCTCTCACGAGACCCGTCCCTGGGTCTGTTGGGCTGAGGCCATGGCAGACTTGAGCCAGTCTCTTGTTGGACTCTCGACTATCGAGGAAATATCTCGGACGCTTATCGCGGCCGCGGTACGTCTGTTTGGAGCTGAGCGCGGCGCAGTGATAGTGGGACAAGGGTCTTCAGGGTCGCGTGTTGTGGCTGAGTTTCCGGAGAATGGTCCACTGCAGAGCCGACTATGGCCATGCCGGATCGTCGAGCAAGGTCATGCAGGAAAGCGCGGGGTCAGCAACCTAGACGACCGCGCTGTTGCGGTAGCAATGGATGTGCCCAACGACGCCCCGGGTGTTCTTTGTCTGTTGATGAAGGATCCAAGTGCTTTTGGACCGACAGAACTACGGTTGTTGGAAGCGATGGCTGCGCAGGCAGCACTAGCTTCTAGTGCGGGTACGTCAAGGACGCGCATTAGTCGTCTAGAAGAAACGGAGGTGGAAACGTTTGGTGATATGATTGCATTGAGTCCGTCTCTACGACACGCGTTCGCGCAGTTGCGTCGACTGTCGAGAACAGAGGAGTCCCTACTCATTGAGGGAGAGAGCGGCACAGGTAAGGAGCTGGCGGCCCGCGCCGTTCACGATGCCTCTCCACGAGGTGACGGGCCCTTCATTGCAATCGACTGCGGTGCTGTTCCTGAGAGCCTTGTAGAAGCGGAGCTTTTTGGCTGTCGTAAGGGCGCATACTCCGGTGCTAACGAGACACGCAAGGGTCTAATATCATTGGCCAACAACGGAACGCTCTTTCTTGACGAGGTCGGAAACATGCCTCTCATGATGCAGGCCAAGCTCCTTCGAGTCCTGCAAACTGGGGACGTCCGACCGCTAGGGATGACGAGCGTGAATAGAGTGGACTTCCGCGTTGTGTCAGCTACCAACGAAGACTTGGGCGAGGCTGTTCGCTCGGGTCGCTTCCGTCAAGATTTGTACTACCGGATAGCTGGTCTTTCTATCGCGCTACCGCCGCTGCGTGAGCGACCGGAAGATATTCGTGTTCTTGTCAACAAGATCCTACAGGAAGCGAAGGGGAAGACGAGCGAGCAACCAAAGACAATTGCCGACGCAGCATTGACAGTCTTGCAGGACCATGCCTGGCCGGGAAATGTCCGGGAGCTAGAGAACGTCGTTCGAGTAGCCGTTGCCTTGGCAAGTAGTGACGTTATTGTTCTGGGCGATCTGCCCGCCTACCTCCTGGCCGACAAAGGTCATGGTAACGTTGCCCGAGGCACTCGCCGACAAGCAGATCTGGAAGAACTAGAGATTGCTCTTCAGAAGACTGGAGGAGACAAGACCGCCGCTGCACGATTGCTGGGGTGGAGTCGAATGAGGGTCTATCGGGTCCTAAGACGAGCAGAACGACCCCTCAATATGGTTGGATGAAAGGCGAAATAGTTTGCTTGATAACTAGTCCTGCCCACCGACCGCCTTTCTCTTCACCGGCGCGATGATGATTGCATCCTGTTTGGTTGTGGTGATACCTGCCTCAGCTTTCACGCTGGACTCCCCATCTTGGCCCCCGATGGC
Organism: uncultured bacterium; assembly: GCA_965371955.1. GTDB lineage: Bacteria > Acidobacteriota > Polarisedimenticolia > CBDVAL01 > CBDVAL01 > CBDVAL01. The sequence continues at coordinate 10,023 of CBDVAL010000040.1, read as the reverse complement.
CTTGACGATCGAATCCCACATCCGGGTCACCGAATCAATCGCCGTGCGAATGAACGTCGGTCTTTCGATGGCGCGGTCTGCGGCCTGTCTCACTTCCATGGCCTTGCTGCTCTGAACCGGCGCCGCCAGTGCGGAACTGGAGCCGAGAACCAAAGCTACGACTACGAGCGTTCCAAGAATCCTCTTCATCACGGCCTCCTGATTGGTTCGATTGCCGACGAGATGTCTCGTTCAATGACAGAAACTCGGCAACTCCTAAAGCAGAGGTGATGCCAACCGGGAGCAGTTGGAGTCCAGCGCTCTAAAGTCTTCTTAATAAACAAGATAACCGCTCAGGCGCGCGCGGCTGCATTCCTGCTGCGGCTCGAATTGAGACGCCCCACGGCCTGATGAAGCAATAAGCTGCCGCGGGTCAACAACTTGACGCTCGATATGGACCACGACACCCTCAAGGCCCTATTGATGTCAAACTGAAACAGATCCTCCCGGCGCGCGCACCACCCCTTGCACTGCCGTCGCCGCAGACTGTCGTCTTTCCGCACACCGGCGCCCGATCTGTCCAACTCCTGCTCATTCGTCACAAATTTCACCCTTGCAACCTCGACCCTGGCACCTATCTATATTAGGTACCCCATGTATGGGGTTCTGGGAAATTCCCGTGTAGCAGCGGGTGGCGAGGTGATGGGACCGTGCAGCAGCCGGACAGCATCGGGCGCTACAAGATACTGCGCAAGCTGGGGCATGGCGGAATGGGATCGGTGTACCTTGCGCACGATCCGGCCATCGATCGCGAAGTCGCCATCAAGACCATCACCTTCGCCGCGTCCGACTCGGGCGATCCGTCGATGCAGGAAGAACGCCGCAAGCGCTTCCTGCGGGAAGCACAGGCCGCCGGCCGCCTACAGCATCCCAACATCATCTCGGTCCACGACGTGGGCACGTTCGGTGACGGCAATCTGTTCATCGTCATGGAGTACCTGCCGGGCTCCACCCTCGACGCCTTCACGGCGAAGGACAAACTGCTGCCGGTGCCGCGGGTCATCCAGCTGATCTCCGATGCTTGCCTCGCACTGGATTACGCGCACACACGCAACATCGTTCACCGCGACATCAAGCCGTCGAACCTCATTCTTGTGGATGGCGAGCGCGTGAAGATCACCGACTTCGGCATCGCCAAGGATCGTCGCTCCCACATCACGCAATGCGGCACGCTCCTCGGCACACCCAACTACATGTCACCCGAGCAGGCGACGGGCAAGTATGTCGACGGCCGCTCGGACCTGTTCTCGCTGGGCGTCGTGCTCTACGAGCTCCTCACCGGCGAGCGGCCGTTCAAGGGCGATTCGATCACGGCAGTGCTCTACCAGCTCGTGCACCTGAAGCCCACGCCGCCGCGCATCATCAACGAAAAGCTGCCCGAGCAGTTCGACGACCTGCTGCGCATGGCGCTGCACAAGACCCCCGACGTACGCTTCCAGGTGGGCCGGGAGATGGCCGCCGCACTGCGCAACCACCCGCGCTTCGAGGCCTCACCGGCACAGACCGTGATGATGGCACCGGAAGAACCCCGCAGCGACGAGCCGGACCTCATCCGACAGCCCGATCCGCCACCGCAGCACACGGTGATGATTCCCGATGGCCGGTCGCCGCAGGCCGGCACGCCTGCCCCACGGCGCAGGAGCAAGCCGGCACCGCCGCCGGCGGCCGCCCGGCCGCCGCGCCAGCGCATCCCGATCATCGCGCTGCTGGGGCTGTCCGTGGCACTGGGAGCGCTGATCGTCCCGCAGTACCGCGCCGCCTGGCTGCACACCATCCTCCCCAAGGTGAACGGGCTGATCGACCCGAACCCGCTCACCGCCCACACACAGCGCGGTGCCGGGTTCGAGGACCCTTCCATCCCGGCGCCGCAGCCGGTGGAACTGGAGCTGGTTGCTGATCGCCCCGACGCACGCTTCTATTTGGATGGCGCGCCGCTTGCGGCAGGCGTGCTGCTCTGGCGCCCGACGCTGGCGGGGCGACTGCTCTCCGCCTCGGACGGTTGCTTCCGCGGCGAGGTCGAGCTGACCATTCCGGGCGCCGACCCCGCGCCGCTGGAGGTGAAGCTCACCGAGCCGGTGGTGCGCAGCGTGGAGCTACGCTCCGAGCCCGGAGGCGCCAGCGTCCTGCTGGATGGCGAGAAGCTTGAAGGACGCACGCCGTTGTCGATGATGCTCTCGGTGTGCGGGGACCACGAGGTGACGCTTGCGCTGGCCGGGCATCAAGCGCGCACGCTGTCGCTGCCTTCCGGAGGAAACTGGGACGAGATGATCGGCGCCCCGCTCCGTATGGATGCCATGCCGGACGGGCACCTGGTGTTCCACGCCGCCTACCCCGTGACCATCCTGCGCAAGGGAAAGGCCGTGGGCCGTAGCGGCGAGATGCTGAGCCTCGCCCCCGGCAAGCACAAGCTGACTTTCGAGAGCAAGGAGCACCACGTCTCGGTCACCAAGACGTTCCAGGTGAAGCCCGACGTAGAGCGCAACTTGAAAGCGCCCGTTCCGCCGCTGGGCAGGGTGCGCGTCCTGGCCTATCCGGGTAATGCCGTGATCCGCGTGGACGGCGTGGGTGCCGAGCCACCTCCCGCGGTCCTGCAACTGGGCGCCGGCGAGCATCGCATTGAATGCAAGTGGAACATCGGCACGGGCAAGACCGTGCAGAAGACCGTGCTCGTCCGCGAAGGACAGACCCAATCGGTCCATTTCCGGAATGAGGAAGATAACTGATGACCCGAGTTAGCCGGACCTCCGGCTGGATCGCCGTAGCGCTGATCCTTGGCGCCGCCCCCGTCGTGGTGGCGGACTCCGCCGAGCGCAGCTTCCTGCACGCCGAGGGTATCCTGCGCGAGGGCAAGACGCAGGAGGCCCGCGATGCCTTCCAGCGCGTGGTGCAGAGCTACCCGGAGAGTTCCCTGGCCGATGACGCGCTCTACCGCCTCGCCACCATGGACTTCCATCCGGCGGGCCTGGACGAGTTGACAAGCGGGCATGTGCGCGGCGCCGTCGAAGCGTTCCCCCTGCTCGAGAACATCCGTAGCGACTACGGCGAGTCGGACCGCGCAGCCGACGCACGTTACCTGCAGGGGCTGGCGCACCTGGTGCCGGGCTCGAAGGACTACGACCTGGACCGCGCGTTCGCGGCTTTCCGTGAGGTGGTGGACGTCCATCCGGACTCCGCCGTCGTGCCGGGCGCACTGCGCGCCACCGCGGTAGTGGAGCTGCGCGCCGGCCACCCGGGACGTGCCCTGCTCTACCTGGAGCGTCTGCTGCTGCAGCACCCGTCGCACCCCGAGGCGCTGCGCGGGCGGCTGGATGCCGCGGATGCCTACCTGCGCCTGGCCCTGGTGCGCGAGGCGCTGGTCCGGCTGGCGCCACTGCAGGCGGCGAGCGGACCCGAGGCGGAGGCGGCGCTGGACCTCGGCACCCTGCTCCTGTCGCTGGACATCGCCAAGCCCTCCGGCGTGCGCGCGCCCCGCGGCGTGCCTGACTTCCCTGCCGAGACCTCGCTGCGCAGCGCGACCTCCATGGCGGTGGACGGCCAGGGCCGCCTGCACGTCCTGACCGACAACGGAAAAAAGATCCTGCGACTGAACGACGCCGGCGACTTCGAGGAGGACCGCGCCGTGCAGAACGCGCGCGTGCTGTTCCGTGAGGCGGGCGGCGCCATCGGCTGGGCCAGCGCCGATACCCTGTATCTGAGCTCCGGCACCGTCAACCCCCACCGCCCCTCGGGCAATTCCACGAAGCCGGTGAACGACATGATCCAGGTGGCCGTCGGTGCCGATGGGACGTTCTTCGTCCTGGAGGGCCGTGGCACCGAGGTCCTGTGGCTCAACGGCGAGGGTCGATTCCGCAAGCTGGTGGCCGAGCCCGGCAAGGCCGTCGACCTGGCGCTGGATCGCCGGGGCTGGGTGTACATTCTCGACGCGAAGACCCGCGAGGTCCTGGTGCGCGAACCCGACGGCCGTGACCGCGGCAAGATGCAACTCTCCGAGGACCCTGTTCGGGTGCAGATGCCGCGGGCGCTGGCCGTGGACGATGCCTACCATGTCTACGTCCTGGACGGCAAGACGAAGGATGTCCTGATCCTCGGCGAGGCCGGGCGCCTGCTGGCGCGCCTGCACGCCGACCCTGACAGCGCCCAGGCGATACGCGACCCGAAGGCCTTCACGGTCTCGAGCAGCGGTGCCCTCCTTGTCTACGACGCACGGGCGCGCGTGGTGCGGAGCTTCCGATGAGTCGCCGGACCCTGAATCTGTTCACCCTCACCGCGCTGGTCCTGCTGCTGGCCGCCGGCGGTCCGTCCGTTGCACAGGATGGACTGCAGGCGATGGAGGAGCGGGTTCGTCGCGGCCATCGCCACCTGCAGGAGTTCGAGTTCGGGGCGGCGCTGTCCGCCTTCGAGGGCGCGGTGGCAGCGTCGGAGCGCGGGCAAGTGGACCTCACGGTCCCCGGCGCGCGGCGCCTGCTGACCTCGGCGCTGGCGGGCATGGCGGAGGCACACCTGAGCATCGGCAATCCCGAGGCCGCCGCCGAGCAGTTCGTGGCGGCGCTGGCACTGAACCCGGCATTCGAACCCGACCGCGAGCGCAACTCGCCGAAGCTCATCGCCATCTTCGACGAGGTGCGCGACCGCAGCATCGGCTACATGGACATCAATGTCCATCCCTTCGGAGCACGCGTGGAGATCAACGGTACGTTCGTGGGAGAGACGCCGCTGCTGAGCATGCCCTGGTCCTCCGGAACGCTGGAGATCGTCGTCGAACATCCCGGCCACGCTGCGTTCGCCCGCCGCGTCTCCCTCGAGGCCGGCGGACGGCTGACGCTGGACGAGCAGCTCTCGGCCAACGCGCGTTCGGTGTCGTTCTTCACCGCGCCCACCGATGTGCGGATCTTCGTGGACGGCCGCGAGATGGCGGTGAGCCAGGGCCCCGGCTCGTTCGAGATGGCCCGGGAGCACAACATCAACCCGGCGCAGCTCTCCGGCGAGACCCTGGTGAAACACCTGGCCCCGGGCGTGCACACGGTGCGTTTCCAGCGCGACTGCTACGCGTCAAAGGACCTGCGCATCGACGTGGAACTGGAGCCCGGCGGCGGGAACATCCGCGTGCCGCTGGTGATCCTGGAGCGCAGCGCCGCAACGCTGGAGGTGGACGCCACACCGTGGGGCGGCCGCGTCCGGCTGGATGGTGAGGATCGGGGCGAGACGCCGCTGACGCTGCGCGACGTCTGCAGCGGCACGCATGAGATCGAGGTGGTGGGCGAGCCGCGCGGCCGCTGGAGCGCCAGCGTGGATCTTCGCGCCGGCGAGACCCAGCGCGTGCTGGCGCCGCTCCGGCCCGGGCTGGCTTTCCTCGGCCTGGCGTCCGGACCGGAGGTGTCTCCCGACATGCTGGAAGCGGCGCGCACACAGGTGAACGATGCCGTGGCGCGCATGAACCGCTACCACCGTATCCTGCCGGATCCTGCTGAAGGCCTGCGGAAGGGGCGGGCGCTGCTGCCGGGCCCGGACGGCCGGGCGCCGCAGGTGCGCGCCGAGACCGTGCTCGATGTCGCCACGCCGCTGAACGCCGATCTGGTCCTGTTAGGCCAGGTGCGCGTGGAGCGCTTGCGCCCGGTGGTGGATCTGCTGCTCTACTCCACACTGCACGGCAGCCCCGATGTGGTGACCATCCGTCTCTACGAGACCGAGGCCATGGAGCGCTTCCTGACCTCCCTGTCGCGGCGACCGCGGCTGGAGGAGCCGTGGTTCGGGCTGCGCGCGGCGGGAACGCGCATCTCCGCGCATCCGGTGGTGGTGGAGCTCTATCACGCGGGGCCGGCGCTGGATGCCGGCGTGCAAGTCGGCGACGCCCTCGTCGCGTTGAACGGCAATGCGGTGAACTCGTTCGCCGGTTGGAGGCGGGCGCTGGAGGAGCTGAGCTCGGGCGCCCAGCCCGACAAGATGCCGGTGACGCTCACCGTGCGCCGTGACGGCGCCGACGAGCAGATCGACATGGACGTCTCCTGGGCCCCGGAGATTCCGGGCCCCGGTCGACCGGACGTGCTCTACAACCAGCAGCTGGTGGATCTGGAGTACGAGGCCGGCAAACGCGGCGACGAGTACGGCCGCGGTGTGGTGCGCCTCAACCAGGCCATGGCGTTCATCCATTTCGGACGCTACGACCTGGCGCTACAGCAGTCGCTGGCCAGGGCGCGGCTCCCCCAGGGGCAGGGGATCTCCCGCGGCACCGTGGAGTACCTGCGCGCCTGGTGCTACGAGCAACTGGGCCCGGAATACCATCTGGAGGCGCGTGAGGCGTTCGAGGCAGCCGCCGCCGAGGACGGAGCCACTCTGGGGACGCACATGGGCCCCCAGATCGCCCCGCTAGCAGAGCAACACCTCAAGCTGCTCCGCTAGTTGGGGTCGGAGCCAGAACTTATACCTCGCTCCCCCTGGCCACGGGGCAAAGCACGATGACCGAGGTATAAGGTAGAACGGGGTCGGAGCCAGAACCTATACCTCTTCATACCTCGCCTGGCGGCCTGCCGCGAGCTTCCACACATTTGGCGAGGTATAAGTTCTGGCTCCGACCCCGTTCTATGCGGCGGCGAGGGCGTATGATTTTGCGAGGGGTATGGTGACGGCGAAGCGGTTGTGGCTGCCTTCGTGATGCTCCAGCTTGAAGTCGGCCGACCCCAGGAGGGCGCGCGCGAACGCCTGCAGGTGCGCCTTGTGGGCCGCGTAGGTCTGGGGGGTGTTGGGCGCCAGGGCGCGATCGTTGACGAACACCTCGAGCTCGGTGCGGCTGAAACGCACCGGCGCGTCGTCTCGTAGCTCCTCCTCCAGCAGCGCGCAGGCCCAGGCCGCCGCCTCGAACGCCTGGCGGATGCGGTCCTCGTTGCTGCCTTCGAGCACCGTCCGCCGGTTGTAGCGCAGGCCCCAGCGCCCACCGGTGTGGTCCATGCTGTAGAGGGCGTCATGTCCCGCCAGCAGGATGCCGGGACCGTCGGGCACGTGGCGATAGTCCGCCACGTCGATGAGCAGCTCATCGAGCACCCCGTCGCGGATCCAGCGATGGAACACAGCGATGAAGCGCTCGGGGTCCACCACATCATCGTCCTCCACGAAGATCTTCACGTTCACGTGTTGCAGTTCCATGGAATCACCTCGCCGTGCCGGCGGCCGGCAGCGCGGCCTGCTCCAGCACGCGGTTGTAGCAGCGATGCACCGCCTCGATGAACAGCTGCGCCTCCTCGATGGTATGGTGCGCCTCCTCGGAGGTGTACGGCGCACCGTTGCGCCCCTGCGCGGCGAACAGGTAGTTGGCGAACTTCCCCCGGGCGTAGGGGTCGAAGATGAGCTTCGTGTCGTAGAACCGGGCACGGAACTCCTCGATGATCCGGTCGGCCTCCTCCGGCACGTCCTCGAGCTGCATGTGCACCAGCCCCCTGGCCGCCTGCACCATGGCGGTGAAGGCGTGCCTGCCCGCCCGGTCCGACTCGCCCGACTCCAGCAGTACCTGCGCCTCGAAGACCATGCGCTCGGCGCCGGTCACGTCGAACTCGAACACCGAGACCACCTCGCCGGCGCACTCGCCCTTGCCGATGTCGCCGGTGCCGTACTGGCGCGGGTCGCCCCAGTCGGCGTAGAACGACGCATCCTCGTCGTGCGGCGGCACCCCGGCGGTCAGATCCACCAGCAGCCGGTGCAGCGCCACCTTGCCCACCCGGCGCACGAACTCGGGAAAGCGCTCGCCGTCCCGGCGCCCGCGCAGGAAGGTGTCGGTGAGCCGGTCCACCGCATCGGGGATACGCTTGGACGGCACCGCCAGGATGGGCAGCCCGAACGACGCCGCGTTCTCCTCCCACTGCCCGCCCAGCACCACCTGGAAGTGCGGCACCTGGTAGCCGTTGATGTGGCGGCTCACGCCGTAGAAGCCGATGTCGGCGACGTGATGCTGGCCGCAGGAGTTGAAGCAGCCGCTGACCTTGATGTGCAGGCCGCGCACCACCTCGTCCATCTGGTAGCTCTTCTCCTCCAGGCGGCGGCGCAGCTCACCGGCCAGCCCGCGCGACGACGAGATGCCCAGCTTGCAGGTATCGGTGCCCGGGCAGGCGACGATGTCGAGGATGTTGCCGGCCATGGGGCCGCCCAGTCCCGCGGCGTCCAGCACCTCGAACAGCGCCGGGACGTCGGCCTTGCTCACCCAGCGCAGGACGATGTTCTGCTCCACGGTGGTGCGCACCGTACCGCGCAGGAAGCGCCGCGCGGCGTCGGCCAGCGCGCGTAACTGCGCCGCCGAGATATCGCCCAGCGGTAGCGTCACCGTGGCCGTGACGTAGCCCGGCTGACGCTGCTCGCGCACGTTGGTCGACAGCCAGCGCTGATATGCCTCGCTCCCGGGAACGTCCGGCAGGACACCCGGCGGGCGCAACGGCCGCTCCTGCTCGTCCTCGGCGCTCTCCAGGAACTGCTTCCAGCGCACGTCCTCGGTGAGCCGGGCGCGCTCTGCCAGGACCTCCTCGCGGAACTTCTCCATGCCCCAGCTCTGGATCAGGAACTTCATGCGCGCCCGGTTGCGGTTCTTCTTCTCGCCATGCCGGCCGAACACGCGGGCGATGGCCTGGGCCATGGGCAGCACCTCGTCCGCCGGCAGGAACTCGTCGAACAGCTTCGCCTGGTACGGCACGGCCCCGAGTCCACCGCCCACCACGAAACGGAAGCCGCGCTCGACCTTGCCGTCCACCTCGCGCGTTGCGGCGGTGAAGCCCAGGTCGTGCATGGCCGCCAGGCCGCACGCGTGCCGTCCGCAGCCGCTGAACGTGGGCTTGAACTTGCGCCCGAAGTTCTGCGCATCGGGGTGGCCCAGCAGGAAGCGCGACAGCGCCCGGGCATACGGCGTGACATCGAAGGTCTCGTCCTGACACACGCCTGCATAGGGGCAGCCGGTGACGTTGCGCACCGAATTGCCGCACGCCTCGCGCGTGGTGATCCCCACCGCAGCCAGCCGGCGCATGAGGGCCGGTGTGTCCTCCACGTGCACGAAGTGGAACTGGAAGTCCTGCCGGGTGGTGATGTGCGTCACGCCCACCGAGTACTCCTCGGCAAGGTCCGCGATGGTCTCGAGCTGCTCGGGGTTCACGCCGCCGAACGGCACCTTGACGCGCTGCATGCCGGGGGCGTCCCAGAGGGTGTTGGGGCCCTTGGTGCCACGGTCCTCGGGGTAGGGGATCTGCCGCGTGGCCACGCCGTCGTGGCGCCGGCCGTTGTCGTAGCGCTGGCCGTAGACCCCGCGGCGCAGGCGCGTCTCGGCGAACACCCGCTCGTCGATCTTGCCCTGCAGCCGCCGCGTCATCTCCGTCTCGAAGGTGTCGATCTCGCCGGCCAGCGGTTCGGGCAGCTTGCCGTCGAGCTTCTTCTTCCAGAACGCGTTGCTTGCTTTCATGGCCCTTCGCTCCTGTGCGCCGGGGAGGGTGACTTGGATGCAGGCATCGGCCGGCATGCGCCATGCCGTGCGGGGAGATCGTCGTCCTCGAGGAGAGCGTGCAGTCGGCGGCGCGCCTGCAGGATGCGGCCACGGCGCAGCAGGGCGAGGATGTCGGAGTCCACCAGGCGGTACCATATGCGGCGGCGGTCGGCGAAGTCGGCGTGGCGCCGGGCGAGGACGTCGCGCAGGTCCCACATCCAGCGCAGGAACAGATCGTACTCGGCGCCGAGCATGCGCTCGAGGCGCTCGCGCAGGCGCACCGCCAGCGCCGGCGCGCACCCACCGGTGGAGATGGCCAGCACCAGCGGGCCGCGACGCACCACGGAGCCGGCGATGTAGCTGCAGTGCTCCACATCGTCGGCGGCGTTCATGAGGACGCGCTCGGATTCCGCCTCCTGCCAGGCGGCCGCGTTGAGCTCGCGGTCGAAGCCGGCGGCGATGGCCAGGAACGCGCCGCGCAGGTCGCCCGGTTGGTAGTCGCGCTCGATCCACTGGATGCGTCCAAGGTCTACGTGGTG
>CBDVAL010000039.1:0-19267 GCA_965371955.1 uncultured bacterium | reverse complement strand
ACCGGCGAGGTGGTGCAGGCACGGGTGGACGGCCAGGCAAAGCTGTCCTTCTTGGATCCGCAGACCGACCCGGTCACGGGCCAGAGATCCGTCCAGACCGAGATTCTCTCCATGGACCTGTCCGGCTCGGATCCCACCATCGGGAGCCTGAACGTCCGGGCCGGATCCGAGCAGGGTCTACAGCCCTCACTGGGCAAGGTGGTACCGCTCACTCCAGGCGGTCCCGACTTCCCGGCGCGGGCATTCTTTGACGTGTTCTTCGAGGTGGATGCGGGCGTCTCCACGCTGCGCAACACGGACCCGTTGCGCCAGGAGGCGGACATCGACGCAATCCCGCCGCGCAACCTGGCTCTGACGAACCAGAACACGGTCACCATCACGGACATTGCGGACCCGGCGCACGTGGATGTCATTCAGCGAGCGTTCCACTGGATGTGTCCGCCACCGTTCCCACCGCAGGGTCCGTGTCCGGTGCCGTGCGACCAGAGTCCGTTCGCCATCTGTCAGTTCGGCGACTGTCCCCCGGTACCCGGTGGACCGCCGGAGATCTGCATCCCCGATCCGCTGGCAGGCGTCTGCTTCTGCGGGCCGCCACCGCCACCGCCCTGCGGACCGGTCACGGATCTTCGCTTCACCTCCCAGGACCGACTGGAGTGGAACCCGCTGCCTTGCGCCATCCGCTACAACCTGTACCGTCAGACATCGGCGGGACTGGTGGATGCGGACGGGGACGGTCGGGCCGACGACTACGGCGCCTGCTTCCAGCCCGGCCTGCTGTTACCGGCGGCCTTCGACACCAGCGCACCGCCGTTGGGCCGGATTCATCACTACTTGCCCACGGGCGTGGATCCGTCGGCGGGCGAGGGCCCGCTGGGCAACACCGGCCTGCTCCTGCCCAGGCCCAACAATACGCCGTGCCCGTGAGGTCAAGGAGGCGAACAGCGAGGAAACTGAACAAGCAGTGACACCGAGTCCCGGGCATTCGCCGGGGATGTGAGAAACGGAGGGCACTTCGGGCAAACGGCCAGACGGCCGGGCGGCCGGAGTGCCCTTTTCTCGTCTCCGTCGTGAGGACATCCCGGCCCGGTCAGGGCTTGTCGCCCACGATGAGGGCCAGGAGGTCTTCGGCCTGGGCCTGGACGCCGCTGGCCTTGCGCTTCGCCAGGGCCGCGTCCCGGAAGGCCGGCATCCCCTCCGGCGAGAAGTCCAGGCTGGAGGCGTCCAGGGCGCGTAGGTTGGAGAAGGTCAGGACCGTCCGCTCCGCTAGCCGCGCGCTGTTCTCCACCACCATTCGCATGGATCGGATCCCCAGTGGCGTCTCGCGGTAGTCCTCGTAGTGCGCCACCCTCAGCAGCGTATCGGTCTCGCCATAGTACTCGGACTTCCATGCGCGGAAGTGCTTCTTGGTGATCCAGGCGCGGATGCGCTTGTACATGCCCAGGCTGTCGGTCCGGGTCAGCTCCAGCCGCCAGCAGGGCTCCTCCCGGACGACCTCCTCCCCGTCCAGGCGGACGTCGTAGTACTTCATGAGGTTGCCCCGGGCCAGATCGCCGTTGGAGATGTCGCCACTGAGGATCTGCCGCGCCGCGAGCTGAACCGGCTTCTGGGACCGGGGGAGCAGTAGCCAGTAGAGCCCCCGGTCGATGAGCAAAGTCCCCGAGTAAAACGCCTTGGGCTCGCGCATCATGATGAAGGAATAGTCCTTACCATGCGCGATCAGCATGTAGGCGGCGCCGCGCTCCTTCCAGTAGGTCGTCGGGTCGCTGACCTTGAGGCTGAGTTCGACGGTGTAGTCCTGCTCGGGGCTACGGATCTGCTCGGCACGGGCGAGGATCTTCCTCGCCTTGGGAGCCGCCTCCTTGCTCGAGGGTGCCGCCCCGCCGAGGAGCACCGGCAGGAGCGCCGCAACGGCAAGGCACCGCACGGCCCGCGGCAGGGTTGCTAGAGGAGACTGGTTCATCGGAAGCAGGATCCTACCGGCGTCCAACCGGCGCGTCAACCGGTTCAGTGGTCGCCGGTTCGGAGGTTCGCGGAGAGTTCTTTCCGATCTCCGGCGCTGACGACGATGCCGTCCAGCCACTCCTCGGAGTCCGGGTGGCGGGTATCCTGCAGGCGGAGATCGTAGGCACCCTCGGTCAGGATGAGCTCCTCTCCACTTCGCGCAACGACGATGGGTCGCGACCGCTGCCCTGCCGCGTAGACGTAGAGGAAGACATCATCGCCCATGAGCTCAGCGCCCTGGGCATCATACGCCCGCACCAGAAGCCTGCTGGAACGAAAGACGACGGACTTCCGCGCCACCTGGCCCGCCTCGAGATCGATGCCTCGCACCCAGATGTCGGGCCGATCGTGAGACCGGAAGAAGTGCGCCCTCAGATCGTAGCGCCCGCTCTCGAGGACCGCCGGCTCCCCGGCCGGGGCGTAGGCCACAGGCTGCTGGTGGTTCCCCTCGGCGTAGTAGTAGACGTAGACCTGGAAGCCCAGCAGTTGCGTCCCGCCGGCCATCTCGGCGTCGACGATGAGCGTTCCGGAGGAGAAGACGATGGTCTCCTCCAGCGTCTCGTCCTCGATGATCTCGAGCGAGCGGAGCCACTTCGAAGGTCGGTCGTTGGAGTCGGTGAACGTCGCCTTGACATCGTAGCGGCCACGCTCGAGACTCAGCGGTACTCCGGCCAGCCCCGAGTCGACGGCCTCCTCCTGCTCATCTCCCGCAGCGTACACGGTCAGGGCCACCGCTCCGTGCGGGATCTCCTCTCCCGCATTGTGCGCCTCGACGAGAAGAGCGCCGTGCTGGAACTTCAACTCCCGCCGGGTGTGCCCGCCGACCTCCACCGGGACGTCGCGGAGCCACTGGACGCCCTTCTCCTCCGATTCCACCGTGAATACCACGCGCAGATCGTAGCTCCCGGCGGAGAGAACCGCGATCTCGCGCGAGCGCAGCGACGTGATGATCTGATCATGGTCCTGAGGGGAGAACACGTAGGCCATGACCTGGCCTGCCGCCGCCTCGCTGGAACCTACCGCTGCCTCGAAGCTGAGCCGCCCGCTGGAGAACTCCGCATGCTTCACGACTCGCTCGCCCTCCGCCAGCTCGATGTCCCGGAACCACAGGGTCTGGTGGTCATGCGAAGGGGCCAGCAGCAAGCGGAGATCGTAGCGTCCCGGCGGTACCCGGAGTGCCTTGCGCGCGTCCCCCTCGGCGACGACCTCACCCGTCCCACCCGAGCGCTGGAGGAAGACCCGCACGTCCCCCGGGGCCAGCGGGAGCCCTCCATTCGTGACGCGAGATTCGACCACGGCGAGCCCGGACTGCCGCTGCAGATGGCCCAGGATCGCGTACTCCGCGGCCAGCAACAGGGCCACCGCGAGGCCGCCAAGGACGAGAGTTCTCCCCTTACTCATCGCTGAAGGCAACCGTGGTCACCTCTCCGGAGATCTCGAGCAGGTCGTTGAGGACGTACTGGGTCCCGACCTTCCCGCCTTTCCCCTGTGTCACCGATTCCATGAGGCTTCGAGCGTACGGGTAGTCGGGGAATACATGGAGGGCGCTCTTCAGGGCCCGAACGGCCTCACGAGGCCGTCCCTCCCGCAGGTGCACGAGAGCGAGGTTGGTATGGACAAGATGGACGCGAGGCAGCGGGAACGTGTCCAGCTCCAGGGAGCGCTCGAGCGCCTTGCGGGCGAGCCCGTAGTCGCCACGAGCTGCGTACGCCGCGCCCAGATTCGTGTAGAGCGCGGGGTTGAAAGGCTCGTGGATCGCACCTTGCTCGAGCGTCGCGATGGCGTCAGCCTGCCGGTCCGACCGGGCGTAGGCCAGGCCAAGCGCAATGTACGGCTCGCCCTGGGTGGTCTCCAGCTGCAGCGCTTCCTCCAGAATCCGAATCGCCTGGCGGAACTCGCCCATCCGTATCAGGATCGTACCAAGGCGGTAACGAGGAAGCCACGAGGTGGGCTCCCGCTGGACCAGCCACTCCAGGGACTCGCGAGCCTCCGCCAGTCGGCCGGCACGCCGAAAGATCTCGCTGATCTGACGGATTCCCTCGAGATCCAATGGGCGGATCCGGTGGGCGCGGCCGAACTCGACAAGGGCCAACTCGCCATACTCCGATGATTGTCGTCGCAGTCGCGACAGGTGCTCCCGCCATGGAGCGGCGCCGACGCCGAGTGGCGGAGCTGTTTCCGATGCACTGAGGTGAGCAAAGGCAGTCCTGTCGCTCAGGAACTTGTAGAGCAGGGCCAACTGGTTGTGCGGATAGAAGAGCCCCGGCCTGCGCCGATTGAGCTCGTCGTAGGTATCCACCGCCGCCCCGTGGAAACCGCTGGAGCGATAGGCCCCGGCCAGGAAGAACCAGGCGTTGAGCTCGCCGGGGTCGCTGGTGAGGGACGCCCTCAGTGCCGCCGCTGCCTCCACCGGGTTCCGCATGCGTAGAAGGGTGCGCCCGAGGAAGTAGTGGGCCAGGGCATTGTCCGGATCCACGGCGACCGCCTGCGCCAGGTTCTCGCGGGCCGGCGCAAGCCTGCGGTAGCTGGTGTAGATCGCGCCCAGAGCGATCCGTGATGGTACATGGTCAGGGTGTGCATTGATCACGTCCTCCAAGGTCTCGATGGCTGCGCCGTACCTCCGCTCGCCGAGCTGAGCCAGTCCCAGATGAAGTCCCAGGCTCGCGCTCTCGGGATGGAGCCTGCGCGCCTCCGACAGCGCCGGGGTCGCGCCGGCGGCACGTCCCAGCGTCAGTTCCCGGAAGCCCTCGAGCCACAGGCGAGTGACCTGAGCGCCGGGATCCACCGGGGGCGGCCCGATGGGTTCCGCCGGGGACGAGGCGGTCGCCGCACCGGCCGGCGAGCCGGCGAGAAACAGCAGGCTCCGGAAGCCCCGGGGTGAAGCGCCGCTGCCGGTATGCTCCAGCAGGTCACGAGCGGCCCCGTACTCTCCCCGCCGCACGTAGGCCACTGCCAGGGCAACGTAGTGTGACAGCGAGGCCGGGTCGTTCGTGAGCGAGGCCTGAAGCGATCGGATCTCCTCGTCGCCGGCCAGCCGCCGATGAGGTGCGCTCCCCAACCGATGCTGCAGCCCATCGGCGGACGGGGCAGGACCCGACAAGGCGGAAGCGGACATTCCTTCCGGAACCGTCAATGCCCCGGGCTGTTCCGGCAGGACGAAGAGCTTCTTCGGACGCAGGCGGGCGTACTGGAATCCGTATCTCTGGATCACCTCCTGCGGTAGGGTCCGCAGATTATGCACGTTCCCCGGCTGGAGGAAGTCCGGATCCCTGTAGAGAATCGAGATCAGATGATCGGCGTCCTGATGACAGGGGCGGCAACTAAGCTCACGATGGTTCGTATCATGGAATGCTCTCGATTCGGGCTGACGATTGCGGTTGAAGGTGTTATGGCAGTCATTGCAGGTGGCATCAGCGTGATCCAGGTCGATGCGATCCGCTCCCCGGTGACACTGGACGCAGACTTGATCCGTGGTGGTGAAGTGGTCAAAATCCGTGGTGGTGAAGTCGTCGTCATTTCCCCTGTAGACATCCCGCTCGGGTGGCCTGGGGGGCCCCAGATAGACCTCCTCCTGCTTGTAATGTGCGTTCGTCAGAACATGCGGGTTGTGACAGGCAATGCAGGTGATGTTCTGTTTGTTCTCGGTGAAGACGCGGCGCTCCGCTCCCTCCTCGGGCGTGGGCAAGGCTCCTGCTTCGTAGGGGGAGTGACAACCGGAGCAGAATGCATTGTGCGAGTGAAACCGGACCCCGGTCACGTGCCGGTCCTGGTTCCAGACCTGGACGACATCGTGGGTGTCGTGCAGATCATCCTTGGGAAGAACCTTGCCCGCCGTTGTATGGCATTCGCCGCAGGCGCGTACGGACGCGTCCACAAGGATGTCCTCCGGCTCGAGGGAGGAGCTATGTCGTTCGCCTGGACCGTGACAGGCCTCGCACCCGATGTTGCGTTCCGCCCAGGGCACCGGAACGGCGGGATCGTCCACGTGGGGCTCACCCGTTCCGAAGCCGGTGAAGTGGCACGGCCCGCACGCGGTCATCCTCTTCGGCGGGAAACTGCTCCACTTCGCCACCCTGTGGTGGTAGCTCGTGTCCAGAACCTGACCGGCGAGGTCCGCATAGGCGATTCGCTGCCGTCCACCCACGACGTACGAGAGGTCCTCCCAGCCCGTGACGGCCATCGGCTCCCCACCCTGCCGCGCCTTCGGGAGGGGGTAACCGGCGCGCCGCGCTTCGTCAGCGGTGAGCACGGAGTAGGCATGGCGGGTTGACGACCAGGTGTTGTAGATCTGTGTGTGACAGCCCGCGCACTCGGCGGAGCCCACATATCCCTCCTGCGCGGTGAGCGAGACCCGCCCGGCGCTGACATCGACGTCGGAACCGCTGGCAAGGCCGACCAGGACCAAAAGAATCGCCGCGGCGCACCCTCCGAGCACAAGCACGACGCGGGGTTTGTGGTGGACTCCGGTCATTCTATAATCTTCCTCCCGTGGCCCGTTGCCCGAACCCGGAGGTGTCACCGTGAAGCGGCTTCATTGGATACTCCTGCCCCTCGGCCTGTCAATACTGGTCCTCTCCGAGGCCTGTGGTCCGTCGCAGCCATCGGGCGACGATCCCGGCGCCGACTCCCCAGCCGCAGCCCCGGTTCCGGCAACAGGTTATGACGCTACGCGAGTCCCCGAACTGCCGTCCGAGTTCGCCAACCTGCAGGTCCTTCCTGCCGACATCAGCAAGGACGAACTCAAACAGACGATGAAACTCATCGCGAGATCGCTGGGAACAAAATGCGACCACTGTCACCTCACGGACGTCAGGGACTTCGCCTCGGATGAGAGACGAGAGAAAGTCGTGGCGCGGGAGATGATGCGGATGGTCGAGCGGATCAATCGGGAGCTGCTGACATGGGAGGACGCGCCCGAGGCGACCTGCTTCATGTGCCACCATGGGGAGGCCAAGCCGCAGAGGGAACCGGGCGGCATCGACTCGGTCTCCGCCGGGGCGGATGGGGATTCTACACAAACGGGTGAATAGGCAGTGCGGTGGTGCTGCCGGCGGGCCCTCAACCGGCCTGATCCGGTAGTTTGGCGACGAAGTCCCGGATCTCGCCCCGGACTCGCCGGTAGCATTCGAGAGCCTCCTCCTCACTCGACGCACCCGCCGCGAGTCGAGGCGGATCGTCAAAGCCGGCATGAAGGTGACGTACTTTTCCGGGAAGGACGGGACAGCTCTCCCGAGCCCTCTGGCAAACGGTCACGACGCAATCGAAATCCACCCCGGCCAGTTCCTCCAGGGGCTTGGCCCGGTGGCCTGAGAGCGGGACGCCGACCTCTTCCATGACGCGGGCAGCCCGTGGATCGAGGCGGCCGGGATGAGTACCCGCCGAGTAGGCCTCGAACCGCTCCGGGTGGAGCTTGCGCGTCCAGGCCTCGGCCATCTGGCTGCGGCACGAGTTGCTGGTGCAGAGGAAAAGGATCTTCAGCTTTGGTAGCACTTGCTGAGTACGTCGCCCGGGTTCCCTCACATCCCGTCGCATTCCCCACGCAGGAGCAGCGAGTTGACCGGGGAATCGTCCCCCGGATCCCGATACTCCATCTTGTTCGTCTCGGGATCCGTGTGCACCGCGGAGAACCCGGCGCTCCAGCCGGATGGGAGAGCGATGAGGCACGTCCACCCGGCCTCGCAGTGCAGCTCTCCGGCGGACTTCTTCCGGACCTCCAGCAGCGTCGAGCCTAGGCCCACATCCTCCGGTGTGCGGAACTTCAGGTCCTTCGTTGACAGGGCGCGCACGCGCCGGGTGTCCGGGTCGAGGGCGATGCGGAACTCGGTCTCCTCCCAGACCAGGCGATAGACCGGCCAGTTCTCGGCGCCCGGGTGGGGCAGCCGGAACTTGGAGCGAGGGGTGCCGTCGAACCGCTCGCACAGCCGGGGCAGGTGGTCGGTCTCCAGGTCCGGAGGGGTCTTCCATCCTCGCCCCACGGCGGGAGAGGTCGCCACCAGGGCGACACAGAAGAGGAATCGTAAGGCAGCATGGGTCCTGATCATGGAGACTCCTGTCCCGATAGGGCAGCAGACCGCGCTCTTCGGGGCGACGGCGGGTCCCTGTGGACCCGCCAGGTAGTACAGGTAATGATAGGCATGGAGGCGGCCGCGTCATCCGGAGGAGAGGTTGTGAAGACGAACTGGACACGCCGTCCAGTCTGCGACATGCCCCAGGAGCAGACCCCCGTACGCTCTTACTCGGGGGTCCGCCATCATGGTGGTCCCAGTCGGTGGTGATGCTGGCGGACCCTCAACCGATTCCCAGCTCGAGAAGCTTGAGCGTGGTCCTCCAGTTCCGCATCGTGCAGATGGTCCCGAGCGTGGAATCCAGATACGCGCTGGTGAACCGAGTGCGCGCCACGCCGTTGGGGCAGCGCAAATAGACCTCGCGGCCGCAAGCGACCAGCTCGTCGGGCGGCGAACGTTGCGGATCCAGCGCCGCGATCCTGGCCGCGCCGGGACGCTGCGCGAGAAATCCCACGTGGAGCAGCTTCTCTTGCGCCTCCGCCTCACCGAACGGATTGCTGTTCACCACATCGACGAGCTCATCGATGGTCCTTGTGACAACGGGGATGTCGAGGCCGCAACGCTCGCGGATGGATCCCTGGATGACGGAGCCGATCCTGCAGGCGACGCCCGGGGCCGCATCGAACAGTACGTTGCCGCTCTGGATGTAGGTTCGAACGCGGCTACAGTCTGCCTCCGCGAACATCGAGACCAGGTCCTTCATGAGCAGCTTGTTGCGACCGCCCACGTTGATGCCGCGCAGCAGCGCAACGTGAGCAGCCACCCTACTCGCCACGGTACGGCACACCATCGGTCATCCACCCCGGTGCCGGCGCCCCCTTCAGGTAGTGGTCGAAGTACTCCTTCATCTTGATGGAGTAGTCCAGCTTGTTGGGGTACTTCTTCAGATGGTGAGGCTCGTCGCGGTATTGCAGGAAGATGCAGTTCTTGCCCAGGCGGCGCATGGCCAGATAGAGCTCGATGCCCTGCTGCCAGGGGACCGCCTCGTCCACGTCGCCGAACTCGATGAGCAGAGGCGTGTTCACATGGCGCGCGAAGAACACCGGCGAGTTTTCGATGTACTTGGGCCAGGCGGCGTCCAGGCTGCCGCCGATGCGGCTCTGGCTCTGCTCGTACTGGAACTGCCGCGCCAGGCCCGTGCCCAGACGGATCCCGCTGTACGCCGATGTCATGTTGGACACCGGGGCACCGGCCACGGTGGCGGCAAAGAGGTCGGTCTGGGTGACGACAAAGGCCGCCTGGTAGCCGCTCCATGAGTGGCCGTGCAGGCCGATGGCATCCGGGTCGGCAACGCCCAGGTCCACCAGTTTCTGCACACCGGGCACCAGCGCCTTCACCGCCGACAGGCCCGGACGACCCACCTCGAAGCGGACGTCCGGAAGGAAGACGGCGTAGCCGTTGCTGGCATAGAGCGGGAAGCTGGGCCGGTGGTTGATCACCGGCTCGTTGAACTGGTGCAGTCGCTGCGAGAAGAAACGATAGAAGTAGACCAGCACCGGATAGCGCTTGCCCTCCTCGTAGTTACCGGGCTTGATCAGCACACCTTGAAGCGGAATGCCGTCGGCGCTGGTCCACTCCACCAGTCCAGCGCTGCCCCAGGCGAACTCTGCGATCTGCGGGTTGGCGTCGCTGAGCTTCTTCGGCGCGGAGAGATCCAGGTCCGCCACCCACAGGTCCGGAAACTCCTGGTAGCTCTCGCGGGTGTAGAGGATGCGCTCGGCGTCCTCGGCCCGGGCCACGAAGTGGAAGCGCTTGTCCCCCTCCAGGATGACGGTGACGGACGGCTTGGAGACGCGTCCTTCCTGAAAGCTCCAGGTCTTCTTCCGGTCATGGTAGCCGGTGAGGAACAATCGCTCGTGGGCCTCCAGGTAGTCGCGCTCGTCATCCAGATCCACCACGCGGTAGATGGTGTGTTCGGTCCGCCCGCGGCCGGCGGTGAGGGCGAACGGCTTGCCACCGCCGGTGGGAAACTGCCAGATGTCGTACTTGTCGTAGATGAGGAGCGCGCTGTCCTTCTCCACCCAGCCGCCCAAGCCGTAGCCGGGAGCCGGCTGGGGATAGTCGTGGTCCTCGTTGGCGAACGGGACCGGCAGACCCTCGGTCAGGTTTCGGGTATCCCCGGGCTCGCTGTCGTACAGATACCAGTGGCCATCGTGGTAGTAGGCCACGAACCGGCCGTCCGGTGACAGGCTGGCGCTGGTGTTCCGCAGACGCCGCACCACCTCCTTGCGGCTGCCGTCTGCGAGGCTCACGTGGAACACATCGCGGTACCGTCCGTCCCAGGTGATCTCCTTGAGGTACGGCACATCGGACGTTCCCAGGACAGCGTCCGGATTCTCCGACGGCTCCACATGGGGCAGGTCGAGGCCGGCCAGCGGGATCACCACCCCGGAATCGACGTGCACCACCGCCCGGTACGTGCGGTCCTTCTCCTCGTCCCAACGCTTCTTCTGGTTGGGGATGATGCGCGGGTCGTTCCAGTGCCAGATGTCTACACCGCGCTCCTCCAGCAGGGCATCCACGTCGTACGGGTCGAACGGGGCCTGTTCGTCGCTCTCCTCTTCCTCGTCGTCCTCCTCCTCCGGCTTGAAGCCGAAGAAAAGACGTGCGCCGTCCTTGGTCCAGCGCAGCTCGTTCTTCGACGGAACGAACCATCCGTCCGGCGCGGCCCGGGAAGCGGCCAGCTTCCGGGGCTTGCCCTCACCGCCTTGCCACATCCAGACGTCGGCGGGGCCGGGCTCGTTGTCCTCATCATCAACGGCGGCGACGAACGCCAGCCTGCTGGACTCCTCGGCCCAGACCAGCCCGGAATAGCGGCCCTTCTTTTCTCTGTGCAACTCCTCCTCGGCAGCATCGTTCTGCAGACGCCGGACGAACAGGCCATTGTCCTCGCCCTCCGAGCCGGCCACGGCGTACGCCAGGTAGGAACCGGGCTCGTCGAACGCGTAGGCTGTGACGAACGGCAACTCGAACTCCTCGCCGCCGGCGAGCCGGCGCAGGACCACGGTGGTCCCCAGGTTCTCCTTGTTCTTCGGCTCCTTCTCCTCCTCACCCTCCTCCGCGGGCTCTTCCTCCCCCTTCTCCTCGCCGACTTCCTCCTCACCTTCCTCGCCGTCCTCTTTCTCCTCCTCCTTGTAGCGCTGGTACGCCAGCCACACGCCGTCCTCGGAGAAAGCGAATGACTTCACGCGCTCGAAGGTCTCCACCGAGCCGTCGGACGTGCGCAGCAGCGCCATGCCGTTCTTGGGCTTGTCCTTGTCCTCCTTCTTCCCGACCGCCTTGTCGCGCTCCTCCTGGGTGGGCAGGACCGTGGCGGCCGCCCACCCGGAATCGCCGGAGAGCGTCGGGCCGGCGCCGCGCTCGATGCGGAACACCGCAGATCCGTCCACCGAGCGCACCACCGCCTCACCGTCCCCACGGTCCGGCTCCAACTGGTAGGCAATCCAGTCGCCCTGGTTCGAGATGACCGGCGTACGGATCTGGCGAAACTTCATCAGATCCTGGAACGTGAGCACCCGTTCCCCCCCCAGGACGGCGGTGGCACCCAGAACAAGGACCGGCAGCAGCGAAAGGAGGCGCGCTAGTCTACCCATGGAGGAATCTCCTGTTCTATAATACGAGCGACTCGATCACTAGTGGGGATAGCCAACATGCTGAAGATCGTGCTGCACTACCTGGATGGCAGCCTGATCAAGGGTACTACCACCGATTTCGCCCAGAACCGGCAGGAGTTTCACGTCACTGACCAGGCCACCGACCAGGTAAGCACGGTGAACACCGCCGATCTCAAGGCCATCTTCTTCGTAAAGAGCTTCGAAGGCAACCAGCGTCACATCGAGCGCACCGACATGGAGCGGACCGGCTTCGGACGGAAGATCAACGTCCAGTTCAAGGACGGCGAGACCCTGTTCGGCTACACGAGCAGCTATTCTCCCGGCCGACCGGCATTCTTCGTCTATCCCGCCGACCCCGAGAGCAACAATGAGCGCATCCTCGTCCTCGAGCACAGCACAAAAAGCATCGACTTCGTCTAAGAGCACGAAGACCTCCGCCGGAGCGTTGGCGTCCGGCTCCAGGCGGCGGCGTGGCGACGACGACAAGCGAGCATACAGCCGAGAGCGGAGGAGGAGCCTAGAGCGGCAGTGCCCGACGCAACGTCGGGCACGCCCCGCGTCCGCCGCCTGGGGCCGGACGCCAACGCGGATCTCCGGCGACATCCGCTAGTCCAGGTGGGCTCGATCGGAGTCACCCATCTCCACGCCTCCCTGTGCGAAGTACTCCCTCCACCGACGCTCCACCAGCGCCGCGGTGTCCGCATCGCAGAACAACTCCTCCGGGTACCACGGCTTCATGCGCGCATCCAGCGCCACCGGGGGCGTGAACGACGGATGATTGCGGATCAGCTCCAGCGACCGGCCGTGTAGATCGGCGGCGGGCTCGAAACGCGTGAAGGTCGTCCACAGGAAGTTGAACACACTGCGCGTGGTGCGCCGGGCGTCGTCGGAGATCACCACCAGCGGCCAGTCCGCCAGCGACGGATGCCGCAGCAGCGGCGCCACATCCGGCGCCGAGTCCCCCTGCTCGAGGCCCGCGGGGTAACCTCCTGCCTGCAGGACCAGACAGCCCGGAGAGAACACCTGCACCTCCGTCACGCCTGGGGGCAATTCACCCCGGAACTCCGTGGGCAGATCCCGTCGCGGCTCCCCCACTCCCAGCAGCACGCCCTTGCTGCCCTCGTCGATGCGCGGTCCGGCATAGTCCAGGCTGTCCATGGACAGGTTGCCGAACACGTAGAGGTCCGTACGGAAGTCGGCGCGCCGCAGGACTTCCGTGAGGACAGCGCGAAAGTCGCGCAGATCGCACGGTCGGTCCAGAACAAGCAGGAACTTGGTGAGCGACAACTGTCCCTCTCCCAGGATGCGAAACGCCGAACCCATGGCCTCGCGCTTGTAGCGCTGCCGCACCACGGCAGCCGACAGCGAGTGAAAGCCCGTTTCGCCGTACGACCACAGGTCGCGCACCGCCGGCATCACCACCGGGAACAGCGGTGAGAGCAGATCCTGCAGGTAGTCGCCCAGGAAGAAGTCCTCCTGGCGCGGCTTGCCCACCACCGTGGCCGGGAAGATGGCGTCGTTGCGATGATGCACGGCGTCCACCTGGAACACCGGGTAGTCGTGCGCCAGGGAGTAGTAGCCGTAATGGTCGCCGAACGGCCCCTCGGGCCGGCGCACCCCGACCGGCGCCCTGCCCACCAGGGCGAACTCCGCGCCGGCCACCACCGGCAACGGCGACCCCCCCGGCCGGCACGTGCGCAAGCGCTCGCCCTGCAGCAGCGACGCCAGCAGCAGCTCCGGCACATTCTCCGGCAGCGGCGCGATGGCCGACAGGATCAGCGCCGGCGGTCCACCCAGCATCACCGCCACCGGCAGATCCTCACCGCGCGCCTCGGCAGCCGCATGATGGAAGCCACCCCCCTTGCCGATCTGCCAGTGCATGCCGGTGGTGACGTCGTCGTGGATCTGCATCCGGTAGAGCCCGAGGTTATGGCCACGTCCCTCGGGATGCTCGGTGTAGACCAGCCCCATGGTGATGAACGGTCCGCCGTCCTTCGCCCAGCTGGTAGTGGCAGGAAGCCGGCCGAGCTGCGCCGGTCGCAGGGTGTTCTCGAGTACCGGGCCCGCGGCGACGTTGCGGGTGCCGACACGC
Source organism: uncultured bacterium (assembly GCA_965371955.1). Taxonomy (GTDB): domain Bacteria; phylum Acidobacteriota; class Polarisedimenticolia; order CBDVAL01; family CBDVAL01; genus CBDVAL01. Next base: position 5,495 of record CBDVAL010000039.1, on the reverse strand, counting down.
AACAAGCGGGTGAACAGGTCGCGCTCCGCCCACAGCCTCGCCGGCGTGGGCGGCATCAGCGTCTCGGGTAGCCGCGCGGCCCGGGCCAGCAGTTGCCGCGGTCGCGGCCCGAACGCCAGTTGCACACGGCGCGCGGTGCCGAACAGGTTGGTCACGACGGGGAATGACGAGTCCTTGACGTTGCGGAACAGCAACGCCGGACCACCGGCGGCCACCACGCGCCGGTGCACCTCCGCCAGTTCCAGGCGTGCGTCTACCGGCGCGGATACCTCCACCAGCTCGCCTTCTTGTCGCAGCAATCGCAGGAATTGACGCAGATCGGTGGAGCCGATGGCCACGAGGTCAGGCGGCTTCCTTGAGGGCAGCGATGAGGTCGTGGACGGCCTGCTTGCCGTCGCCGAAGAACATGAGGCAGTTGTCCGCCGCGAACAGCGGGTTGGGGATGCCGGCGAAGCCGGGGCTCAGACTGCGCTTGATGATCACCACGGTGCGCGCCTTGTCCACGTTGATGATGGGCATGCCGGCGATGGGACTGTTCGGATCGGTGCGCGCCAGCGGGTTGACCACGTCGTTGGCGCCGATAACCAGCACCAGATCGGTCTGGTCCATGGTGGGATTGATCTCGTCCATCTCCTTGAGCTGCTCGTACGGCACGTCGGCCTCGGCCAGCAGGACGTTCATGTGTCCCGGCATGCGACCGGCCACGGGGTGGATGCCGAATTCCACGTCCACACCGCGCTTCTTCAGCTGATTGGCCAGGGTGCGCACCGCATGTTGCGCCTGGGCCACCGCCATGCCGTAGCCGGGCACCACCACCACGCGCCGGGCGGACTCGAGCAGCATGGCCACCTCCTCGGCGGAAGTGGACTTCACCTTGCCGGCATAGACCTCGTCGGCGGTGGCGGTCTCTCCGGTGGGTCCGAGCTTGCCGAACAGAACGTTGGTGAGTGAGCGGTTCATGGCCTTGCACATGATGCGCGTCAGGATGACTCCGGACGCGCCCACCAGCGATCCCGCGATGATCAGCACGTTGTTCGACAGGACAAAGCCGGTGGCGGCAGCCGCCAGCCCGGAGTAGGAGTTCAACAGCGCGAGGACCACCGGCATGTCGGCGCCGCCGATGGGAACCACCAGCAGGACGCCCAGGATGGATGCAGAGCCCACCACCAGCCAGTAGGCCATGGAGTTGGCCGGATCCATGACCACCCAACCGCCCAGCGCCAGGGATGCCAGCAGGATCACCAGATTGAGGACCTGGTTGCCGGGAATGTCCACCGACTTCTCCGACACCAGGCCCTTCAGCTTGGCAAAAGCGACGAAGCTGCCGGTGAGCGTGACCGGCCCGATGATCCCCGACGCCACGGTGGCCACGGTGAACTGCGCGCCCACAGCGCCACCGGCAATGGAAGCAGCCTCGATGAGAGCGGCTCCGGCCACCAGCGCCGAGGCACCACCGCCGAAACCGTTGAACAGCGCCACCAGTTCCGGCATATCGGTCATCTGGATCTTCAGCGCCAGGACCCCACCGGCCAGTGCGCCGATCACCGCGCCCACCAGGATCATCTTGAAATCGACGATGTTCCGATGCAGGAGCGTCACCGCCACCGCCAAGAGCATGGCAGTGGCACCCATCAGGTTGCCGCGCACGGCGGTGCGCGGATGAGTCAGCCCCTTGAGTCCCATGATGAACAGGACAGAGGCCACCAGGTAGGTGATGTTGATGAGATGGAGGGTCAAGGATCAGTCCTTCTTGCGGAACATCTCGAGCATGCGGTGGGTGACCAGAAAACCGCCCACCACGTTCACCGTGGCCAGGGCAATGGCGATGACGCCCAGTGTCGTGGTGAGCGTGGAGTGCTGGGTGCCTGCCGACAGCAGGGCGCCGATGAGAATGATGCCGGAAATGGCGTTGGAGCCCGACATGAGCGGCGTATGCAACGTGGGCGGCACCTTGGTGATGATCTCGAAGCCCACGAACACCGCCAGGACGAAGATGGTGAACGCCATGACCAGGCTTTCCATCCGCTAACCCTTCCCGTCGGAGACCGTGGCCGGGAACTTACCCAGCGCCTCCTGGATGCGTTGGTGCACCACCTGTCCCTTGCGGCTCAGCAGCGTCTCCCGGATGATGTCGTCATCGCGGTCGAGATGGAGGCTGCCCTCCACCATCAGATGGAGCAGGAACGTCGTGATGTTCTTGGAGTACATCTGGCTGGCATGATAAGGGACCCGGGACGCCAGGTCCGTGGGCCCCAGAATGGTCACGCCGTGCTCACTTACGGTCTCGTCCGCGCGGGTGAGCTCGCAGTTGCCGCCGCGCTCCGCCGCCAGGTCGACGATGACCGAACTGGGTGCCATGCCCTTCACCATCTCCTCGGTGACCAGCACCGGCGATTTCTTGCCGGGGATGGCCGCCGTGGTGATCACAACGTTGCTCTCGGCCACCACCTCAGCCATGAGCTCGCGCTGCTTGCGGAGGAACTCTTCGTCCTGCGCCCGGGCGTAGCCGCCGGTGCCCTCGGCGGACTCCAGAGGCAGCTCCACAAACCGGGCGCCCAGGCTCTCCACCTGCTCTTTCACCGCCGCGCGCACATCGTACGCCTTGACGATGGCGCCCAGCCGGCGCGCCGTTGCGATGGCCTGCAGCCCGGCCACACCGGCGCCCACCACCAGGACGCGCGCCGGTGTGATGGTGCCGGCGGCGGTCATCATCATGGGGAACATCCGCGGTAGCGTCGTCGCCGCCAGAAGCACGGCACGGTAGCCGGCCACCGTGGCCATGGAGGACAGCGCGTCCATGCTCTGGGCCCGGGTGGTGCGGGGAAGGAGCTCCATGGCGAACGCGGTCACGTCCTTGCTTGCGAGATCACGCACGGACTGCGGTGCCGACAGCGGATCCTGGAAGCCGATGGTCACCTGCCCGGAGCGCAGGCTCTCCAGGTCCTCCCTGCCGCGGGAAGGATTGGCTCCGGGACCCCGGACCTGGAGGATCAGCTCGGCCCGGGCAAAAACGTCCGCCCGGGAGGGGACGATCTCCGCGCCCTTCGCACGGTAATCGTCGTCCGGGAAGCCCGCCTCGAGGCCTGCGCCGGACTGCAGGAGCACCGTGCAGCCAGCTTCTGTCAGCGTAGCCACACCGGCCGGAACCAGCGCGACGCGACGCTCCCCGGGAAAGCTCTCCCGGGGCACACCTACCATCATGGTCTGTTCTCCAAGCTTCCTGAGTAGATCAGCGAATCACGGAAGCCCGCAATTCTACACCAAACCGCCCCTGGGAACACGGCCCCGTTCACGCACTAGCTACCGGGCGGCAGATGGGTCTCGGCCTCCAGGGTGCGGCGGATCCGGCGCGTCAGATCCTGCGCGTGGGCGCGGGTGTATCCGTCCAGATCGGTCCAGCCCGCCTCGCCCAGCCGGGCCAGGCGCCCGTTGATGGACCATAACGTGGCAGCAGCCAGCTGCGAGGCTTCCGCCGGCGTCCCGCGCTGCGGCTTGGCCGCCAGGGCCACCAGATGGGAGACCAGCAGCCGCTGCAACGCGCGCCGATCACGGGACAGAGACGCCGTCATGTCCCCGAACGCCGTCTCCTCCAGGAACTGCATCAGCTCCACCAACGTGAAGCGGTCCCCTCCCGGCTGCACGCGCTGTTCGTTGTCCAGGATACGGGCCATCCGTGCCGGCTGCAACAGCGTGGACAGCGTCGCCTGATACAAGCCGGCGATGCGCGTGGCCACGTTGTAGTCGGAGGCAAAACGCCAGGGGTAGTTCCAGTCGTACAGCAGATCCGCCTTGAGGGCCGCCAGCGTCTCCGGGGACAGGGCGAACGCCGCGTCGGCGAATATGGTTCGCTCCAGGATCTGCAACGCCCGGCGCTGCACCTCCGGCTCCACCGGCGTCACCGGTGGCGGTCCGCCGTCCGGGGCGGCCCGCGAGGTGGCCACCCGGCGCAGCAGAATCTGCCCGCCCACGTGGCGCGCGGTCATGTCGATGTAGTCCATGGCCACGGAGAAGATGGCCGAGTCCAGTGCCTGGCGGATGGTGGCGTAGTCGTGGCCCTCGGCCAGCACCAGCTCCGGCAGCCGCGGCAACACCTCCTGCTGCAGTAGCATCAGACGCGCCTCGGCGAACGCCAGCGGGTCGTCACCGAAATCGTCGGCGTTGGTGGTGGGATCGATGTCGCTCAGCTCCCCGCCATCATAGATGAGACCCCGCTCCAGCTCGGCGCGAGCGGCGATACGGTCCAGCGCCTGTGCCTCTTCTTCCGGGGACAGCGGCCGGTAGAGGTACTCCACCGCCAGGTCGTCGTACGGTCCCACCTCCAGCAGGAAGAAATCGCCCTGCGGTTTGCCCTCGGGCACCAGGTAGATGGGGTTGTAGTCCATCACTGACGACGAGAACAGCCCGGTGGAGGCACGACCGGTGAGCGTGCCCGCGGCCACCTCATCCGCATCGGAGACCAGGCTGGCTTTCCAGTTGTGCGGAAAGCCCAGCGCATGGCCGATCTCGTGGGCCACCAGTTCGCCCCAGGCCTCCCGGGCGAAGCGCTGCGCCTCCGCGGTACCCGGCTGGAGCTGGCCACGCGACTGCAATACCAGGCGGGCAAAGGCGAGCTGGCTGGAGAACGACGCCTGGCGGTCGCAAAACCGGTCGCTCCTGCGCAGGCGCCGGAGCGCGTCCAGGGCATTGCCGTTCCGGCCGACGAGCCCGGCGCCGGGCTCCGGCGCCCGCCACCAGGCGTAGACCAGGTAGCGATGCAGGGAGAAGGACGGGAACTCGCCGTTGAGGTACACGTTGGCCTTGAGCACCTTGCCCGTGCGCGGGTCCACCAGCGAGGGGCCGGCCAGCCCGGAGAAGATCAGGTTGTCCGACAGATTCCAGTAGATCATGGAATGATGCAGATCCGCCGGGTCCCAGTCGGGATCGTCCGGCTGGTCCAGGACCTGGACGGCATTGCGGATGCCCACCTTCTCGAAGGCGGTGTTCCACCACAATGCCGCCTCCCGGGTCAGCTCTCGCCACGCGGCAGGAACGGAGCGGTCCAGGTAGAACGTGATGGGCTCGGCGGCATCGGAGACGGCCGCGCCGGGATCCGCCTTGCGCACATCCCAGCGCACCAGGTTGTGGCGGAACGCCGTGTCGCGATGCTCCACATCGGTGTAGTCCTTGTGCGACTGGACGAAGCCGCCGATGCGCTCGTCGGCGACGCGCGGGCGGAAGTCGTCGTCGGGGAGGCGGAATAGATGGTAGTCCACCGTCACCTCCACGGTGCGGGGATCCTCCAGCCGGCCCGGGCCGAGGAAGCGGGCGAACGGCGACCCCGGCTCGCCGGCGGCGCGCTTGCGCTCCCGGTGGAACCGGTACACCACCCGCGCGACGACGTTATCGGCCAGCACCTTCAACGATGTCAGAGTGCCGTCCTTGCCGGCGGCGGAATAGCCGGCGGCCTCAGGCAGGAGCTCGGCCAGCTCGGGGCCGACCAGCTCACCCGCGTCCAC
>CBDVAL010000038.1:0-19414 GCA_965371955.1 uncultured bacterium | reverse complement strand
ACCGGCATGACCTCGGTCTCGTCCCTCCGGATCTTGTTCAGGGTCATGTTGTAGTGCGCGTGCAGATCAAAGAGCCCGGGAAGGATGTAATCGTCATCGGTCAAGGTGGTGACCTGTGCTGTGGAAAGATCCCGCCCGGCCAGATTCGCGCCCACCGCCATGAGCCGGCCCCGCAGCACGACGATGCCGGTGTTCCTCACCATTTGCCCACGCACGACATCGAAGAGCCAGCCGCCCCGCAGCACGATCTCCCCGGCACAGGCGACAGGGCAGAGCAGCACGAGACAGAGAGCAACGATCCACGCGCGACGAATCATCTGTTTCTCCTCGAATCCCGGGACGCCGGATCATACAGCGAACGAGTCTCAAGGTGAGAGTCCTGCCGACACCAGACGACCGCGGCGGCGCTGATGGGCGGGTCAGTAGTGGTATCGGGCCTGGAGGAAATCGATGCGCCCTTCGCTGACGAGATAGACCAATCGATGTTCTTGCGTGACGCGTCGGGACCAGCAACCGCGGAGATAGAACCGCAGCGGCTCCGGCTTGCCCGGACCCTTGAACGGGTCCCGAAGCGTCGCTTCCACCAGTTGTAGGGTTCGAAGAGCCGTCTTTCGTTCCGTCCTCACCCAGTAGCGTAGATCCTCTCGGAACTCGGGATGGAAGACCGCGAGCGGGCCCTCGGGCGTTCCCCTACGCCTCCCCGTCGTCAATTCCCAGACTCTGCCGCAGTTGCTCCAGGGACGAGGGAGCCGGCTTGCCACCCAGTGCGCGTTCCAGCGCTGAGGCGAGCCGCCGGGCATTCTTCGGCGAGCGCAGCAGGTGCGCGGTCTCCAGCAGCGAGTTCAGCTCGGCTTCGGAGATGAGCGCGACGTTCTCCCCGTTCCGACGTTCGATGACGTACGGTTCGCGGGTCTCGGCAACCGTATTGCAAAGGCCGGCGAGGTTTGCGCGCGCCTGCGTGTAGGTCGTTCGATTGGCCATGAGAACCATCTCCAGTATATGTACAGAGTTACTGTACAGCTATGTGAACCGAGAGTCAAACGGCAACCCCCGTGTCCCTGCAGGAGAAGGGGCCAGCGGCGAGCCGCTGAGGTCCCGCAACCCATTCTTGACCAGATCCATCCTCCTTGGGGAGCCGTCGATGTCGGGGTGCCGGTCCGGGAAGCCGCGTAGCTCCGCTCAGGAGGCCACACGGTTGCCCAGGAGCGGTCGCAGCAGTGTGCGGCCGAACTCCTCCAGCCGGGTGGGCGTGGTGGTGGCGGCGCTACGCTCCACCGCCGGGGCCAGGGCCCCCTTCTCCATGGCGCGGTACATCTCCACGAATGCATCGGCCACGCTGCTGCTGCAGCCGCCGGCTCGCCATGATCTCCGCGCCTCCTCTTCCGGCATCCGGGTATGCACCACCTCCCTGCCCAGGGCGCGGGACAGCAGCGCGGCCGCCTCGTCGAAGCGTAGGTCCGCAGGGCCGTGCAGCTCGCACACCTGCCGGCCGCTCCAGCTCGTATCCAGCAACCGATCGGTTACGGCCCACGCCACGTCGCGTGCGGCGATCATGGGGATGCGGGTGGCGCCGGCCACCGGCAACCGGATGCTTCCGCGCGCGCGGATGGAGTCCAGCTGGGACAGGTAGTTCTCGAAGAAGTACGCAGCACGAAGATGCGTGGTGTTCACGGTGGCCAGCTGCAGGAGCTGCTCCGTGTCACGCAGGCCGGCCAGGGGGCCGGCTTCGCTCTCACCCACGCCGGACAGGTTGACCAGCCGGAGGATCCCGTTCTCACGCAACGCCCGCGCTCCGGCACTGCCCATGCGGTGCTGCGCCGCGCGCAGATCCGGCGCTTCAAACGGTGTGGGCGTCATCCAGAACAGCGCGTCCACGCCACGGGTGGAGCGCACCAGAAATTCTTCGTCCTCCAGCGAGCCCTCCAGGACGTCGGCGCCCCGGCGTGCGAAGTGCTCGACGGCTGCAGCGCGCCGCGTCAGCACGCGCAACTGATGCTCGCCGCGCACCAGCAGCTCCGCCACCACCTTGCGGCCGACGTTCCCGCCGGCACCGGCAACGGCGATCTTCAATGGATGGATCCTTGTTGCAGGACACTGACCACGTCCCAGGTGGCGAACAGGGCGTCCGGGGGGAGTCCCACTCGTGGCGGCAGCAAGGGGCTGCCCAGCGTCTCCACCGCCGCCGCGGCGTCGTGCACCAGCCCCACCTGGAATCCCTGCTCCTGTAGCTCTCCCAGATGGCCGCACAGGCTGTGGTCGGCCAGCAATCCCGCGAGCAGGATGCGGTGGATGCCGCGTCGATCCAGCTCCAGCGTCAGCCCCTCGCTCTCATGACCTTCCAGGGCGCAGGGAAAATCCTGCATCACCGCAGGGAGGTCGCCGGCGCGCGGTAGATCGTCGAGGATCCAGGGACCACGGGCCTGCAACATATCCACGCGACGCATGAGCCGTTCCAGCCCGCCCTCCATGCGCCAGCCGTGGTCCGCGGGGTAGTAGTAGTGAGGGGAGACGAGCACGGGGACGCGGTTGCGTCTCGCGGTGTGCACCAGGGCGAAAAAATTGCTGACCGCCCGCTCGGGAGGGGGTGGCCCCCAAGGCAGGAAGCGGAACCGCCCGTCCTTGCTCACCAGGCGGTTCCAGGGATCGGGGACTAGCAGTGCAGTGCAGGTGGGATCGAACTGCAGGAGCTTCCCGGAGGGGGCGGCCAGCATCTAAACTCCTCAGGGTCCGGGCAAACGAAGCGGCAAACGGGCACCGGATCGCACCGCGCGACCTGAAAAGAGGGTTCCCTCCCCGGCCCTCAGCCTCTCTGGATAGCCTGGGTTTTACGCAGTGCTTAAAGCGAATCCCGTACCACCCGGACGATTTGTGTAACATCAAGAAAAATAATCAGTTACTCATATCAAAAACACGCCATATGTCACGAGGCTTCGTGATTGCTCCGAGAAGTCGTTGCGAGACCACGAAAAATCGAGCATAATCCTCAGCAAGAATCATGAGAGAAAAGAGCCACTTCGACCTGTTCAAGGATCTTCTCCTGGATATGGCCGGGGAGCGGTCCCTGGACGCGCTCCTGCAGATGATCGTCCAGCAACTGGCGGCCAGCCCGGACGTCGCCCTGGCTCGCATCTGGCTCATGGGGCCGGGTGATATCTGTGCCGGCTGCCTCATGCGCGAGGAGTGCCCGGACCGGACGACCTGTCTCCACCTGGTGGCCAGCGCCGGCCGCCCCGAGGCCACCGAGGGCGAGGACTGGTCACGCATCGATGGCGACTTCCGTCGCATGCCGCTGGGGGTGCGCAAGGTGGGGCGCGTGGCGTCCACCGGTGAGCTGGTGACAGTGCGGGATATCGCCCGGGATGCCACCTGGATCGCGCGGCCGGAGTGGGCGGAGCGCGAGGGGATCCGGGGCTTCGGCGGCCAGCCGCTGTTGCATCAGGGGGAGGTCCTCGGGGTGCTGGCGTTCTTCCGCCGCAGTCCCATGGACGAAGAGAGCCTGTTCGGGCTGCGCATGATCGCCGATCACGCCGCCGCAGCCATCGCCAACGCACGCAACTTCGAGGAGATCGAGCGCCTGCACAAACAGCTGGAGCTCGAGAACGAGTACCTGCGTGAGGAGGTGCGCGAGGTCCAGGCGTACGGCGCCATCGTCGGCGCCAGCTCAGCCATCCGCAACGTGGATCGGCAGATCGAGCTGGTGGCGCCCACCGACGCCAGCGTGCTCATCCTGGGCGAGTCCGGCACCGGCAAGGAGCTGGTGGCCCGGGAGATCCACAAGCGTAGCCTGCGTGCGGACCAGCCCATGATCCGGGTGAACTGCGCCTCCATACCCAAGGAGCTCTACGAGAGCGAGTTCTTCGGGCACGTGAAGGGTGCCTTCACCGGCGCACTACGCGATCGCCCTGGGCGCTTCGAGGCTGCCGATGGCGGCACGATGTTCCTGGACGAGGTGGGTGACATCCCGGTGGAGCTGCAGAGCAAGCTGCTGCGCGTTCTGCAGGAGGGCCGCTACGAGCGCATCGGCGAGGAGCGCACCCGCAAGGTGGACGTGCGCATCATCGCTGCCACCAACCGCGATCTCATGCGCGACGTGGAGGCGGGGCGCTTCCGCCAGGACCTCTACTACCGCATCAACGTGTTTCCCATCGAGGTGGCGCCGCTGCGCGCGCGCAAGGAGGACATCCCCATCCTGGCGGCGCACTTCCTGAGCCTGACGGTGCGCAAGATGAACCGTGAGCCGCTGCCCCTCACCGAGGCGCACGTGCAGGCGCTGCTGCAATACCGGTGGCCAGGCAACGTGCGTGAGTTGCAGAACGTTCTGGAGCGTGCGGTGATCACTTCCGAGACGGGTGTTCTGCGGCTGGACCTGCCGTCCCAGGTCGACGGCGCGACGGGGGCTGCGTTCCGGCCGGCCGGCAGGCAGGTGAGGGATGCGGAGGTTCTCACCGAGGCCGAGATGCGGCGGCGTGTGCGCGCCAACGTGGTGGCGGCGCTGCGCCGCACCGGCTGGAGGGTCTACGGCGAGGACGGCGCCGCCAAGCTGCTGGGCATCAAGCCCACCACGCTGGCATCTCGCATGAAGAATCTCGGTATCAAGAAGCCGGAAAACCACGCGAGGCCGGGCGTTTAGTGCCCGGCGCAGGGCGCTAGCAGTGGATTCCGCGCTGACCATTGCCCTGGCGGCTGCCGCGGGCGTGGTGGTGCAGTCCCTCGCGCATCACCTGCGCTTGCCGGGCATCGTGCTGCTGCTGGGCGCCGGCGTGCTCCTGGGCCCCGATGTGCTGGGCGTGGTGCAGCCGGAAACCATGGGCTCAGCGCTGCAGATCCTGGTGGGCTTCGCCGTCGCGGTGATCCTGTTCGAGGGCGGGCTCAACCTGAACCTGCGGCGCATACGGCGCGAGGCCGGGGTCATCCGGCAGCTTCTCACCGTGGGCGTGCTGGTCACCGCGGCGGGGGGAGCCTTCGCTGCACGCCTGATCATGGGATGGGAGTGGACGCACTCCATCCTGTTCGGCACCCTGGTCATCGTCACCGGCCCTACCGTGATCACGCCTCTGCTGCGGCGCATCAAGGTGGTGCATCAGGTGGAGAGCGTCCTCGAGGCGGAGGGCGTTCTCATCGACGCCGTGGGCGTGGTCATCGCCGTCGTGGCCCTGGAGGTCATGCTCCAGCCCACCGGTGAGTCGGTGGCGTCGGGATCCCTGAGCATCCTGAGCAGCCTGGGGGCGGGCCTGACCCTGGGGCTCGCCGGTGGTGCCCTGATGGCGCTGTTGCTGCGCTTCCGCAAGGTGGTGCCCGACGGGATGGAGAACGTCTTCACCCTGTCGCTGGTGCTCGCCCTGTTCCAGGTCAGTAATTACTTCGTCCCGGAGAGCGGCATCATCGCAGTCACCGCCGCCGGCATGGTGATGGGCAACATCCCCACCCGCGTACAGCGCGAGCTGATGGAGTTCAAGGAACAACTCACCGTGCTGTTCATCGGCATGCTGTTCGTCCTGCTGGCCGCCGATGTCCGTATGGAGGAGGTGCGCTCGCTGGGGTGGCCAGGGCTGGCCACCGTGGGGGCGCTGATGTTCGTGGTCCGTCCGCTGAACATCACCCTGAGCACCCTGGGTTCCGGACTGGGCCTGCGGGAGAAGACGTTCCTCGCCTGGCTGGCACCGCGCGGCATCGTGGCGGCGGCGATGGCCTCACTGTTCGCCCAGACCCTGGACGAGGCGGGAATTGGTGGAGGTGGGAAGCTACGGGCGCTGGTCTTCCTGGTCATCGCGTGCACGGTGCTGCTGCAGGGGCTCTCCGGTGGCCTGGTGGCCCGGCTGTTGCACCTGCGCCGCCCACTGCATCGCGGCTACGCTATCCTGGGCGCCAACGAGCTCGGCCACGCCATCGGCAAGCTGCTGCGTGAGGCGGGGGAGGAGATGGTGTTCCTGGACAGCAACCCGGCGGCGTGCAAGACGGTGGAGGAGGATGGCTTCCGGGTGCTCTATGGCAGCGCAGTGGAGCAACGTACGCTGCAGCGCGCACAGATCGAGGAACGCGCCGCATGCATCGGCGTGACCCCCAATGCCGAGGTCAATCTGCTGTTCGGCCGCATGACGACGCGCGACTTCGGCGCCGACCGAGTCTACCTGGCGCTGGCCCGGGATCAATCACGGGTCACGCCCGAGACCGTGGGCGATGCCGATGCACAGGTTCTCTTCGGTGTGCCGCGCGATCTGGAGCTGTGGGCGCTGCGGCTGCGCAGGGAGACGGCCACGGTGGAGACCTGGGAGAAGGACGCGGGGCCCGCCGTCTCCGGTGAGGGGGCTGACGACGACCCGGCGTTCTTCCAGACGCCGTCCAACCTACTATTGCCGATGATGATGACTCGCGGGGGCACGATGGTCCCGGTGAACAGCGCGCAGGAGTTCAAGACCGGCGACCTGGTGCACTTTGCCGTGTCGGTGGAGCGGCGCGAGGAGTCCGAGGAATGGCTGCGGCAGCAGGGCTGGCGGCCGCACTAGTCGGCTTTGCTGTCGGTAGAGCAGCTCGGTCCGCCGGGGACGCGCGACAGGATATCGGCTTCGAGACGGCGCAACGCTGCAGGATCGTCGGGCGCGGAGCCATAAGCCTTGGACGCCATTGTCCCGACGGCGCGGATCTGGGCCTCGTAGCGTCGACAATGCCGGCACATGAGGAAATGCATCCGCGCCGACAGCCTGCGCAGCCAACCGGCATCCTCCAACGCCCCGCTGGAGACCATTCGGGCCACTTGTTGGCAAGACAGCATCCGGCTACCTCCTGATACCCCGCGCTTCCAGGCACTCCCGGAGTCGGTTGCGGACTCGATAGAGGAGCACTCCCAGGTTAGTGGCAGTCACGTCGAGAATCTTACATATCTCCCCGGTGGAGAACCCCTCGACCTCTCGCAGGACAAACGCCATACGCTGGTTGCCCGGGGCGTCCTCGAGGCACCGCTCCAGATGCTCCCGGACCTCGGAATGGAACACCTGGTCGTCCAACGGGCTGGGCGGCCTGGACCATGAGCCGTCGGGCAGAAACCGGCTCTCCATGACGTCCTCGATGGAATCGGTGCGTCCAGCTCGCCGGAATCCGCGCCGGGCCTCGGCGATCTTGTGATACAGGATGCCGAACAGCCACGTGCGCACGGTCGATCGTCCCTCGAACCGTTCCCTGGTCTCGAGGAACGTCACGAAGGTCGCCTGGGCCACGTCATCGGCCTCCTGGGGCCCCAGACCTGCGCCGCGAGCCGCGCGGACGATCTGCCGCAGATACGCCTTCACTACCTTCTCGAGCGCCTCGGGATCTCCTGATCGCACACGCGCGACGAGATCCGGGCTCCCCAGTTCGTCCCCGGTAGGACCGTCAGTCTGCTTACCAGACATGAACCCACGTGCATCCTGGCTGAAGGATGTAAGAAATCCTGCTTGCCACTCACTCATGAAAAGCCGCCGGGACATTTCCCGCGCGGGAAGGATCCTAGGGGAAACCGGAGTGGACTGCAACGCGGGTCCGTTCTTGCCCAAATAACTCCGGACGAACGCCCAAGGGAGAGCGATATGAACATGCGATGGGCCCGACACCCGAGAAAGTCCCTGTTTCTCATCGGGTTTGGCGGCAGCGCGCTGCTGTTGATCCTGGCCGTCATCGCCGACCTCGCGCTGTCCACCGATGTACTGCTGCTGGTTCCGCACGCACCTGCGACGGTAGAGCTCAATCGCGCACTGTTCATTCCTGGTGACTCGGTGGCCGAGCTCTACGGCAATCCCCTCGATGAGCCGGTCCGCATCCTGTTGCCCGATCCGGATCGTCTCATTCGTCCCGAAGAGGATTCTTCACTGCTGCTCCTGCCGGTTGACAAGGAATCCGGGGAGAACCCGCTACAGGTGCAAACCATCTGGTTCTTCGTCAAGCCTGCCGTTCCGGCGGCGTTTCTGCTCGGCATGATCGGCTTCATGGTCCCAAAACGCGCCGCAGCGGCAAGGGAACGGAGGAGAAAGGTCCACCATGGATAAGCCCGGCACACCATCACAGAATACCTCCCGCTCCCGCAATAGCTTCCGTGAGATCGAATGGGCAGCCCCCGAACTCGTCTGCCCCGAGTGCGGCACTTGCAGCATGACTGTCCACTTGCGGCGCGATCTCTGGGATCGTTATTGCGCCGTCGTTGCGAACTGCGGCAACTGCGAGGGCAAGTTCGACGCCAAGGAACTCTTGACCTATTCGGAGCGTTTCGAGCAACTGCGCGCGGCGTCGCGAACAAAAATCTGTGCCCTCTGTGATGAGGCTGCCTTCGAGGTTCAGTCATTCTGCGACAAGAACGATCGCGTTTGCTTCTTCTTGCTGACCTGCAGGTCCTGCGGCGCCGTCGAGCTTCAATGACGAGAGGTGGCGCGGTCTAGACAGCCGGCGAGAGCGCCTTGAACAGGAAGCTGTAGATGTCCACGGCCTCCTCGATGAGCTTTCCGGTGGGCTTACCGGCACCGTGCCCCGCCCTGGTCTCCACGCGGATGAGGATGGGATGATCGCCGGCGTCGGCGGCCTGGAGCGCAGCGGCGAACTTCTTGGCGTGGGCGGGGACTACCCGGTCGTCGGTGTCGGCAGTGGCCAGCAGCGTCGGTGGATGCGCCACGCCCGGCCGGATATTGTGCAGGGGCGAGTAGGCGTGCAGGATGCGGAAGTGTTCCGGGTTCTTCTCGGCGTTGCCGTACTCCGGGACCCAGTAGCGCCCCACCGTCCAGTGGTGGTAACGCAGCATGTCGGTGACCGGCACCTGCGCCACCGCCGCGCCGAAAAGGTCCGGGCGCTGCAGCAGGCAGGCGGTGACCAGCAAGCCGCCGTTGGAGCCGCCGCTGATGGCCAGCCGGCCCGGGCGGGTGTAGTCGTTCTCCACCAGCCACTCGCCGGCGGCGATGAAGTCGTCGAAGACGTTCTGCTTGTTCTCCAGCATCCCGGCGCGGTGCCAGTCCTCGCCGTACTCGCTGCCGCCGCGCAGGTTGGCCACCGCGTAGACGCCGCCGTTCTCCAGCCACAGGAGACGTGACACGGAGAAGGCGGGCGTGACGGGGATGTTGAACCCGCCGTAGCCATAGAGAAGCGTCGGGTTGTTGCCGTCCCTTTCGAGCCCCTTCCTGTGCGTGAGGAACATGGAGACGCGGGTGCCGTCCCGGGAGGTGTAGAAGGACTGTGTGGTCTCGTAGGACGAAGGGTCGAAGTCGATCTCGGATTCGCGCAAGACGCTGGTGTCCCCGGTGGAGAAATCGTAGCGATAGATCACGGACGGGTACACGAACGAGGTGAACAGGAAGAACATCTCATCGTCCTTCTGCCTGCCCGAGATGCCTCCGATGGAGCCCATGGTGGGAAGGTCGATCTCGGAGACCTTGTTCCCCTCCAGGTCGTAGATCCACAGCAGCTCGTGCGCGTTGTGCATGAACTGCACCACCAGATGATCCGCGATGAGGGCCACGGTGTTGATGACGTCATCCTGCTGCGGCAAGATCTCCCGCCAGCGCTCGCGCTCCGGACGGTTCACGTCGATGGCGATGATGCGGCCACGGGGAGCATCCAGATCCGTCTGGATGAAGAAGGTCGACCCGGCATTCCCCACGGGGCGGAACAGGGACTCGCCCACGTCCAGAATGCGCTGGAACTGACCGTTGCCGTCCGCGGGCCGCACGTAGAAGCCGTTGCGCGGGTCGGTGCCCAGGTAGGAGAACAGCCCGAGGTATTCGCCGTCCTCGGTGATGAACGGGAAGAATCCCAGCTCCTTCCGATCCGGCATCTCGAACACCAGTTCATCCGCGGATTGCGGTGTGTCCCGTCGATGCCAGTAGACCTGGGCGAAGTTATGCTCGTCCTCGGGAGGCACGGTGCCCGGCTCGGGAAAGCGGTTGTAGAAGAAGCCGCTGTTATCCTTCCTCCAGGCGACCCCGGCGAACTTCGCCCAGTGAATGACCTCGTCGAGGTCCGCTCCGCTGTCCACATCCCGTATGCGGATCTCCTGCCGGTCACTTCCGTGGCTGGAGATGCCGTACGCAAGGAACTTCCCATCGTCACTGAACGCCTGGGTGGTGAGGGCGGCCGTGCCATCCTCACTGAACCGGTTGGGATCCAGCAGCACCCGGGGCTCCTGCGCCAGAGAGCCTGCGCAGTACAGCACCGACTGATCCTGCAGACCGTCGTTCCTGGAGTAGAAGTAGTGCCCGCCATGCTTGAGCGGCAGCCCGTGCTTGGGGTAGTTCCACAGCGCGGTGAGCCGCGCCGCGAGTTCGCCTCGACGGGGGAACGAGTCGATGTAGGAGCGCGTGAGCCGGTTCTGTGCCTCCACCCACCGCTGCGTCTCGGCGTCCTCGGGGTCCTCCAGCCAGCGGTACGGGTCCGCCACGCGAGTGCCGTGGTAGTCGTCCACCACGTCACCCTTGCGGGCCTCCGGATACTGCCATCGGGTCCTGTTGCGGCTTGATGAGGCCATGCTCTCCTCGACTGAAGGCCGGGCATTGTAGCAGAGCCCCCGGCCCACAGGGACCTGATAGAATGTGCTCCCAGCCAGCGGAGAGCCATGGAAGCGACCTTCATTGATCTCAGTCACGCCGTCGAGGACGGCATGATCACCTACCCCGGCCTGCCGGGCCCCAAGGTGGATGCGTTTCTCAGCCGCGCCGACTCCCGCAAGCACTACGCACCCGGCACCGAGTTCCATGTCGGCCGGATCGAGATGGTGGCCAACACCGGGACATACGTGCATGCTCCGTTCCACCGCTTCTCCGTTGGCAAGGACCTGGCGGAACTGCCCCTCGTCTCGCTGGCCGATCTCCCCGGCGTGATGTTGCGCCACGACCTGCAGCAGGGGTGCGGCGTGGGTCCCGGGCTGTTCCAGGGGAAGGATCTGGCCGGGAAAGCCGTGCTCATCGACACCGGTTGGTCGGCGCACTGGGGAACGCCACGCTACCTGGAGGCAAATCCGTTTCTCACCGGCGAGGCGGCGGAGTTTCTCCGCGACGCCGGGGCCGCGCTGGTGGGCATCGACTCGGTCAATCTGGATGACCTGGCGGACCGGCAGCGGCCTGCGCACACGGTCCTACTGGGCGCCGACATTCCCGTGGCCGAACATCTTTCCGGCCTGGATGTCTTGCCCGAACAGGGCTTCCGGTTCTTCGCCGTGCCGGTGAAGGTGCGCCGGTTGGGTACCTTCCCGGTGCGCGCCTTCGCCATCATTCCTCCAGGTGTCTCATGAGCGGGATGCGGCTCTATCTGGCGCGTCACGGCACCGCCGCCTCGCCGGCGGTGGATCCGGCGTGCGGCCTCTCCCGGGCGGGCCGGGGGGATATCACACGGCTGGCGGAGTTCATCAAGTCCGTGAGACTGCAGCCGGCCGAGGTGTGGCATAGCGGGAAGGACCGGGCGGAGCAGACCGCGCAGATCCTGGCGACCGCACTCGGCGGCTCGCCGCCGGTGACGCAGCACGCCGGGTTGAACCCCAACGATTCACCGATGATCATCGCCGGCGAGCTGGAGGCGGAGGACCGTGACCTCATGCTGGTGGGACACCTGCCGTTCATGAGCCTGCTGTCCTCGTACCTCCTGGCACGAGAGGGGCCTCCGGAGGTGGTCCGCTTCCGCACCGGGACCCTGGCCTGCCTGCAGCGTGGCAGCGAACAACTCTGGCATCTGGAATGGACGGTACATCCAGGACTGCTGCCGACTGTCGGCGGCTGAGGAGGGACTGTGCGAGCTCACTCTTTCTTGATCACCGGAATCGTGGCGACCCTTCTGATGGCGGGATGCGTCGAGCCCCCCGAGGAGCGGCGTATTACCGTCGTGCATGTTCCCGAGGTGGACCATACTCTCAGCCGGGATCAGACCCACAACCGCTTCAGCCGCACCATCCCCCCCGTGTTGCGTGTCCAGTCGGGCGCCGTGATCCGGGCGGAGACCAAGGAGGCCACCGACGGGCAGTTGACCCCCGACTCCACGGCTGCCGACCTTGCCGGCCTCGACTTCGGGCTCATCCACCCGTTGACCGGCCCGGTCTACGTCGAGGGGGCCGAGCCCGGCGACGTGCTCAAGGTGACCCTGCACCGGTTCGAGCTGGGGGACTGGGGCTGGGTGGCGTCGACGCCCGACTTCGGCTTCCTTGCCGACGAGTTCCCCGAGCCGTTCCTGAAGATCTTCCACTTCGAGCCGGGCGCCCGCTCCGCGGAGTTCTCCGGCCGCCAGATCCCGCTGCAGCCGTTCCCGGGCGTGATGGGTGTGGCCCCGGACACCGACGAGATGCTCACCACCATTCCGCCGCGCGCCAACGGCGGAAACATGGACAATCAGTACCTCACGGAAGGGACCATCGTCTACTTCCCCGTGTTCGTGAAGGGGGCGCTGTTCTCCATCGGCGATCCCCATGCCGCCCAGGGAGACGGCGAGGTGTGCGGCACCGCCATCGAGGCGCCGATGACCATCACCTACGAGCTGGAGGTCCTCAAGGATCGCGGCCCGATCCAGGAGCCGCACTACGAGACGGCGGATGCCTACGCGGTCACCGCATTCGCCGCCACTCTCGACGAGGCGGCGCGCAAGGCCACCGGCTACATGATCGACTATCTGGTGCAGCAGCAGGGCATGGACCGGATGGAGGCCTACGTCCTGTGCTCCCTCGCCGGTGACCTCAAGATCTCCGAGGTGGTCGACGTCCCCCACGTCTTGGTGAGCATGCACCTGCCCAAGGACCTGCTGGGCGGCTGAGATCGGGCAGCGAGTACATCGGGGGTCTCAGAAGTTCATCGACAGGCTGAGCTGCCAGCGGCGCCCGAAGTTGCGGGTCGCGTCCAGGGCGATGAAGTCATCGACGTCGACGGTGCTGACGCGCAGGTCATCGGAGTTGGTGAGGTTCTGCACCTCCACACCGATGGAAGCCGCCACCGGCCCGAAATTCATGCTCTTCTGGTAGTTGACATCCACCCGCCACACGCCTTCGTTCCTCTGGTCGTTGCGCTGTCCGGTGGGAAAGTGGGTTCGAAAGAATGACGAGCCGAAGGAATCGAAGGAGGTGGTCTGCCGGATGACGGAGAAGGGCAAGCCGGACGACCACTGGACGATGCCGCCCAGCATCTGGCCCCTGGGAAGGAATGTCACGGCGCTGAACTTCACCACGTGGGTCTGGTCGTAGCTCAGCGGTCCGAACTCGTTCTCCACGGTGCCCACATCGTCACCGAGAACCGAATCAAACGCCTCGGCGTCGCCCACCGCCTCGGACCAGACATAGGAGGCGTTCATCTGCCACTGCCGGCTGAGCCGGCGGGTGAGCACCACCTGAATCGACCTGTAGTCGGAGGAGTTGAAGTTCCCCACCCGCAGGATCTCGGAGAAGAACGGATTGTAGGCGAACTGATCCGGTAGCCCGTCCGGTGTCACCAGGTTGCCGGCCAGATCCACCTCGTCTCCCGGGTCACCACCCCCGGGACCGTCGCCCGGCGGCCCCAGATCGAAGCCGTCCGGCGGAATCACCTTGCCGAAGTTGTCGTCGGCGACGCCGTCACCGTTCAGGTCCCGGGTGAAGTGATTGATGTCCACGTCCTGCAGGAGATCGTGGCTCTTCCGGTTGACGTAGGTGACGGACAGGGCCCAGTTGGCGGAGAGCTCGCGCTCGAAACCGACGGTGAACTCATCGGTGAACGGTGTCTGCAGATCGCGATCCACCTGGGTGATGGAGAACCTCCCGATGATGAACGGCTGGGCATCCGCGCCCGCCGTCTTGAGGTTGTTGGCGCCATAGACGAAGGTCTGGGAATCCGGGCCGAGCTCCGGAACGATGGAAGCCAGGTGCAAGGTCCCGTAGTAACGCCCCCAGAACGCGAACACCTTGGTCTTGTTGTTGGCCCATGGGTCCCACGAGACGCTCAGCCGTGGGGCCAGATTGTCGTTGATGATCTCGATGGACTCGCGCCGGCGCTGGGTTCCGGCCAGCACACCGGTGGCGAACTCCACCGGGCCGGGGAAGTCATCGAACTGGTGCCGGCGATAGACGGTGTAGAGGAAGAGAACGTCGTCGTTCAGCCTGTCGCAGTTGGGGTTCTCAGCCTGTGCGTCACCGTTTGCGGCGCCCGTGGCATTGCCGCCGGGGACAAAGAAGATCTGGTCACACAGCAGGCCGCCGTCGCACGAGGCGGCGGAGTACTCCCCGGCGACGGTGATGATCTGCCCTGCCAGGCTCGGGTCGAACAGCGTGGCGCCGTCATTGGTTCCGCAGACACCGGCCTGTTGGCCCAGGACGCAATCCGCATGGCCGTTGGCCGGGTCGCAGGGTTCGCCATTCTTCCCGCCGCCCACACAGATGTTGTTGCCGGCAATGTCGAGGAAGTTGAAGTAGTTCTCCGGGTCATCGTTCGGGAAAGGCTGGAAGAAATCCGGGATTCCGTCCGATCCATCATTGCCCTGTGCGTCCCAGTCGTCCTGGCTCAAATCCCCCACGAGGAAGTAGGTCCCGTCAGGGTTCACGGAAAACCCTGTGACCAGGGCATTGGTGTATCTGTTCAGCGCTCCCCAATCCGAGCCGCAGTGGTCCGAGTCCCTGCCGTCACCGTTTAGGTCGAACTGCATGCCTGAGTCGGTGAGGGCGTCCGGGAACACCAGATCCTCCACATCCACGCGGCGCCCCTGCGCCAGTAGCCTCAGGAACTCGTCCGCCTCGTCGCGCGGGTCGAACGGATCCCAGCCCTCCGTGGTGGCCTCGTCGCGGTCAAAGCGCAACCCGACCTGGATGGAGACGTTCGGCAGCGGCTTGTAGAAGTCCTGCAGATACAATCCCAGGTGGTCCTTCTTCGCCTCGCGCGTCTGCTCTGCCGGGAATGCGTCGCGAAACTGGATGGTGCCGCAGAAGCGTATTTCGGGGCTGCCGCAGCCGCCGCCACCGCCGAGGCCGGGGGCGCCGCTGTTCCGTTCGAAATCGTCGAAGCGCACCCGGTCCTCGTTGCGCTGGTTGGTGTACTGTTCCCGGGCCAGCTCCACGCCCAGCTTGATATTGTGCTGCCCCGAGGAGCCATCCTCATAGAGCGAGAGGTTCGATTTCACCGTGTCCCGCCGGCGCTCGTCACGGTGGGTCAGGAAGTACGGTCCATGGGTCAGGCCGGCGCGGTCGTCGATGGTATAGAGGTCCTCTCTATCTGGATTGCAGCGGCCCAGTTCGTCCAGGGGACAGCGGTCCGGGTCCGAGACGGGCAGCACGTCGATGCTGGTGTCGAAGCGGGATACCAGGGTCTCGAGCAGAAGGCTGGGCGATATGTTGTTGGTCCAGCGCACCGTTCCCACCGTGCCGCCCTGGTCGAAGTGGAAGTCCGACTCGGGGTTCACCCCGGTACCCAGGTTGAGACCGTCGAACCGTCGCGGGTCCTGGCTGAGCTGGAACGCCAGCCGGTTGTCGGCGCTGACCTGCCAGGTGATCTTGGCGAAGTTGTTCCACCCCTTCTCCGTCTCCAGGAATGCCACCCTCCCGGCGTTGACGGGCGTCTCCCTGGAGATGAACTCCAGGGCTGCGAAGTACCACAGCCGGTCCTTGACAATCGGGCCTCCCAGCGTGAAGAACGGCCGGTAGTCCTGGAACCCGTCCAGGTCCTCGAACAGCTCGGAGCTGGTGAAGTCGTTGTTGTTGGCGCCGTCGTTGTCCAGGAGATCCGTGCGGTAGAAGAACTTGAAGGAACCCGTGATCTCGTTGCCGCCCGACTTCGTGACGATGTTGGCGAACCCGCCCATGGCGCCGCTGTACTCGGCCGGGAAGCCGGTGGTGATGACCTCGATCTCTGCGATGGACTCGATGTTGAGGTTCATGCCGAACGTCCCGCTGAACGGATCGGTGGTGTTGGCCCCGTCCACCAGTGTCTGTAGCTCGGTATCGCGCGCGCCGTTGACGTTGGGATTCCCATCTCCGTCCACGTCGGTGACGCCGGGAGCGAGGGTGAGGACGCTCTGATACGTGCGCCCCATGATGGGCAGGCCCTCGATGAATTCACTATTGAAGACGGTGGAGGTCTTGGTGCTGGTCAGGTCCACGATGTCGCCCTTGGCCACCACCACCACCTTCTCGTGGGTCTCGGTGGAGGGAACCAGCGAGATGTTCACCGTGGTGGTCTTGCCGGGGTCCAGGTCGACCGGCCCCACCTCGACCCGGGCGTACTCCAGGATCTCGGCCACCACCAGGAAGTCATTCCTCGGGGGCAGGGCGGCGATGCGGTAGCGGCCCTCCGCATCGGTGACCGTGCCCACGTGCGTCATGGCCCCGGTGGGACTGTAGACGGTGATGGTGACCGCCGGCAGGGGGATCCCCTCGGCATCGGTGACCCGCCCGATGATCACGGCGTCGGTCTGTGCCAGCGCCCCCGAGGCGCTCAGGATCAGCAGGATCGGGGCGAGGAGCGCAAGAAATCTCCTGTGCATGGTCGACCTCCCCCCCTTGATCGCGTTCCCATGGATTGCAAGAGCCTTTGCTCATTATATTACAGAAAACCGCGCAGAGCGGGCCAGTAGGGCGAGAGCACCTGCCGCGCCCGCCGGGCGATCTCCTGGGCAGACCCGCCAGGCGGGGCCTCGATGCCCCCGGGCGCCGCGGCAGCGCCGGAGGTGAGCTCCAGCGCGGCACGCACCCCTGCCACCAGGCCGGGAGGGTCGTAGCCGCCTTCCAGCGCGAACACCACCCGGCCCGGGCAATGATCCTCGGCCCAGCGCAGGAACAGCCCGAACAGCGCGCCGTAGCCACCGGCGGTCATGGCCATGCCTCCCAGCGGATCGTTGACCCAGGTGTCGAAGCCGGCCGAGACCAGGATGAGATCCGGGCGGTACTCGTTCACCACCGGTTCCACGACGTGGCGGTACAGATGGTAGAAGTCGGCGTCTCCCATTCCCGCCGGCATGGGAAGATTCACGGTGTAGCCCTCTCCCGCTCCGGTCCCCACCTCGTCGAACGCGCCGGTCCCCGGGTAGAAGGGGAAGCGATGGCTGGAGACGTAGAGAACATCGCGCCGATCCCAGAAGCTGTGCTGGGTGCCGTTGCCGTGGTGGACGTCGGGATCCAGGATGAGGACACGCTTGCACTCCAGCTCCTCGAGGGCGTGCGCGGCGGCGACGGCGACGTTGTTGAACAGGCAGAACCCCATGGCCGTGAACGACTCGGCATGATGGCCCGGCGGGCGCACCAGGGCGAAGGCGCCCCGGGCTTCCCCGCCCACCACCGCCTCGGCCCCCTGCAAGACCGCCCCGGCGCCGCGCACCGCGGCTTCGTAGGAGCCCGCGCTGGTGGCGGTGTCCGGGTCGAGCTGCACGCGCTCCAGGCCCTCGGTGGCACGAATGCGGTCCACATGGGCGGCGTCATGGACCCGCTCCAGCTCCTTGCGATGCGCGCCGCGCGGCGTCCGTGTGCAGGTGCCCGGGATCTCGTGCGCATCAAGATCGTCGTGTACCGCCTGCAGGCGCCCGGGGTTCTCGGGATGCCCGGCGCCGGGATCGTGAGACAGGAAGCGGCGGTCGCGCAGGATGAGAGTATCCATGCAGGCATCCTATCATCGCGCAGTACCCCCCCCGGTGCCGGAATCCGTTTGAGATAGAATAAGGCGGAACGCTCACCAACCTCCGCAGCCGCAGGAGAGCCCGTGTTCCTCCCCGTCGGCGACAGCCCCAACCCCCCGGGAACCCCGTGGGTGAACTACGCCCTCATCGCCGCCAACGTCCTCGCGTTCCTCATGCTGTTGCCCCTGGCAGGCCAGCAGGCCGATCTCAGCGACCCGGCAGTGAGGGAGTACGTGAACCTCATCGGCGAGGAGCAAGGCCTGGGCCGCCGCGCGCGCCTCGAGATGGCCCGGACGGTGAGCGAGTACGACCTGGTGGTCTTCCGCCACGGGTTTCGTCCCACGGCGCCGTCCGTGGTGGACATCTTCACCGCCATGTTCCTGCACGGCGGCTGGATGCACCTGCTGGGGAACATGCTGTTCCTGTGGATCTACGGCGACAATGTGGAGTACCGGCTGGGCAAGCTGGGATACCTCGCGGCGTACCTGGGGACCGGTGTGGCCGCCACGCTGGGTGACGGCGTCCTGCGCATGGGGTCGGGCATTCCGTCGGTGGGAGCTTCCGGAGCCATCTCGGGGGTCCTGGGCCTGTACTTCCTGTGGTTCCCCAAGAACCGCGTGCGGGTCTGGATCTTCCTGTTCCCGTTCTTCGCCAACGTCGTCGAGCTGCCGGCGCGCCTGGTGCTGGGCTTCTACCTGATCTTCGACAACCTGTTGCCGGTGCTGGTGACGGTGGGCTCCGGCGGTGTGGCGCACGGCGCGCACATCGGTGGCTTCGCCGCCGGCTGGGTCCTCGCCTTCGGCCTGAACCGGCTGGCCTACGGCCGCCCGGAGCCGGACCTGCGCGGGCGCCGCCGGGCGGCCGTGCCGCCGCCGGGCGGGGCGGCGCAGTTCCGGGATGCCATGGCCGCCGGTCGCTGGGAGCAGGCGGCGCAATACTTCTTCGCCTCGCCGCACTCGCAGACACGAAGCGACATCGGCGCCATGGACAAGATCGTCCTGGCGGAGAAGCTGGAGTTGGAGCGCCATCCGCGCGCCGCCCTCGCTGCTTACCAGCGCGCGCTGGCAGATCACCCCATGGGACCCGGCCGGGCCCGAGCTCACCTGGGCGCCGCGCGCGTCCTCATGGGAGCGTTGAAGAATCCCACGGCCGCCTACCAGCATGTCTACAGCGCCCTCGAGGAAGATCCCACCCAGGACGAGGCGGCCATGGCGCGGGCCATGCTCTCCGAACTGGCGCACCGCGTGCGTACCCTGCCGCGCACCCTGCCAGACTAGTCGCCTTGGCATGATAGGCTCCGTTCAACGCCAGAGCGCGTCGGATAACGGTGGGGGAGGCTCTTGAAGACGGTCTTGTGGAACTCGGTGTTGGTGGGATCCGGGGGGTTCATCGGGGCCGCCCTGCGCCATGGCCTGGGCGGCATGGTGCATCGCCTCCTGCCCCGGGCCACGTTCCCGTTCGGAACGCTGGCGGTCAACCTGCTGGGTTGCCTCCTCATCGGCGAGGCTACGGCGAAATAGGCTAGTCGGGCTCCTGGTTGTAGCGGATCCGGATTCCCCGCATCTGCTCGGCGGACATCTCCGAGTGCCGATCCAGGAACTCCTGCACCAGCATCTCCGCTTCCGGGTGCATCTGGAAGTCCTCGAGGTAGGTGGCGGCGCCGGCCACGCACAAGGAACTCTCGGGGTCGCGCAACATGGCCTGCTGCATGAGCTGCAGCGCCTGCCTCGGGTCGTCGGCCAGGTTCGCCTGGGCCTGTGCCTGCCAGAATAGCGCCTCCACGTCGTCAGGGTACCTCTCCGACAGCGCGTGGAAAATCTCCGCGCCGGCCTCCAGGTCACCGTCGTGGAAGCTCAGGGTCAATCCC
>CBDVAL010000037.1:0-19502 GCA_965371955.1 uncultured bacterium | reverse complement strand
CCATCAGCTGTACACCGCCGAACGCGCCACGCGCGCCGATCCGGTTCGCTGGCTCCTGGCGGACTCGAGGCGTCTGGAGGTGGTTCACACCGTGAGCTTCCAGACCGAGGCGGACGTGGGGCGCACCCGTATCTCCTCATCCCCGGTGACGCCGGAGGCGGTCTGGGCGCAGGTCTGCTCCGCCGTGGGGACCGATCTGCCGCGGGACAACCTCCTGCTGGGCCACCCGGATTGCAGCAACATGACCACGATCCTGGTACTCTTTCCCGAGGGGCGTGTGGTCAATCTCATTCCGTCCGACCTGGACAGCCGCGCGTTCTGGTCCATGATCCTGCGGGTGTTCGGCGGGGTGGGAGGTCGTGGAGAGGACGTTGGCGCGTCCGTGTTGCGCAAGCTGGGAGCCGCCCTGCGCAACCCTTCCGTGTTCTGGCACATGTTGCGGTACTTGAGGAAGCGCCTGCGGCGCGACGGAGGTGGCGCCGAGTTGCTGTCTCATGTCGTGCGAGGGCAGGTCCGGGGGCTTAATGTGGTCCTGCACAACTTCATGAGTGCTGCCGACATGCAGCGGCCACGGACCGAAGTTGTGGAGAAACGCCTTGCGGCCTGCATGTTTCGCGGCGCGGTGCGCCGTGAGGGTGAGTGGAGGGCGGTCCCCATGTGCGAGATGAACGCGGAAGTTCGTGAGCGTCTGTACGCCAATCAGATCGCGGCGGCCGGCGGCGGATGATCGAGGCCTAGTGGCAGGTACCCTGGTCCTGGTGGCGGAACACGCGCACCTCGCGGATGCGGGTGGTCTTCACGCGGTTGCCGAACTCCAGGAACAGACCCGCCGCCGCCACCACGTCGTTCTTGATGGCCGTGCCGCCCCAGGTGCAACCGTTGACGGCGATGCGCTGGGGCGAGAGGCGCCTCTGATCGAACCAGCCGCCGGAGACGGCGTACTGGTTGTCGCCGAGAACCCGCAGAGAGTAGGTGGAGTTGCGGGTGGTCACCACCACCCAGTCGCCCAGGCTGAGGTCACGCCGCTGCACCGCCGACACACCCTTGGCGTGCTTGACGATGGCATCCAGCGTGCGCACGTTGCCCGCCGTCGGATGTTCTCCCGTCTGCGTATGGTCTGGTCCTCGCGGAATGATCCACCTCCTGGGCCCATCGGGCTGGTGAGAATATAGCGCACGAGCGGGAATCCGTCACCTTCCCAACCTGAAGGCCACCCCGGCGGCAATGTTGACGGCCGCTTCCGGAGGCCGGCGGATGGACGCTATCTCACCTGAACTGAGGTACTTACTACTGGTCGATCTGCTTGCGGGCTTCTTCCAGCTCCTCGGCGTGCTCCTTGGTGCTCTCTCTCATCTCGTTGAGGGTGGGGAGCCGCTCGGCATCCTCGTCCTCCCCGTCCTGCTCGAGCCCGGAGTCGGACGGCGAGGCGATCTGCATCGCCGTGGGCGCCACCGAGGTCCATGCCCGGGCCACCAGCAGCAGGACGACGACCATGACTATCGCCATGAGGATCATGCTGACAAGCGAGATCGAGTTCTTCATGGAACCAATGTACCCCCCCAGCCCCTCGGGGCAAGGCGGGCCGCTCCTCGCCCCAAACCCCTTGGCCCGCCCGGGAAAAGGGGGCTACTGGACGTAACCCAGACTTCGCAGCCGCTCCAGCTCCTCCTGGCTCATGCTCCTCTCCGCCTCCGAGTCCGCGACCAGGCGGGCAGCCAGGGCCTTCTCCTGCCAGGCATCCAGCAGCCTCTTCATCTCGGTGACCCGCTCCGGGTGCTGCGCCGCGAGGTCGGTCAGGTTGAGCGGGTCGTCGCCCTGATGATAGAGCTCGAACTCCGGCGTTCCCTCCCGACGTGTGTGGTTGTGGATCAGCTTCCAGCCGCCCTGCACGATGGCCCGTGACCCGGTGTCGTGTGGCGGGGGGCCGCCGATGCCCTCCTCCTCGATGGTGGCCTTCTCGACGATGGCGAAGCGATTCCCGTCCATCTCGGCGGCCTGCGCGCCGGCGGCCGCACGCGCGCGCGTCAGCAGGGGAACCAGGCTGCGACCCTGCATCCCGTCGGGCCCCGCCAGCCCGCTCATCTCCAGCAAGGTGGGCATGAGGTCCACGGTCTCCACCGTTTCCGGCAGCACCAGCCCACCCGGCACCGAGCCGGGCCGCCACAGGATCAGCGGCACGTTGGTGAGCTCACCGTAGACACTCTGGCCGTGGAACATGCGGCCGTGATCCAGGAACTCCTCGCCATGGTCGCTGGTGAACACCACCAGCGTTCTCTCTGCCAATCCTAGTGTGCGCAGGTGTTGCAACAGCCTGCCGATCTCCGCGTCCATGCCGCGGATGGAGCCGTCGTACCAGTCGCCGTCGCGCGAGATGTACTCGTCGGCATCCAGTCCCGATCTTGTCATCTCCTCCCGGGTGGGCATGCCGAACATCTTCATGAGCGGGTCGGCGATGAACTCGCGTACGTGTTCGGCATTGTTCTCGTGCTCCTCGGCCCATGCCGGATCCGCCCACATGGTGTCGTAAGGGGCGTAGGGCTTGTACGGATCGTGCGGGTCGGAGACATGCAGGAACACGAAGAAGGGGACATCCTGGTGCCGGTCCAGCCAGGGGAGCAGCCTGTCCACGTACTCCCGGGCGGTCTTGCTCGACCCCCGGTCGGAGAGCGAGCCGTCCTCGTGCACCACCTCGAATCCCTGGTGCAGGTTGGTGAACTGCCCTGCGAACAGGATGGAGGACATGGACAGCGTGGCGTAGCCTGCGGCGCGATACGATTCGGCCAGGGTGTTCGCCGAGACGGGCAGGCGATCGCTGAACTCACGGACGCCGTGCGAGGACGGGTAGAGCGAGGTGAACAGGGACGGCGTGGAGACCTTGGTCCAGGTGGCCTGCACGGTACAGTCCTGGAACAGGGTGCCTTCCTCACTCATCTTGCGCAGCGCAGGAGAGGTGTCGCGCCCGTAGCCGTAGACCTCCAGACGATCGCGCCGCAGCGTGTCCGCCCAGATGAGGATCACGCCCTGCGGTGGCTCGGTGCTGCTTCCAACTGCGGCGGTCACGGCCGGCATTGCGCCCCTGGACCGCACCACCGGTGCGCCCCAGAAACCCAGTGTGCCGTCGTGCTCCCCGGACAGCGACAGCGACAGCTCCACCTCCTCGCCGGCAAACGAGGACAGGTCCACCGGCGCGGGCTGCCAGCGATACGGCCGCGTGACGGTGCGCTCCAGCAGGATCGCGTCTTGCCCCCCGCCGGCGCGCTGCACGCCCACCTGGAAGGTCACCGGACCGTCCTCGATGGTGCCCAGGGACAGGTCCAGCCACGGCCGGGAGGGCAGTCGCAGGTTCAAGCGGATGGTCTCGGGCGAGCGGGCCACCAGCGACTCGTGATAGATCTCCTCCAGGCCCTGCCATCCCACGCCCGACGGGATGCCCGACAGATGCTCCTTGCGAAAGATCAAGCGCAGCGACTCCAGCTCGAACGTCGCCCCCGTCGCGTCCGTGGGGCGCAACAGGAGGTGCCGGATGGCGCTGGATCGTGTCGGCCGGTCCGGCCGCAGGGTGTAGGTGCGGAACTGCTCGCCGGGGACCATCGGGGCGCTGATGCTCCACGGAAAGTTCTTCGCCTCGGCCAGGATCTCGTCGAAGTCCACCGTCTCTGCGTCGCTGGTGGAGACTGCAAGGTTGGCGCCGGCGGAGACGCGCAGGCGCACCTCCACCGCATGCAACAGGTCCGGATCGTCGAGACCATGGGTGCGTTCCGCGCGCAGGATGGGGAAGTCGCCGGAGCTTTTGCCCATCAGCAGGCCGTTGTGCACCGTCAGGCCGGAAACAGCGTGTCCGGCCTCCCAGCCCCTGGTGGCCGCGAGCTTCTCCGCAACGCCGCCGGGGGCATCGCCGTCGAAGCGCCATTCCGTTCGCTCGCGCCGCGGCGAGCGGCCGATGAACTCGCCGTGCAGGGCCGCGGGCGAGTAGTGGTCCACCAGGTGGACGGCGATGGCGGGTGGCTCGGAGCGACCGCATCCGGCCAGGAACAGGGCGGCAACGACGGTAGCGGCGCAGAGTCGGACGAAAGGCATGGCCATGGCATTCTCCCCCAGGAAGCCTTCATTCTACGGGGATGGGGGGCGAGGGGGAAGAGGATGTGTCACACTGTCTCAACCTGAAGGAGAAGGTGGATGTCCACGGAGCGGGCGCAGATTCGGGGCCACTTGCAGGTGATGGTATGGCTGCTGCTGGCGGCCACCACCGTCACGCCGGCAAGGGAGAAGTTCGCCTTCCACCGGCCGGTGCCGCAGCCTGGCAAGCAGTTGCTGGCGTTCACCATGGAATGCCACGGCAAGCACGAGATCGCCACCGAAAGGCGAGACGGCTCGGACATGCGCCGGCTCACGTCCAATGACGTCGAGGACTGGCACCCGCGCTGGTCGCCGGATGGCAGGAAGCTGGTGTTCTTCCGCGGCGAGACGGTGGACGGCGAGGGCCGCTACGACATCGTGCAGTACGACCTCCCATCGGGAGAGGAGACGGTCCTGGTGAGCACCGGTTCGTACGAGGGAGATCCGGTGTATACGCCCGATGGCAGCCGTATCGTGTTCAACTCCAATCGTAACGGCAACCACGACCTGTTCGTCATGAACAGCGACGGAACCGGCGTCACGCGGTTGACGGAGAATTCGGGGTCAGACCACTCTGCTGCAGTGGATCCTTCGGGCCGGTGGATCGTCTACGTGTCGCAGCGCGAAGGCATCTACGAGTTGCACCGCATGAAGCTGGACGGGAACGATGACGTGAAGCTCCCGGTGGGCCGGGAGGAGAACTACAAGCCGGACTGGTCGTCCGATGGCAAGAGGCTGGTGTTCTTCGGGCCGGCGGAGATGCCGCCGCCCACATCCGGCCGGCGTAACTTCGACATCTTTCGTCTCGACCTGGCCAAATCGAAGCTCACGCGGTTGACCTACGAGCCGTCGTTCGAGGGCGACGCCGTCTGGTCCGGCGGGCGCATCCTGTTCACCTCGGATCGGCGTGGCCAGTCGGAGATCTTCGCCATGAGGGCGGACGGCAGCAAGCCGCAGGCGCTGTTCGACAGCCAGGCCCTGGAGGCGCTGCGCAAGGCGTGCAGCAGCTGGTAGTGTCCGTGAAGATTCCATCATCCGCGGTGCGCTGGTTCCGTTCTTGCCGATCGGGGCTGGTGGATCAGTTTGCATCGCCGCAGGAGACCGCTCGCCGTCTCGTCGGCGTGCAGGCCCAGTTGCCGGCGGCCGCCACGCTGGCGTTCTTCAACCGTACCCGACGTTGCACGGCGCGCGGCCTCGATGCCGCCCGGCTGGAGCAACGCACGCTGGTGCGCCTGTGGGGCCAGCGCAACACGGTGCATCTGTACGCCACCGCGGACTGGCCGTTGCTCCATGCCGCATTCCTGGATCACCACTCGGTGGCGAAGCGGAGGCTGGAGAAGACAGGTCTGGCGGGGGAGTTCCGGCGTCTGCGGACGCGCGTCCTGCGGCGGCTGGAGAAGGGGGAGCAACTCGCGCACAAGGACGTGCGGTCCCCGAAGCTGGAGGGCGCGCAGGATCAGTGGCGCGTGTCGTATGCCACCTTCATGACCCTGGTGCGCGAAGGGGTGGTGTGCCATGGCCAGGAGGAGGGTGCCTCGGCGCGATTCGTGCACCGTGCGCACTGGACACCGCAATTGTCCTGGGAGCCGCCGTCGCAGGAGGATGCCCTGGCGGAGCTGACCCGGCGCTACCTGGCCGGCTATGGCCCTGTCACGGCGCACGATCTCGCCTTCTGGTACGGAACCACGTTGACCAGGGCGAAGGGTTGGATCCAGGCGCTCGGTGAGGAGTGCATCGAGGTGGAGGTGGACGGCGTCCTCCACTGGTGCCTCGCGGGGGATCTGGCCGCGCTCCGGAAGAAGCCGCCTCCGGCGTCGCGCTGGCCCGTGCGGCTGCTGTTCCGCTTCGATCCGCTGTTGCTCGGCACCCGGGATAAGGCCTGGCTCATCGAGGCGGCGCACAAGAAGAAGGTCTGGGCTCCGTCGGCGCAGGTGGAGGCGGTGCTGCTGGTGCGCGGCCGTATCGCTGGAACGTGGCGTTACGAGCGCCGGGCGAAGGTGCTGCGCTTTCGGCTGCAGCCCTTCGGAGCGCTGACCGGCCCGGTGAAGAAGAAGCTCACGCAGGAGGCGGAGCGCATCGCTGCGTTTCTGGGGTTCGGGAGCATCGAGCTGCGCATGCCCTGATCAACCGTTGGGTGGCATCCGCCTTACCAGCAAGACGCCTCCGTCCACCTGGTGAGCCATGCGGCATGTGGGCAACACGGCGTCCAGTGCTTGCTGGATGGTGAGCCCCGCGGTGGAGCCGCTGAGGACGATACTCGCCGCCGACCGCTCCAGGTCCTGATCGGCGAAGCGCAGTTTCCAGCCGTTCTCTCGCGCCGCCCAGTCCAGGAACTCGTGCGCTGAGAGCCCCTCCAGTTCCAACATGGGTGCGATGGCGGTGACCCAGTCCCAGGGTTCGCCATGGGTGGCGATCTCCGCGTGGGTCACGACGCCGGCGGTGTCGATCGCGAGCTGTCCACCCGCACCGATCTCGTGCGATTGCGTCTCGGTGTTCAGGATGACCTTGCCCTCCCGCACCCGCACGCGCACCGCATCTTCCCGGGCGCGCACCTCGAACTGCGTGCCGATGTCGCGGATCAGGCCGGCATTCGTGTGAATCTCCATGGAGCCCGCCGTCGGGCCCGAGTCCACGTAGAGCCTGCCGTGGTCCAGGACCACCGAGGTGGGGGAGAGGACGCGCACGCGTGTGTCCCGGTCGAGACGGACGGAGGTGGGTCCATGCAGGAGTAGCGCAACCTGGCCCTCGCCGGTGTCGAGATCAAAACCCGCGGGAATTTTCTGGCCCACCTGCACCGACGCGCCGTCGGTGTGCATGGTCACGGCGACAACCCGGCCTGCCATCGGACTTGCGGACGGCAGCCAGCTCCGCATAGCCAGCCCCGCTGCGGCCACCAGGATGGCGGCGGCAGCCAGCCATGCCCCGATTCGAAGCGCCCGCCTGCCCCGGCGTTCGCGTACCTGCTGGCGCCAATGGGAGTGAACCGCCCTCCGGGCGCGCTCCAGGCGATGGGCAGGCAGCGCCGGCTTGCCCTCTGCCAGGCGGATGAGCGTGGCGAGCTGGTCTTCCGGCGGGGTGGGCGTTTCGTTCTGTTTGTCGTCGGTCATGTCGTGTCCACGGCGCGGCCGGGTCCGTTCAGCGGGCCCGGTGGGTGCGAGAGACTGCTGAAACCATCCCGGAATGCGTCGCGAGCCCGGGTCAACAGCGACTCCGCCGCCTTCGGGCCGATCTCCATGCGCTGGGCTATCTCCTTGACCGATAGCCCCTCCAGGTACTTCCACTCCAGGGCGTTGCCGTAGCGTTGCGGCAGGTGATCCAGCGCCACGCGAACCAGCCGACTGATCTCGTTGCGCCGTGCCACCGACTCCGGGTCGTCGTCCCCGAGAGCCGCCAGCGAGTCCAGCGCCGCACGGACCTCCGGGTTCTCCTCGGTCAACGGGACAGGCTGCGGGCAGCGCCGGAACTTTCTGCAGAACGCGGAGATCTCGTGGCGGCAGAACGTGCACAGCCAGGTGAACAGCTGTGCCTCGCCGCGGTACGTGTCGAGCTTGGAGATTGCCTTGCACAGTGTCATCTGTGCCACCTCCTCGGCCGCTTCGGCATCACCGCGCAGCCGGGCCAGGGCGAAGCGGTAGATGCCGCGAAAATGCCGGCTGAAGAACTCCTCGAAGGCGCGTTCGTCGCCTGCGAGCAGGCGTCGCACGAGCGCCCGATCCCGCTCTTGCTGGCTCAACTCGTTCCCCGGCGGTGCTGGCCTCCCGACACCGTGCCGGGAGCCTAAGTGACTGTGTCCATGCGACTTGAATATACCCTCTGCTGCGCCCCAAGGCCACGGACACTCATTGGAGGCCCCGGGCGGCGAGGATCCTTCGCTGGAGCTTGCGCTCGACCCTCAACGTCATTTGTTTCATGTGATTACGGCTATCCCGGGAGACGCTGCCGGTATAATCACCGGGAACGTTCCTGACGAGAAGGAGTGACGCCATGGCGCACCCGGTGGGGCTGGACCTCCTCAACGACCCGAGCCTGAACAAGTCCACGGCGTTCACCGAGGCGGAACGCGAACGCTACAAGCTGCGCGGACTGCTTCCCCACGGCGTGTGCAACCAGCAGGACCAGCAGCAGCGCGTGCTGGAGAACCTGCGCCGGAAGGGTTTCGACATCGAGCGCTACATCTACCTGCTGGCGCTGCAGGGGCGCAACGAGCGCCTGTTCTACCGCACGGTCATCGACCACATCGAGGAGATCCTGCCGCTCCTCTACACGCCCACGGTGGGACAGGCGTGCAAGGAGTACGCGCATATCTTCCGCCAGCCCCGGGGCTTCTACATCACGCCGGAAGATCGCGGGCGCATTCGCGAGATTCTCGATCACTGGCCCCAGCGCGACGTCCGGGTCATCGTGGTCACCGACGGCGAGCGCATCCTGGGGCTGGGCGATCTCGGGGCCAACGGCATGGGAATTCCGGTGGGCAAGCTGTCACTCTACACCGCCGGCGCGGGCATCCCGCCGCAGCAATGTCTGCCGGTGACCCTGGATGTGGGCACCGGCAACCAGGAGCTCCTGGAGGATCCCCTCTACATGGGCGTCCGTGGTCCGCGGCTGCGCGGCCGGGAGTATGACGACCTGGTGGAGGAGTTCGTCACCGCGGTCCAGGATGCCTTCCCCGATGCGCTGCTGCAGTTCGAGGATTTCCTGACGCCCAATGCGTACCGCCTGCTACAGCGCTACCGGGGGCGAACCCTGTGCTTCAACGACGACATCCAGGGGACGGCGGCGGTGGCCCTGGCCGGTGTGCTCGCCTCCACGCGGCTCTCAGGCCTGTCGTTTGGTGACCTGCGCATCCTGTTCCTCGGCGCCGGATCCGCGGCCACCGGGATTGCCGATCTCATGGTGCCGGCGTTGATGCAGACGGGGCTCGCCGCGGATGAGGCGCGCAGGAGGCTGTGGTTCGTGGACAGCCGCGGGCTGGTGGTGGCAGGCCGCGGCCACCTCAAGGAACACAGCCTGCCCTACGCCCACGAGCACGAGGAGGCGGACTTCCTGCATGCCCTGCGGTCCATTCGCCCGCACGTTCTCATCGGCGCCACCGGGCGCGCCGGAACGTTCACGCAGGAGGTGGTGGAGCTCATGGCGGAGCTCCATCCGCACCCGACCCTGTTTGCCCTTTCCAACCCCACGTCGCATGCGGAGTGCACGGCAGAGCAGGCCTACCGCTGGAGCCGGGGCCGGGCCATCTTCGCCAGCGGCAGCCCGTTCGGGCCGGTGGAGTACGGCGGGCGGCGGTTCCGACCGGGGCAGGGCAACAACGTCTACGTCTTTCCGGGCATGGGCCTGGGGGCGGTGGTCTGCAGGGCGCGGCGCATCACCGACGGGATGTTCCTGGCCGCCGCCCGCGCGCTGGCGGAGATGGTGAGCGAGGAGGACCTGGCCGCCGGGTCGATCTACCCACCGCTGACGGCTATCCGCGACGTCTCGCGGGTGCTGGCGCTGAAGGTGGCGGAGGAGGCGTACGCTCAGGGCCTGGCGCGCGCGCCGCGGCCGGAGAACCTGGAGCAGGCCATCGCGGACTCGATGTACGATCCCACCTACTGACGCTCCAGGCCCCGGCCGGGGACCTCTCTACTCGTCGTCCTCCGGGCAGAGCGCCTCGGCGAGATGGCACAGCTCGTCGAGCAGCGCCTCGGGATCCTCGATCCCACAGCTCTCGTCCAGGAGGATGTCCAGGGAATCGCCCACGCACACGAGCTCCTCGCGCTCGCCCTCGACCTCGCCGTCCTCCAGGGCGACGGCAAGGACGAACCCGATGCCCGCGATGTAGAACTTGAACTCGGTATCCGACGGCTCCAGCGGGCTCGAGTCATGCGTCTGCAGGCAGCCGTCCGGTGCGCACGGGAATGCCTCGTTCTCGCCGCCCATCTCCTCGGTGGGGGCACCCGCCAGGTCGACGTACTCCACGATGTCCTCGGCTTCCTCGAGCGCGAACTCCTGCCGGTCCGCCTCGCCCACCTCCGGGAACATGCGGATCAACACACCTGCCTTGGCGAACTCCTTGCCCGCGCGGAACGAGCCGTCGAGGCTGTCCAGAAGCCCGTCCTCGAACTCGCGCGAGATCTCGCCACAGTAGTAGACATCGCCCACATCACTCTGCGCGAACCAGTCGTCGGTCACCTCCAGCGGCTCGTACTCGACGCCCACTCCCTCCTCGTCCTCTTCCGCCTCCACCGCCACGTCCACAACCACGCGGCATTCGACTCCTTCGATCTCCAGGGTCTCGTCGGTGACGTGCACGATCACGATCTCCTGACCTTCGTCACCTGCCCGCAGGACATAGGTGTGGCCGGCAACCAGCGAGACATAAGGATTCGGTGCGTGGACATCGGGGATATCATCGGGGTGGATGAAATCGATGGCCGGATCCACAAGGGGGTCCGGGTCGTAGATGAACTCGTCCAGCAGGTCGCACGCATCCAGCCGGGCTTCCCACTGCTCGTTGCACTCCTCCAGCGCCTCCTCCCTGGTTGCCTGGGCCTCCTCACGGCAGGCATTCGCGTCGTCCGCGTCCAGGATATTGGCGCAGTTGGCGCGGGTGATGTGCAATTCCTCGCGTGTGTCGATCCTGCAGGCCCGCATCATGTTCCAGGCCGTGCTGGTGCAGAACGTGTTTGCCGCCACGGCCACATCCGCGGCGACCGCACCGAACAGCAGAAAAACGAAAGCGCCAGCCAGCAACATTCGCATCTTCATGTCTCCTGCCCTCCTTCTTGGGGTTGGCTTGTCCTCGTTGCGTTCGAAAGCCTTCAGCGAGTAGGAGGGGAGCACACGGAGGAATCCTTCGCGCGATGTTACCGGTGGAATTCCCACAGGATGCTGAACGAGCCCGTTCGGCCCAGCCAGTGGTCGAAGTCCGTCCGGACATCCACGCTGCCGTCGGCCTGGGGCTCGAAGACGAAGTCATCGACGGAGCGGGCGTTCTCCCGGTTGGTGAGGTTGGTGATGTCGACGGTGAGCCAGATTTTCCCGCTGCGAACGGGGAAGGCACGCCGGGCCTGGAAGTCGACGCGGTAGTAGTCGGGGTAGCGACCGGTGTTGCGGGCGCCGGGAGTCGCCTCATTTTCGAGCTCGCCCTCGTCGTTCAACACCTCCTCGGCGAACACCGGCGTGATGGGCCAGCCCCGGCGGATGGCGCCGGCCAGGGCGGCCGACCAGACGTCCTGTCGCCGGAATCCCAGCAGGAACTTGCCGGAATGGGTCTGATCCCAGCTGCGAGCAACGTAGTTGCCGTCGATCTTGTCGTCCGCGGAGGAGAGCGTGTAGCTCGCGCGCCAGAACAGCGGACGGTCCGGTTGGCCGCGCACCAGGATTTCCAGGCCGCGAAGGCGGGCTTCGTCCGGGGAGATCGCTACACGATCGTCGGCAGTCTCCGGAAACAGCT
Source organism: uncultured bacterium (assembly GCA_965371955.1). Lineage (GTDB taxonomy): Bacteria > Acidobacteriota > Polarisedimenticolia > CBDVAL01 > CBDVAL01 > CBDVAL01. The sequence goes on along the minus strand of CBDVAL010000037.1, from coordinate 7,951 downwards.
CGACAGGCTCGAACAGATTCTCGTAGCGTGTGCGCAGGCCGGTGAGCTTGCGGTAGTACGCGTCCACCCGGATGCGAGGCCCCGCGAGAAGCGCGTACTGGAACGAGATCTCCGCCTGCTCCGCCGTCTCTGCCGCGCCGAATTCCTTCTCGCCTTCCTCCACGTGCAGCTCGTGGATGCGTTGCGACTGGTGGAAGCGCCCGACGGCCATCCTCAATTCGGAACGGTTCGTGGGGCGCCAGACGGCATTCAAGCGCGGGCTGACCTGCTTTTCATTGGTATACGTCTGGCGATCCCAGCGCAGTCCGAGCTCGGTGATGAAGCGGGGTGTGACCTGCGTGCGATGTGCCACGTAGGCGGCGATGGAGGTTCCGTCGGGGTCCAGGGGAAGAAAGACGGACTCGTCAGGCTCTTCAGGGAGGATATTGGTGTAGCGGTATTCCGCCTCCAGCCTGCGCACTTCGACCCCTCCCTTGAGAACGTGGCTGGCCGAGATCTGCCACAGGGAGTCGTGCTTGAGGCCGAAGAAATCCACCTTGCGGTCGTCGTCCACATCCACGCGCTGTTCCGCGGCGGAGACACCGTCCCGCCGGCGATCGATGCGGCCGAACGACAGGATGGTTTCCTGGGTCCAGCGTGAGGACGGCGCGGTCAGCAGCCGTAGCCAGGCATAGCTGTTCCTGGTCAGGACATCGACCACCTCGTTGACGTCCTCCTCGTCCGTCTCGGTGAAGGTCAGGCGATCGTAGACGTAGAGGCCGTGCACGGAGAGCATCGCCTTGGGAGAGAGGATGAACGAGGCCTTGGAATAGAAGTCGCCAAAGTAGGGCTCGATGTTCTCGCCGGCGGCGATCTGAATGGAGTCGTTGAGCTGGTTGGGATACCAGCCACGGGCCGAGAACATCCAGGAGCCATCGGGGTCCGACAGGGGCGTCGAGTACGCGAAGCGGCTGTTCACCGTCCCCAGTTCCACGGCGCCTGCGGCGGTCTGGCCAGGCACCAGGGTATCGATCTCCACAAAGCCGCCGTGACGGTCGCCCAGATCCGCGGTGAACCCACCGCCGGAAAAATCGATGCGGTCCACCACATTGGTGTCCAGCAGGCTGTAGGGGCTCTGGAAGTTGATCAGGTGAAACGGGTCGTAGAGCTCCAGGCCATCGAGCACCCAGGAGACGTCCTCGGCCAGGCTGCCCCGGGAATGGAACGCTGCCGAGCTGTCCGCGGCGGCAATCCCGGGCAAGCGCTCCACCACGCGGCTGACGTCGTTGCCCACCGCAGGAGCCAGGGCGCTGTCCTCGCTGGTGAGGGAGTGCGCCGAGGTCTGCTCCTGGCGCACCAGCGAATGGCGGCTGGGGGTGACCACCACGGTGACGAAGGCGGGATGGTTGTCCAGTTCCACATTGAGCGGTGGGCCGGGCCTGGAACCCACCCGGACACCCGGCAGTGTGGCGGGTGAGAACCCGAACGCCTCGATGGTCACCTCGTAGGAGCCCTCGAAGAGGGACTCGATCTCGAAGTAGCCCGCCTCGTTCGTCACGGCGCTGCTGCCCGCCTCGGCGACATGCACGGTGGCCCCTTCGACGGGAGTGCGGTGGGCCAGGGACAGGACGCGGCCCTTCAGGCTGTTCACCGGGCGCGCTCCCGGCAGGATCAGGATGGACCCGCCCGGACCGTCCTGGGTACGCAGATCCAGCGGAGCGAGAAGTTGTTCCAGCAGCATCCGGGGCGCGATCGCCGTTGGCTCGGCCTTGATGCGCAGATCCGGCCGGATCACGGCACTGCTGAAGATCAGATCCATGCCGCCCCGGCGCAGTTCTTCCAGCACCTCGATGAGGATGCGACCTCGGTACGGCTCCGAGACGGCGTGCAACCATCCCGACGCGCCGGCAAACGCCAGCAACAGGAGGAACACGGTTCGACCGTGCTTTCCCGGCGGGTTCCTGGACGAACGGCGGGTTTCTCCCATCGAGTGAATTCTCGCCTTTTCGTCTGTATGATACAAGCCAATCCCCGGCACTCGTTTGAGTTACAGCAACCATGTCCGGGCGGCGAGGAATCCACCGTGGATCGACGACAGGCTATCAAGCTTGCCATCCGGGGCGGGGTTGCCCTGGGCGCCCTGGGCGGGCTCGGCCTGTGGGGGCGCTACACGTTGCTGCCTCCGCGCCGTAGTGCGCGCCTGGACAGCGTGGAGGCACTGGCTGTTCGCCTGTACGACTCCCTCGATGCAACCACGAAGGATCGTGCTTGTGTGGACTATGACCATCCGCTGCGCCAGTACCATAATCGCGGCGTCGGTTGCGGGGGCGTGGACATCAGCGGCCGGCGTTTCAGTCGGGAGCAGCGGTCGCTGCTCACCGACCTGTTGCATGTCGGCCTGTCCGAGCACGGAAGGAACCGCCTCCCGGACCAGTTCTTCATCAACTGGCCGGGGGTCCACCTGTTGAAGCTGCTGTTCTGCGGCGATCCCCGGGCAGCCCAGTATCAGATCATCCTGTCCGGCCCCCATCTGAACCTGCGGCTCGGAGGACGGAGCGCGGAAGGCGTTGCGTTCGGCGGGCCCATGGTCTACGGCGACCAGCGCGGCAACTACCGCCAGGGACTGCCCGGCAACGTCTATCGCTACCAGTTCCGGACGGCGCAGCGACTGTTCCGGAGCCTCGAGCCTCGCCAGCAGCAGGCGGCAGTGCTGGCGCGTTCGCCCATCCAGACGCAGATCGAGTTGCAAGGACGGCACGGGTCGTTCGCCGGGATCGAGGTGGCCGATCTGTCCCGCTCGAACAAGGCGATGGTGCGGGAACTCATCGACTCCATCCTGTCCACCTACGCCGACGAGGACGTGGCCTACGCGCACCGCTGCTTGGAGGAGAACGGCGGCATGGATCGCCTGTTCCTGAGCTACTACGAGGAAGGCGAGGTGGATGACAGCGGCGAGTATCAGATCTTCCGGCTGGAGGGGCCCGCGGCGGTGTTCTACTTCCGCGGTTTTCCGCACGTCCATGCGTTCATCAACATCGGCATGGACGGCGATGCGCCGCTGAGCGTCGGCGAGGTGCTGGGGGAGAATCCCGCCGTGCTGGAGAGCGCCCAGGTCAAGCAGCTGTTCGAGAACGCCATGCGCCGGCAGGCCGGGACGGACCTGGCGCTCTACCCGGAGGAGAGCGTGGTGGGTCGTCTACGTCCCGGAACCGTCCGCTCGGGCGACATCTACAACCTGGAGAGCTGGCAGGAGTCGCTGGCGACGCTGGAGATCCTGGGTAGCGATATATGGGGCGAGTTTCTGCAGCAGTTTCAACAGACAGGGAACGTGGTCGATCCCGACCGCGTGTACACGTTGGCCACCACGGACTATGCCGCTCGCGAGCGCTCCTCCAAGCTGCTGGGGAAGGTGGGGCCATGGCAGCGGGGTATCATGATCCGCGAAGCCACCATCGCCTATCTCAAGGAGCATGGTTTCGGGGGGTACTCCCCGGCCGCCTGAAGATCCGGCGTCGCTTCAGACGAACTGCTCCTCCACCTCGGCATGGTTGAGGATGCCGGGGCTGAGGAGATACTCCAGGGCCTGCGTCTCGGTGGCCTCCACCGGCAGTCCGAACTCCTCGGAGTCCATGGCCGCGATCAACTGCTCCTGGAAGCGGCGGGTGATGGGTCCCGGCCGGCCGTCGGCCACGGCATGATCGGTGATCTTCACCACCGGCATGACGCCGGCCGCGGTGCCCGTCATGAACACCTCGCGCTCCTTTCCGAGGAAGTCCATGGGGAGCAGATCGGCGCGGTCGTTGATCTCGAACCCGAACTCTCGCGCGAAGCGCAGCACCAGCGCCCGGGTGATCCCGTTGAGACAGTACTCCTTCCGCGGCGTCTCCAGGAGGATCTTGGAGGGATCGGTCTCCCATCCCGGCCGGCGGCGCACCAGGAACAGGTTGTCCACCGTACCTTCCGCCACGAAGCCATCCCGGGTGAGGATGATGGCCTCCATGTAATCCGTGTCGGCGGTCCCCTCCATCAGGGCCAGAACGTTGTTGAGATAGTTGTTGCTCTTCACCGTCGGGTCCAGGATGGTCTCGTCGGGCTGACGCACCCGGCGCGCGCACCCCAGCGCGATGCCGGTGTCGTACATGCTCTGCGGGTAGATGCCGATGGTGGAGACCAGGGCGTAGACGGTCACGCCGATGCACTTGGCCGGATTGATGCCCAGATCGCCGATACCTCGGGTCACCACCAGACGGATATAGCCCTTGTCCTCCGGCCCCAGCTCCACCTGGCGCGCCGTCTCCAGGATGCGCATGGTCAGCTCGATGGGACGGTAGGGCACGTTCAGCGCGATGCGCGAGGCGGAGCGCCACAGGCGGTCCACATGCTCGCGGCACAGGAAGATCCGTCCCGAGTGGATCAGCAGGCCCTCGAACACGCCATCGCCGTAGAGGCCCACGTGATCGAGGCAGGAGAGTCCGATCTCGTCCAGCCGGAATACGCCATGGCGCCGCGGCAGGAACTCGCCGGCGTCAAAGGTGGTGGCCCGTGAATCCTGCATGAGCATGCGCGGCGTGATGCCCTCCACTGCCGGCATGCTGACGAAAAGACGTGCCTTCTTGCTGACGCTGGTGAGGGCTTTCAGCGCGGCTTCTTTCCGTTGACGGTCCACATCCGGATCCAGCCTCATGCAATCACCCCCTGGAGGAATTGACAGGATTGATGGGAAGGCCAGCCGGCTCCCCGATGGGAACTACGAGATCCACGCGGTGATGGAGCCCTCGACGACACCGGGAGGGCGCTCTCCGTGTGGAAAATGACACACAATCCAAGTCAAGAATTGACATGTTATGATCTCCGATTGGCCCCTGCCGTGTCAAGGAGCGCTGCCTCGCGGCGACGGTACGCCTGCCGTCGGCGTTTCCCTAACAGACTTTCTTATCAGTGGTTTGTGCTTCCCCTCGAGTGCTTCCCCGGGGTCCAGCACGTTGCCGAGGAAGAGTTCGTGCACGCGCAGGTCCCCGGTGAGTTCCGGATGTCCGGTGGCCACCAGGATGCGGCCCTGCCGGGCCAGAACCACATTGCCATCCAGCGTCGCCAGCGGCACGACCTGCGGCCCGAGCTCCCGCAAGCGGGGCGCCCGTATGAACAGCATGGGGAGTGGGGCGCCGCTGAGCGGCGGCAGTAGGCGAGCCCGACCCTCGAACGATTCACGCTGCCGGCCGTACGCGTTGCGCTCCACCACCACATCCATCAGGCCCAGGGAGTGCTGTGCCGGGACGACCTGGCGGGCCAGCAGGATGGCCCCGGCGCAGGTGCCGAGCAGCGCGCCGCCGCAACGATGGAACTCCCCGATGGCCTGCTCGAGTCCGGACGATTGCAGCAAGAGCAGCAATGTGGTGGATTCGCCGCCGGGGATCACCAGGCCGGCGCAGCCGTCCAGTTCCCCGGGTGTGCGTACCTCCACTGCCAGCGCCCCGGCGCACTCCAGCGCCGCCGCGTGCGCTGCGAAGTCACCCTGCAGCGCCAGCACTCCCACCTGCGGCTTCATGGACCTACCAGCCCCGGGTCTGCAGGAGCTCCTCCTCCGGCAGCTTGGCAATGTCCAGCCCGGGCATGGCCTCGCCCAGTGAGCGCGTGGCCTCCAGCACCTTGGCAGCATCGTTGTAGTGTGTAGTGGCCTGCACGATGGCGCGCGCGCGGCGTTCCGGATCCTCGGACTTGAAGATGCCCGAGCCGACGAATACCGCCTCGGCTCCCAGCTGCATCATCAGCGCTGCGTCGGCCGGTGTGGCGATGCCGCCGGCGGCGAAGTTCGGAACCGGGAGCTTGCCCTCCGCTGCCACGTAACGCACCAGCTCGTACGGCGCGCCCATGGCCTTGGCCTCGTGCATCAGCTCCTCGTCGCCCAGGACCGTGAGGCGTCTCATGGTCGAGGTCACCGAGCGCATGTGGCGCACCGCCTCGACGATGTTGCCGGAGCCGGCCTCGCCCTTGGTGCGGATCATGGCTGCACCCTCGCCGATGCGCCGCAGCGCTTCGCCCAGGTTGCGGGCGCCGCACACGAACGGCACGGTGAACGCGTGCTTGTCCACGTGATGCGCCTCGTCCGCGGGCGTGAGCACCTCGCTCTCGTCCACGAAGTCCACGCCGAGTTCCTGCAGCAGCTGCGCCTCGGCGAAGTGGCCGATGCGCACCTTGGCCATCACCGGGATGGTCACCGTCTTCATGATCTCCTGGATGATCTCGATGGACGCCATGCGCGCCACACCGCCCTCGGCGCGTATGTCCGCCGGCACGCGTTCCAGCGCCATCACCGACGTGGCACCGGCATCCTCGGCGATCTTCGCCTGCTCCGCGTTCACCACGTCCATGATCACGCCACCCTTGAACATCTCAGCCAGGCCGGTCTTGACGCGCACTGTGCCCTGCTCGTTCTTGCTGTCGGTCATCGTCCTTCCCCTTCCGCCGCCTGTAGGCGGTGTGCTGGCCGGGTCCGCCGTGCGGCCCCGGACTCGTTGTCGTCCCTTTCAGACCAGCGGTACGGCCTCGTGGTCCGTCCTGTGTTCCGTTCCCGATCCCGCTTTGCTTGACAGGATCTCCCCGAGGATCTTGATGCCGCGCCGGATCTCCTGCGGCGGCGTGGCGCCGAACGTGAGCCGCATCTGATGGCGCCTGGGTGACGCGGCGTAGAACAGCTCGCCGGCGTTGAACGCCACGCCTCGCGTCCTGGCCTCCACCAGTAGCTCGCGAGCGTCCATTCCCTGCGGCAGGGTCACCCACAGCACCAGGCCACCCTGGGGCTCGGTCCAGTGGACCCCGTCCGGAAAATACCGGCGCATGGCGCTCACCATGACGTCACGGCGCTCGCGGTACTGCTTGCGCACCTTCTCCAGATGCCCCGCCAGGAGTCCTTGGCGGCAGAACTCGTGCAGAGCCGCCTGCAGCAGCAGGCTGGTGGAGCAATCCGCGAGCTGCTTGAGCGCTACCAGACGCTGACGCACGGCCTGCGGTCCGGTGAGCCATCCCACCCGCAACCCCGGCAGCAGCTTCTTGGAGAAGCTCGACACGTACGTGGTGAGGGCGTCCTTGTCCAGGGCGTACAGCGACGGCAACGTCTCGCCCTCGAAGCGCAGGTCAACGCTGGAGTCGTCCTCCAGCACCGGCAGCCGGTGGCGCGTGGCCACTTCCAGGACGTCGCGGCGGCGAGCAGCGCTCATGGTCACGCCGGTGGGGTTGTGGAAGTTCGGCACAACATACAGAGCCTTGGCCGGCGTGCGTGCCAGGGCGCGCTCCAGTGCATCGACCCGGATGCCATCCACGTCCGACTCCAGCCCTACCACTTTCGCGCCATAGACCTGAAAGGCGCTCAGCGCCCCGGGGAAACCCGGTTCGGCCATGAGCACCGTATCGCCCGGGTCCACCAGTGCGCGCGCCATGAGGTCGATGGCCTGCTGTGAGCCGGTGGTGATGACGATCTCCTCGGCGGTCACGGTTGCGTCCGGCGTGCTCATGCTCTCGGCGATCCAGTGGCGCAACGGGCCATAGCCCACGGGTGATCCGTACGTCAGGATGCGTGCGCCCTCCTTCTCCAGCACACGGTTCAGGGCGCCGCGGAACGCCTCCACCGGCAGCAGGTCTTCGGCGGGGAAGTTCATGGCGAAGGAGATGTCGGCCTCCTGGACCGGGACGCTGTGCAGATCCAGCGTGGCGTTGAGGGCGCGGCCCAGGGTCTCGTCCCACGGGATGCCCGCGCGACTCGACGCCGCGCCGGCGCGCACGAACGTGCCGCGTCCCGTGTGCGCGGTGGTGCGACCGCGCAGCTCGAGCTCGTGATAGGCGGCCACCACCGTGTTGCGATTGACGCCCAGTTGCCGCGCCAGTTCCCGGCTGGGAGGCATGCGATGTCCGTCGGGGATGTGTCCCTGGGCCACCAGCCGCTCCACCTCCTCGACGATCTGCAGGAACAGCGCCTTGT
>CBDVAL010000036.1:0-19587 GCA_965371955.1 uncultured bacterium | reverse complement strand
ACATCGTGCCCTACGGCAGTTATCGCCGTCCCCTGATCGTCGATGCCGAATAGCTGCGGGCGGTCTCGCTAGACTTGCCGCAGGCGCGCGTGCTGCACGCCGATTTCGAGGGTGTGGTGGCACGGGCCCGCCCGGGAAGCGTGGTCTACTTCGATCCGCCCTACGCGCCGACCTCGGCCACAGCCCGGTTCACCTCCTATGACGCCCAGCCGTTCGGTGCGACGGAACAGGTGAGATTAGCGTCGCTGTTCCGCGAACTGCGCGGACGCGGTGTGTACGCGCTGCTGTCCAACTCACGCGTGCCGGAGACCGAGAAACTCTATCGCGATCTTCCGCGCGATGTGGTCCCGGCGCGGCGGGCCATCAACAGCAGGCCGGATCGTCGCGGGCCGGTGGAGGAACTTCTGGTACGCACGGCGGGAGCTGTGCCGGCTCTAGACCTCAGAACGTCCAGCCGACGAGGAGCTTCACATCCGGCTCCTCGAGGATCCCCAGCTTGATCTCGAAGGACAAGCGATTGTCGCTCTCCAGCTTGACTTCAATCCCGCCGATGGCGTTCAGGGCAAACTCGGTGTCGGAGCCGCGCGGGCCGTCGTAGTTCAGGTAGTTCAGCCCGACCTCCGCGCCGGTGTACGGTTGCCAGCCCTGCCAGTCGACCTCGAAGAGCCAGTGAACCGCGACGCCGCCGGTAATGGTGTCGACGTCATCCCCGAATCCGATCTCCACATTGGGCTGGAGGCGAAGGTGCTCGACGATCTCTCCCAGGTCGAGGTGAACCCCGCCGAAGAGCTGGTCCGGGTCAGCGGAGACTCCTACCCGCGGCCCCCAGCCATGGTACCCGAGCCCACCGGCAAGGGAGACGGACGGGAGGATCAGCAGCAAGAGCACGCTCCAGGACAGCGCGCGGCGAATGGAACGGTTCATGTCGGCTCCTTCTTCGAGTGGATGGGCGGGAAGATCCTCGTTCCTCCAGCGTTGCCCGCACCGGCAATGCCGGGACACTGCGAGAATAACGCAAATCGGGGAAATTGTGGAGTCCCAGGGGCTTCACGCGGCGGGCAACCCCTCGTCGGACGCTGACCGCGGGGCGCCTTCCTCCCGGTGGTCCGGCGCGATATACTACCGGCCCGTCGGGTTCCCTGACGGGCTCTTACCCCCATCCCCAAGCGGAGGAGTATCTCGATGGAATCCACCCGTTTCCGCGCACCGGCTCGGCTGCGTGTTCTGGTTCCCTTCTTGCTGTCCCTTTGCCTCCCGGCGACGACGGTGCCGGCGGCCGCTTCCGCCGACGAGGCGCGGCTATTGCGCTACCCGTCGATCCACCGCGACTTCGTCGTCTTCGCTCACGCTGGCGACCTGTGGCGAGCCCCTTCGGGTGGCGGCCGGGCGCTACGCCTCACCTCCCACGCGGGCGTCGAGTTGACCCCGAAGATCTCACCGGATGGGGCCTGGGTGGCCTTCTCGGCGGAGTACTCCGGCAGTCGGCAGGTCTACGTGATGCCCGCGACGGGTGGCCAGCCGAAGCAGCTCACCTTCTACAACGACGTGGGGACCATGCCGCCCCGGGGCGGTTTCGACTACTGGATCCAGGGCTGGCACCCGGACGGCAAGATCCTGGTGCGGATGAATCGCACCCCGTGGGGTGCCCGGCCGGGACGCTACTTCCTGGTGGATCCCGCCGGCGGCCTGGAGCAGCCGCTACCCATCCCGGTTGGCGGCGGCGCCGACTATTCGGCCGACGGTACGAAGCTGGCCTACGTCTACTTCGACCGGGAGTTCCGCACCTGGAAGCGATACCAGGGTGGACGTAACCAGGACATCTGGACATTCGACTTCGCGGCGATGAAGTCCACCCGCATCACCGAGGCCGCCGGTTCCGACAACTTTCCGATGTGGCACGGCGATACCCTCTACTTCACCTCGGACCGGGAGCACACCCTGAACCTCTACGCCCACGACCTGTCCTCCGGTGAGGTACGCAAGCTCACGAAGTTCGACGAGTACGATGTCCTGTGGCCAAGCCTGGGGCCGGAGGCCATCGTCTTCATGAACGGCGGCTGGCTCTATCGTTACGACCTGGCCGGCGGCGAGGCGCGCAAGATCCCCATCACCATGGGGGATGATAGGCAGGCAGCCGTGCCGCGCTGGGAGACGGTCTCCGACAACATCGCCTCCGCCGATCTCTCGCCTGACGGCAAGCGTGCGGTGTTCGAGGCCCGGGGCGATCTGTTCACGGTGCCGGCCCAGAACGGACCCACGCGCAACTTGACCCGCACTCAGGGGGTGCGGGAGAGTGATCCGGCCTGGTCGCCCGACGGCCGCTGGCTCGCCTACTACTCGGATGCCGACGGCGAGATGGCGCTCTACGTGCGCGAGCAGGACGGCAGCGGTGAGCCCCGCCGGGTCGCTCGGGGGGAGGCGGTGTGGCGCGCTCCGGCGGAATGGAGCCCCGACGGCGAGAAGCTGGCGTTTGGCGACAGCGAGAACCGCTTGTACATCGTCGACGTGGAGAGCGGCAAGCTCACGCTGGCCGACCAGGGCACCCAGGGGCCCATCGACGGCTATCACTGGTCGCCGGACGGTCGCTGGCTGGTCTACGAGACCAACCATCCGGAGACCACGCTTCCCAACCTGACCGTCTACTCTCTGGACGATGGCAAGCCCCGGATGCTCGGGGACGGGACGACCTCGGACCGGGGTGCGGTGTTCAGCGCCGACGGCAAGTACCTGTTCTTCCTCAGCGACCGGGATTACAACCTGGCATTCTCCGACTTCGAGTTCAACTACATCTACAATGATGCCACGCGACTCTACGCCGTGGCGCTCGATCCCGAGGCGGACGCCCTGTTCCCTCCACGCAGCGACGAGGTGGAGATCGACGAAGAGGGAGAAGAAGATGGCGACGGAGAAGATGGCGGCACGGACGATGAGAAAGAAGGGGAGGACGACGGCGAGGAGGAGACCGCGCCGCTGATCGTGGTCACCGACGGCTTCATGCAGCGCACCATCGCGCTGCCGGGCATCGAGGCCGGCAATTACGCTCGCCTGGGGGCGGTGGAGGGCGCGGTATTCTTTCTGCAATTCCCCGACGGAGAACCGCCGTCGCTGATGCGCTACGGCCTGGAGGAGCGCGAGGCCGAGTCGGTGCTCCAGGGCGTGGGCCAGTATGTCCTGGGCGCCAAGGGTGAGCAGGTTCTGTACCGTGCCGAGGGCGCCTGGAGCATCGCCCCTGCCAGCCCCGGTGCCGAGGGCGAGCGGCTGGACGTCTCCGGGCTACGCATGAAGCTGGATCCACAGGCCGAGTGGGCCCAGATGTTCGAGGAGTGCTGGCGCATCGGCCGGGACTGGTTCTACGACGCCGACATGCACGGCATCGGCTGGGAGAGGATGCGCAAGCGTTACCGCGCCCTGGTACCATCCATCTCCCACCGTAGCGACCTGGACTTCATCCTGGGTGAGATGATCGGTGAGCTGGAGGCCGGCCACTCCTATGTCCAGAACGGGGAGATGCCGTCGGTGGACCGGGTCGAGGGCGGGATGCTGGGCGCCGAGCTGGAGGCCGATTCCTCCGGACGCTACCGCATAGCCCATATCTTCCCCGGCGAGAACTGGGACGACGACTACCGTTCACCACTCACCGAGCCCGGCGTCAACGTGAAGGAAGGGGAGTTCCTGCTGGCCATCGATGGTGAGGACCTGGGCACCGCGGACAACCCCTACCGGCTGCTGGAGGGCAAGGGGGACGTGCAGGTCACGTTGCTGGTGAACGACAAGCCCGAAGCCGAGGGCGCTCGCGAGGTCCGGGTGCGCACTCTCACCAGCGAGAGAAACCTGCGCTACCTGGACTGGGTCACCAGCCGCGCGGCCCTGGTGGAGGAACTTTCCGGCGGGCGGATTGGCTACATCCATGTGCCGGACACCGCCACACGCGGCAACCGGGCGCTGCAGAAGTACTTCTACAGCCAGGTCTCGAAGCCGGCGCTGATCATCGACGAGCGCAATAACGGCGGCGGGTTCATCCCCGACCGGATGATCGAGATGCTGTCCCGCACCGCCCTGTCCTACTGGACCCGCCGTGGCGTCCAGTCCAACAGCACGCCCGGGTTCCGTCATGACGGCCCCAAGGCGATGTTGATCAACGGCTACGCTGCCTCCGGTGGCGATGCCCTGCCGTACTACTTCCGCCAGGCCGGCCTCGGCAAGCTGATCGGCACCACTACCTGGGGCGGCCTCATCGGCCTCTCCGGCAACCCGATGCTGGTGGATGGGGGCGGTGTGCTCTACCCGACCTTCCGGTTCTACGATACGGGCGGGGAGTGGGCCGTCGAGGGCATCGGCGTGTCTCCGGACATCGAGGTCTGGGATCTGCCGGAGGCCATGGCGGCGGGGCGGGATCCATCCATCGAGAAGGCGGTGGAGGTGCTGCTCGAGGAACTCAAGGGCTTCCAGGGCGATCCGGAGGCGCCGACTCCGCCGGACATGAGCGGCGACTAGCCGGCGGGTGGCGGGCCGCTACCGCCCTGGACGGGTCGCCTGCGCGGATCCAGCTTCTGAGCCCGGTTCCAGTAGCGCCAGGCTGCGTCCCCGAACCCGCGGCGCGACATGATGGTCCCCAGCGTCCAGAAAATATCGGCGTGCCGTCCACCCAGATTTTCCGCGCGCCGCATATAGTTCCATGCGCTCTCATCATCATGGTCCGCAAACGCAACCAGACCCAGGGCCCTATGCACCCTGGGTGCATCCGGCGCCACAACCAACGCACGCACCAGCAATGCGCGGGCCTCGGCGTACTCCCCGAAATTCCGGAGATGATTACCCAGCGCCAGCAGGACATCCAGATTGTCAGGATCCAGCTCCAGGGCTTTGCGGTAGGCCGCGATGGCGCCCTCCATGTCGTCGTTCGCGGCCCGGCTCCTGGCCACGTAGAGGTGGGCATAGGGTGAGTCCGGGCGCTTCTCCACGGCCTGCTTTCCCAGTTCCAGTAGCTTCTGCGGCTGCTGCTGCCTGATGAACAGCCGGAACAACCCCTGCAGCGCCTGGGGAGAATCGGGGCTATCCTCCAGCACGGCGAGGAACACCTCCTGCGCCGCCCTGGCCTCGCCCCGCGACAGCAGCACATTCCCGGCGGCCGCCCGAGCCTCCAGCGACTCCGGATTCTTGTGGGCCAGCTCTTCCATGCGCGGGAGGTTCCATTCCATGTCTCCACGGCGCTGGTAGAGTTCCCAGAGCTCGGCGAACGTCCCCGGGGCGAACGTGCCTTCGCCGGCCTGCTGTTCCAGCTCATCGATGCGGACGCTCATCGCGCGACGGACTTCCTTGCGCAGCAGGGCGTTGTGCTCCGCCTCCTCCAGCATCTCGGCTTCGCGCTGCTCCAGGTCGGCATGCAAGCTGTCGCCTACTCCTCGGTAGAGTTCCGCCAGGGCCCGGCGCACTCCCGCGTCCATACCATGCAGATCGCGCACTTCGACGAGCACCATCAGCGCCCGGCCGTTGTGCCCCTTCTTCACCAGGGCCAGGCCCAGGTCCCGCCGGATGAGCAGATTGTCCGGAGATGCGGCGGCGGCCTTCTCCAGAAGACGCAGCCCGGCGTCCAGTTCATCGCGGGCGACCCGGATATTCCCCAGGACGTGAATGAGTCCCGGACGCTCCGGGAACAGGTCGAGGGCGTCCTGGATGGTCTCCTCGGCACGGTCGAGCTCTCCTGCCTCGAGGAACACATGGGCCAGATGCCGAAGAGGTTCCGGTGAGTCCGGGCTCAGCTCTTGCAGGCGGCGAAGCTCCTTGTCCAGGAAGTCGAGATCCGGATCCTCTCCTTGCCGCATGTAGTCCACCAGCAGCAGGCGGGCGATCAGATTGTTCGGGTTGTTCTCGAGGAGCTGATCCAGAATGACGCGGGCACCGGCCAGGTCCTCCACCTTGAGACGCTCCATCGCGGTGGTCAGCTGGGGCGTGACGGACGGTGCGGCGGCAGGCGTCTCCGCACCGGCGCCCTGGGGCGACCCTGGGCCCGCCATCAGCAGCGCGAGGGCAAGAAGGTGCGCAGAGGTCAACATGGACCCTATTCTAGGGCTCTCGCGGCCGCGCGGCAAGTGGACGGCCAGGCGGTCATCCGGCCTGCAGCACCGCTGCCCGCCGTGCTGCCCGCACTCGGCCATCGATGCGGTCCAGCGCGCGCACGGCATACTCCTGTGCGGTGTAGACCTGCTTGCGGATGGGGCCGTCCTCGTGCGTGGTCATGTCGCCCACGGCGAAGCAGTCCGCCACGGTGGTCTCGGAGTGCAGGTCCACCAGCACGTGGCGCTCCCGGGGTTCCGGGCCCTCCTCCAGCTTGCAGCCCAGCTCCGCAGCCAGCTCGTTGTGCACGCGGTGCAGCCCCAGGACCACCAGGGCGAAGCGCACCTCCACAGGCTCGCCGCTCTCCAGTTCGAACCCGTGCAGGGCGCCCTCCCGCCGTGCTCCGCGAACCTCCACCAGTCGCTCCGTTCTCACCTGGATCCCGTAGGCCTGCAGCAGCCGCCGCGTCCTCTCCGGCAGGTTCGCTTGCTCTCCGTTGGTCAGCAGGGTCACGGGCGTGGCGTAGCGCTCGTGCAGCATCAGCGCCACCTGGCCCGCGGCAGGGGAGTGCCCGATGACGGCGCTGGGCACGCTGGCCGTCAGGTGGCCCTCGCAGCGAATGCAGTAGAGGATGGTCTCGTGGTTGGCGTAGGGGAACAACCAGTGAATATCGTCCAGGGTCCTGCCGGACGGCAGCAGCTTCTTGATGCGTGGCTGGCGGTCGGACACGCCGGTGGCCAGCACCAGGTAAGGCGCGCTGAGCGTGCCCGAGGTGGTGTCCACGTGATAGAGACCCTCGGCGCGCCGCGTGGCGGTGGCCTTCTCGGCGACGAGATCCACGTGGTCGGTATGGTGTTCCTGCAGGCGGTCCCTGACATTGTCGATGATGGCCTGCGTTCCGATGTGGAAGTGGTGCCCCCGCAGGACATCGACGCCATCGGGGCATGAGGAGGCCAGCATCTCCAGCATGGGATTCTTCAGCACGCCCTCGTGCACGCCGATCATGTTGTCGATATTGAGCACATAGCTCGCGCGACTTGCCTTGGCGGTCTTGCGGTCCCCCAGCACCCACGCTGTGCGCAGGTGATACTGGGCAGCACGCAGGGCCGCCGCCGAGCCGCCGATACCGCCGCCGATGACGATGACCTGATAGTCGGACATGCTTCCCTCCCTGAACCGGGGTCGGAGCTAGACTATATACCTCGAACGTAGGGATGCTCAGCGGCGCAGCCAGCGGGCAATGCGCTCCGCCAGGTTGGCGTGCTGCGCCGGTTCTCCGGCGTGCCGGGACGCCAGCGCTGTGCGGTAGCGCGCGCTCTCCGGCTCGATGGTGGCAGCACGCTCGAAGTGATAGCGTGCCTTGTCCGGTTTTTGCGCGGTGGCGGCCAGGCACTGGCCGAGACGGTAATGGGCCAGGGCACACTCGGGGCTGCTGCGCAGCGCCTCGCGCAGCACCGGGATGGCGTCCTCGAGAAGGCCGCGCTCGATGAGGCGGCAGGCGGTGCTCAGGTAGGCCTTGGTGGATGCGCGCGCGGCCTGCTGGATCTCTTCCGCCGCGCGGTGATCACGTTCGCGGCGCCCGTTGTACTCGGCCCGGGACTCCGCGTTCTCCAGCGTCTGGCAGGCGATACGCACGGCGTGGTAGATGCGCTCCAGTTCGCCACCGAGATTTCCCAGCCCCGGCTCCATGCGGCGATCGGGATGGAAGCGTCGCGCCCGCTGGTTGAATGCCTCGCGGATGAGCTTCGGGGAGTCAACCAGTTTCACGCCCAGGAGCTGATAGTGATCCAGGCGGTCCAGCTGATCTGCCAGGTTCAGGATGGCCGCCCGCTCTGCCCGCAGTTCCGCGGGCATGACCCAGGCGCGGCGCCCCGGAGGGACGCGCGCCGGGCGATTCACGGGCTTCGTGGCATAGCGGCCTGCAGGGCGGGCGCCGGTGGCCGGCGTCCCCTGGGTTGCCACGGCGGCTTGTGCAACGGCCGGCTGCTGCCGCGCCGGCGGTGGCGCCAGGAGGTAGCCGGAGCGCACCAATCCGGCCAGTGCACGGATGGTGATCGCCTCGGGAGCCTGCGCTGCGCGTGCAATCTCCGGGACGGTCCGGCGTCCGTTCACCGACGACACGATGCGGGTCTCGGTGCCGTTGAGCCCCTGCGGCAAGGTGCCGCCCTTGCGTGCCAGCGCAAGGCTTCCGCGCGAGTTGCCCAGCGATTCCAGCAACCCGCGCTCGTCGTTGCTGCGGCGCGCCTCCTCGAGGATGGCATCGGCCACGCACCAGTCCAGGCAGATGGGCTCCTGCGTCGAAGGGGGCGTCTTCTCGAAGCGGAAGGTGCCGTCGCGCCAGCTCAGCGCCTCCACCACGATGTGGCGCAACTGGTCCCGCACCAGGCGGTCCTGCTCGTCGCTGGAGAGGATGCCCCGGTCCACCATGATTCCGCCCAGCCGGCGGGTGGCGCTGATCCCCTGCGCCGCCTCCTGCACATCCCACCACGTCGCCATGTGCTGACGCACTGCCTCTGCGCCCAGGCGCTCATCCGCACGGGTGGTGGTGGCGAACCGGATGCGGCCGTCCTCGAAGTGGACGGTCTTGCGGAACTGCTCGCGTTCCAGGTGCAGGATTCCGGTGGCCCTGGCGCACTGCACTGAGCGAAAGACCCGGTAGAGAGAGGGTCGTGGCAGCGAGCCGTGCTGGATGGGTTCGGGCATGAAGACACTCCGCCCCTCACCTCCAGGACCGGAGTCGCGAATCCCCTTACATCAAGGTAGATTGCGGCTCACCAACGTGCAACCGCCTGATTCTGCGAGGCAAGGGCGCTGCGGCAGAAAGTGTGAAGAAGCGCTACACGTCGGCGCGCCTTTTCCAGCCGGACTGCTAGCGCGCTCGAAGCTGCCGCACCCAGTTCAAGGAATCCAGCCCGTGTAGCCCCGCGAGCAGGAAGGAAGCCACCGCCAGCCCCACGAAAAACAGGGAGGCCAGGCGCCACCATCGAGCGCTGGCGGTGCCGGGCTGTGTTTCGGTGCCGACCACTGCGGCAAATCCGGCACCGGCCACCAGGCCACCGAAGTGCGCAAAGTGGTCGGTTCTGGGCATGAAGAATCCCAGAATGATGAAATACATCAGCCAGCGCAGCATCTGCGAGCGGAGCATCCCGCCGAGCCGGCCACCGCGGCGAATTCCGTACACCAGAGCGGCGCCCACCAGGCCGAAGATGGCGCCGGAAGCGCCGACGGTGTTGAAACTTCCGCCGAGGACCTCACTGGCCACGAACGACGCAACGCCCGTGAACATGTAACAGCAGAAGAACCGGTCCTTGCCGTACTCTTCCTCCAGCAGAGGACCGATCTGAGTGAAGATGTAGATATTGAAGAACAGGTGGATCAGGCCGCCGTGAAGGAAGATGGGACAGACGAGCCTCCACCATTCCCCGCGATGCAGGAGCAGCAGCCAGCTGCCCGAGCCGTAGCGGATCAACGTATCGCCGTCGAAGGACATCAGCCCGAACAGCATCCCGAACGTACCACCGCCCTGTGGTGCTGCGAAACCGGCGCGCAGGCCCAGGAGCAGGAAGATGGTGAAGTTGGCGCTGACGATGGCCGCGGACACCGGCGAGATGCCCGGCATCGCCCACTGCAGCAGCCGCGCGGCGCCGGGCCTCGACGCTCCGGCCAGCGATTCGCCGCACTCCGAGCAGGTGCGCGCACCGGTGGGCACCAGGGCGCGGCAGTGGGGGCACATCCGGTGGGCAGCGGTGACGCCGCGCATGCGGATACCGGCATCCTGGGTCTTGCGCTGCATGCGGCGGCGGAGGTTCTTCCACTTCCACAGCAAGCGAGGGGCATTGAAGCCGAGGTTGCCCAGCACCCGGATGACGGCCTCGGCCGCGAGGTCCAGCATGTCGGGACGGGGCTCGGGTTCGTCGGCGTTCATGCGCCCTGGAACTCGGGACGCCGCGTGCCCAGGGAAGACAACCCCTCGTAGGCGTCCTTGGTGCGGAAGATCTCCTCCAGGTGGGCGAGCTCCATGGCGAGCCCTTGCTCCAGCGCGGCCCGGGAGCCCTCCTCGATGAGCTGCTCGGCCAGTCTGAGCGCCACCGGCGCCCTGCGCCGCACCAGCTTCACGGCCCGTTCCAGGTCCGCATCGCCTCCGGTATCGGCATTGCCGTCCAGCATGTCCTGCACCCGGGTGCGGGCGAAGAACTCCGCGCGCTTGCGCCACGGTCCCGGCAGCGGCTCATCCGGTCGCCGGCGCTCGCCGCCGCCCGCCGCGGCGCGACGGGCCAGCGTCGCGTCGATCTCGGCCGCGGGCACCACGTCGTCCACCAGCCCCAGGCGCAGCGCCTGTGCCGCAGGCAGGGCGTCCCCGGTGAGGATGAGGTACTTGGCCACGCCCACTCCCGCCCTCCGCGGCGTGCGCTGTGTGCCTCCCAGTCCCGGATAGATGCCGATGCCGGTCTCCGGGAAGCCGAGCGAGCCGCGCTCCGTGGCCACGATGGCGTGGCAGGCCAGCGCCAGCTCCGAGCCACCGCCCAGCGATAGCCCGTCCAGCTTGGCCAGCACGGGCTTGTTGCAGGCCTCGATGCGGCGCAGCAGGTCCTGGCCGGCCTCGGTGAAGCGGCGCACCGGGGCGAGATCGTCGCGGTCCATCTGGCGCACGAAGAAGCGGATGTCGGCGCCGGCCACGAACGCCTTGCCCGAGCCCGCCAGCACCATGGCCCGGACATCTCCGCGCGCGGCGGCCTCATCGAAGGCATGTGAGAGCTGCTCCATCACCTGAGGGTTGAGCGCGTTCATGGCGTCCGGCCGCTGGATGGACAGCGTCGCGATGCCGTCCTGCACCTCGGTCTTCACCAGCCGGATCGGGAAGGCCGCCCCGGCGGACTCCTGCTGCACCAGGGAGCGCGGCAGTTCCAGCTCGTAACGCTGGGCGACCTCGCGCGCCGACTTCACGGCGGCCTCGATGCCGTGGCGGTTCATCAGCTCGAACGGGCCCCGTGCCCAGCGCAATCCCACGCGGGCGCCGATGTCGCAATCCTCCAGCGTGCACACGCTCTCATCCAGCAGCTGTCCCGCCACCAGGAACGTCACGCCCAGCAGCCGCTGCGCCACCCTCTCCCTGCCCGGCTCGCCGGGCTGCGCGGACAGGTCCCAGGGCCGGCCCGACGCCACCTGCTCCTCCAGCGCCTTGGCCGGCAGGTAGAACGGCCCCAGCTTGTGCCCCAGCGTGTTGGCCGCGTGCACGGCGATGGGCATCCCGGTGAGGTTCATCAGCTCGAACGGGCCCATGCCGATGCGGAACGTCTCCCTGGCAGCGGCCTCGATGGTGGACAGGTCGGCGACGCCCTCCTGGAACAGCCGGACTGCCTCGTTGAGCCACGGCACGAAGTAGCGGTTGACGATGAATCCCGGAGCGTCCTCGGAGTGGATGGGGGTCTTGCCGAGCATCTCCTGCAGCCGCCAGGCGGCGCGCAGCGTGTCCTGGGATGTCCCCTCGCCGGGCACCACCTCCACCAGGCGGTTCTTCGCCGGATGGTAGAAGTAGTGCAGCCCCAGGAAGCGATCCGACCGTCCGGTCACCTGCGCCAGCTCGCTCACCGTGAAGGACGACGTGTTGGTGGCCAGGATGGTCTTCTCCGCACAGACCCGGTCCAGCCGGCGGAACACATCCTGCTTTACTCTCAGGTCCTCGAACACCGCCTCCACCACCAGGTCACAGTCGGCCAGCCCTGCGAGATCGGTACTGCCCTGGACCCGGTCGCGGATGGCTTCCGCCTGCTCCGGCTTGAACAGCTTGCGCTCCACGCCCTCGGCCAGGGTGTCGGCGATGCGCTGCATGCCCCTATCCACCTGCGTCCGGTCCACGTCCACCAGGACCACCGGGTGGCCTTCGGTCGCCATCTTCTGTGCGATGCCGCTGCCCATGTTCCCGGCGCCCACCACGCCAAGGTGCAGGGCGGGACGGTTGCCCGGTGTTTCGCTCTCGTTGCCCATTCTGCTCTCCTGAACTGGTTGAGGTACCCGGCAGGACTCACAGGCCGCTTCATCATAATGGTCGCCGCGCCCGGGTCAAGGGCGGCGCCCGGCGCACCCTCAGGAGGCCGTAGGTAGGGCTTGATTCCCCACGGAGGGTTGGGTACACTTTGGACCTCACAGGCTCGGGGGAGAGAAACATGCCCAAGGTCAACTTTGTCCGCGAGAAGAAGGTCATCGAGGTCCCGGAGGGTTCCAACCTTCGAGAGGTGGCTCTGGCCAACGGCATCGAGGTCTATCCGGGGCTCTTCAAGGTGGCCAACTGTCTTGGCCACGGCACCTGCGGCTCGTGCCGCATGGTTCTCATGAAGGGAACCGTCGCGAACACCGGCTCGCGCACCTTCATGGAGCGCATGCGCTTCAAGCTCTCCTACCTCAACATCGGCGAGGAGGAGGAGATGCGCCTCGCCTGCCAGACGACCATCACCGGCGACATCGAGGTCTACACCAAGCCCGCCTTCAACTGGTACGGCAAACCCGACAAGCTCCCTGTCGCCAGCACGTAGAACCGGACTCGGGACGCGCCGGCAACGGAGAGTGCCGCCGGCCCTCCTGCCGGTTCACTGCTCTTCGCCCGCAGCGGCGCTGCGCATCCAGACCACTTCGTACGGAGCCAGCGACACCTTCAGCTCGCCTCCCGAGGCCTGAAGCCGGCGGTCCGAGAGCAGGTCGCCCCAGGCGTCCGCCCACGGGCCGCCGAGATCCTCGCGCTGCAGCACGACGTCCTGCGGTGACCCGGTGACGTTGGTGAGCGCCAGGAGCGTGAGATCCTCCCCGGGAGTGCGGCGCAGCAGGCCGAACACCTGAGGCCCTGCGGGGAGCACGCGCTGTTCCGCATTGGGATGGAACGCCGCACAGTGCACGCGCGCGTGAAGAATGTGTCGCATGCGGCGGGCCGTCCGGCCGCAGCGGCCATCGGGATCCCCCAGCAATTCCTCCAACATGGCTGCGTCAAGGAAGCGACGGTTGATGCCGCGGGCCTCGCCGCTGCGGGTCACCTCCTCGAGGTCATTCTCCCCGCCGATGAGGCCTATCAGGTACAGTCCGGGGACCCCACGAAGCGACAGAGCTATGGACCGGGATGCGATATGACGGTCGATTTGCAGCTCGAGACTCTCACCCGCGTCCGGGCGGTTCATGGCGCTCCACCAGGTGATGTTCATCTCGTAGGGAGACTTCCGGCCTTCGTTGTCGGTGCGGTACGACACCAGACCCCCATGCTCCTGCACCCGGGCGATCATGCCGTCGATCTCCTGTTCCGAGAGAATCCCGCGGGCGCCCAGCAGTCCGATGCCGTCGTGTGAATCGAGGAAGTTGAAGTAGGTGGCGTGGTCCGACACCTTGTCCAGCGTCTCCGCCCAGCGCGCGAGATGCGTGCAATCGCCCGACTGGAAAGTGAACAGCACCAGCGGCGGCAACGCGAAGTTGTAGACCATCTGGGCCTCGTTGGACCCGTCGCCGAAATAGTTGATGTTGTCCGTGTGGGGCACGTTGGTCTCGGAGACCAGAGCAACACGAGGGGCCACCACGTCCAGCACCGCCCGCAGCAACTGGATGATGGCGTGGGTCTGGTCGAGGTGCGCCGACTGGGTTCCCAACTCGTACCACAGGTAGGTCACGGCATCCAGGCGGAGCAGATCCGCTCCGCGCCGCGTGTAGTACAGCAACACGTCGAGCATGCGCAGCAGTACGCGAGGGTTCTTGTAGTTCAGATCGATCTGATCGCTGCTGAACGTGGTCCAGACGAATCGCTTGCCGTTGATGGTGTCGTAAGGAGTAAGAAGATCCGAAGTCCTGGGCCGCAGGATCCGCTTCAGGTACTCCTCGCTGATGGCGTCGCGGCTGGTGAAGCCGATGAAGAAGTCCTCGTATTCGGGGTTCCCGTTGAGGTACTCCTGGAACCAGCGGCTCTTCGCCGAGACGTGGTTGAGCACGCCGTCGAACATCAGCTGGAACTTCGTGGAAAGGTACTCCACATCCTCCCAGTTGCCCAGTTCCGGGTCCACCTGCTCATAGTCCACCACGGAGAAGCCACGATCGGACGAGTACGGGAAGAAAGGCAGGATATGAACGGTGGAGATGTTCTGCGTGAACACCTCCAGCAGGCGGGACATCACCTTCAGCGGCGGTTCGTCGGGCGCCACCACCAGATCTCCGTAGGTGATCAGGATGACATCCTTCTCCGTGAACCGTTCCGACCTGACGAACGTGCGGTCCTGCTCGACCATCTCCTCCGTCTTGTGAGCGAAATAGACACGCATCAGGCGCGACATCTCATCGAAGCAGCGACTTGCTTCCTCGTCGCCGTAGATCCGGCCGAGAAGCCCCAGGAGCTTCTCCCGCTGCTCGTCGGAGATCTGCAACGGCGGCTGGGTGTAGTCGGGCTCGGGCCGGTGGATTCGACGGTAGGCGACGTCCGGCTTGATGCGCTCACCCGAGACGCGAAAGTCGTCCATGCTGTCCCCCTGCGGCCTCAGCCGATGCGCCGGTTGATCCGTACCGACGCCGGGTTGTGTGTGTCGTCCACCTGCATCACCACATCCGCGCGCCCCGGCATCTCCGACAGGATGTGCCGCGTCAAGCGCTCGTAGTGCATGACGAAACGATCCACCTCCGCGTCCGACATGATGCGCAGCTCGGTGGTGCGTGCATGCGCCTGTGCAGCATTCACCGCCAGCTTCCGCTCCTGGAGCCGCCGCCACTGGAAGACCTTGTGCATCCCCTCGACCTCCAGCAGCAGCTGGGTATCGATCCGGCCGAACAGCGAGCGGTACGGACCGCGCAGCGCGTCGTTGACCGCCGCGCGCCACGCGCCGCGGCTATCCTCCTCCCGTTCGAGCGTGTTGATGGGCTCGGCCAGTTCCTCCTCGGCCTGCGGAAGGGCGCCCACGCACCAGCCTTCGAACAGGATGACGCCGGCAGTACCTCGGAAGCGCGGCCACTCGGATTCGGGGCGACGATCATCCCGCGCCTTGTCGAAGGACGGGATCCGGAGGCTTTGTCCCGGCGCCTGCCGGCCCAGTGATTCGATGATGCGCACGCCGAGTTCCACATCATGAGTACCGGGCACGCCGCGGGTGGCGAACAAGGGGTGTACCTCCCTGGCAACGCGCCGGCGCTCCTCCCGAGTCAGGTAGATGTCATCGAGGGAGAGCGTGGCCACGGCAGATCGGAATCCCACCTCCAGGACGACGCGCAGCAGATCAGCCGCCGTGGACTTCCCGGAGCCCTGGCCTCCGGTGAGCCCGACGACGAGGGCGCCGTCGCTCTCCTGTCCGCGACGCTGCAGCCAGACCGCCAGCGGTATGTAGAGGCTGCCGAGTAGCGGCGTCAGATCCGCATCGATACGGTGCGCGTGCACCACGTCGCGAAACGACGCCAGGCAGCGGCCGCGCAGCGCCTCCGTCTCCTCCTTCGAGACAAACAGCTGGTCGGTGGGCCAATGGATGGGAGTTGCTGTCATCTCCTGCAGTCTACCATGGTGTGCTATTCTGACCCCAGTCACACTTGACAGAAGGGCGCGATGAAGACCGTCATCCTCACCGACCTGGACGGGACGCTGCTCGACCACGAGGACTACACGTATCGTGGCGCGTTGCCGGCGCTCGAGAGAATCCGGCGCGACGGCTTGCCGCTGGTCTTCGTCACGAGCAAGACGCGCAGCGAGGTGGAAGTGCTCCACCATGAGATGCGGCTGGATGAGCCGTTCATCGTGGAGAACGGTGGCGGCATCTACTTCCCGCCGCGCTACGCGCACTTCCGGATCGACGGGGGCAACCCGGCCGGGCGCTACCGGCTGCAAGCGCTCGGCCGGCCGTACAAGGAGATCCGCGCTTTCGTCACTGGTGTCCGCGATCGATTCGGAGTGCGGGGATTCGGCGATCTTGACGTGCGTGAAATCGGCGCCCGTGCCGGGCTCGATCAGGATGCTGCGGCCCGTGCACGACAGCGCGAGTTCAGTGAGCCCTTCGTCATCGAGGACGAGAGCTACCTGCCGGAACTCTCCCGTCTCGCCCACGGCTCAGGCCTCCGGATCGAACGCGGCGGCCGCTTCCACCACTTCGTGGCCGCGGGGCAGGACAAGGGCGCCGCCGTCCAACGCCTGCAGCACGTATTCCGCTCGAACTACATGGAGCCGGTACGGTTCATCGGTCTCGGTGACGCACCCAACGACAGACCGCTGCTGCGTGCCGTGGATATCGCGGTGCTTGTCCCGAATCCCGCAGTAGCGAAGATGGACAAGAACATCCCGGGCCTCATCGTGGCCAGGCTTCCCGGCTCCCGCGGCTGGGGCGAGGCCGTGCTGGAGCACGGCATTCC
The DNA here is from genome assembly GCA_965371955.1 of uncultured bacterium. Taxonomy (GTDB): domain Bacteria; phylum Acidobacteriota; class Polarisedimenticolia; order CBDVAL01; family CBDVAL01; genus CBDVAL01. The sequence continues at coordinate 3,189 of CBDVAL010000036.1, read as the reverse complement.
GGAGTCATAGCACGGAGGACACACCATGGCCGATTTCTTCCAGAACGGGGTCATCAGCACGCTGCAGAAGTTGACGGAACGGCCGCTGGGCGAGATCGAGGACGAGGTCCGGCGCTACACCGAGCGCCAGAAGGCGATCCTGGTCCTGCCCGCTCTCTATTCGGAGTTCGAGAACGATGCGATGCTGCGCATCGTCCAGCAGCTCAAAGGCGCCGACTACCTGCACAGAATCATCCTGTCGCTGGATCGGGCCGAGGAGCCGCAGTTCCATCGCGTGCGCGAGATCCTGTCGGCGCTGCCCATGGAGGTGAAGATCCTGTGGAACGACGGACCGCGGATCAAGGCGATCCTCCAGAAGCTCCGGGACGCGAGCTTCAACCTCGCCGAGCAGGGCAAGGGGCGGGGCGTCTGGCTGTCGCTGGGTTACGCGCTGACCGATCCGGAGGTCCAGACCATCGCCCTCCACGATTGCGACATCCTGGGATACAACCGCGCCATGGTCGCCCGGCTGCTCTATCCCATCGTGCACCCGGCCACGGACTTCGAGTTCAGCAAGGGGTACTACGCGCGATTCAGCGACCGGCTGTGGGGCCGTGTGACGCGGCTGTTCTACACGCCGTTGGTGCGCGCGCTGCAGCACCTGGGGCTGGTGCAGGCCGACCGGCTGCTGCGTTACCTCGACAGCTTCCGCTACCCGCTCTCCGGCGAGTTCGCCATGGTGCGTAACCTGGCGAAATCCGTGCGCGTCTCTCCCACCTGGGGGCTCGAGGTCTCCATGCTCGCCGAAGTGTTCGATTCCACCACGGTCCAGCGTGTCTGCCAGGTGGAGGTCACCGGGCAATACGACCACAAGCACCGGGAGGTGTCGCGGGATGAACCCGACCGTGGCCTGAACCGGATGGCCAGCGACATCGGGCGCACGCTGTTCCGGGTTCTTTCTCAGGGCGGCGCATCGGTGTCGGCCTCGCAGTTCAACACGCTGCTGGTCACCTACACCCACCAGGCAAAGCGGGCCATCGAGCAGTATCACGCGCTGGCCCTGCTGAACGGCCTGAGCTACGACCGCCATGAAGAGGTCGCCACGGTGGAGGCCTTCGTCCAGTCGCTTCGCCGCGCCCACGAGAGCTTCACGAACAACCCGTTCGACGCGCCGCTGATGTCCGCGTGGGTGCGTGTCCACGCCGCGCTGCCGGACCTGTCGGCGGAATTGAGCGAGGCAGTCGGGCTCGACAACGCACAGCCGGCACGAAGAAGCCACCAATAGCGCGCTAGCGTTGCGCCAGCCTCCGTTCGCTGCGGAACCAGGAGGCCAGACCGGGTTTCCCGAGGCGCCAGAGCAAACCGAGCGGGGCCTTGCCGCGGCAGGAGGCCAGATCGCCGTGCTCTCCGCGCTGATGGTGGAAGCGGCACAGGCAGGTGCGGTTCGCCGCCTCGTCGCTGCCGCCGCGCGAACGGTAGCGCACGTGGTGGTCCTCGAGGTGGTTGCGCGAAGTGCAGCCGGGCGCCGTGCAGCGCCAGCCGTCGCGCGCATAGACCTGCCGTCGGTGCCGCGCGGGGACGGCCTGCGGGTCGTCCCAGACCTGGACGAACTCCTCGAGCATGGCCAGCAGGCCGACCCAGAGGGGCAAGGGGCGGTGCCGGCGCCGGCAGATAAGAACGGCGCGAACGGAGGGCGGCAGGGCCTCCTCGGAGCCCGGTTCGCCGGGCGGCGGTTGCTCGACGGCGCCTCGCACGGCGCCGTGGCAGGCCCGGATACATGCGGCCAGGTCCTGGGCGAGGGTGGCGGGGAGTTGCAGGTGGAGAACCGCCTCCCTGTCGGGGGAGCCTCCTGTGATCAACGCCGGAAACAGGCGGCGCTCGTATCTGCCCCTCGTTCCTCTATTGCACGGCCCATTTCGGAGGATAACGTTCGGGTCGAGCTGTTCGAGAGCTTCCGTGCCCAGCTGCGATACGCGCTGGCGTGCCAGGCCGGCATCGCGGCGCAGCGAGGCGTGCCACTGGGCGTCCGTGGGCGGCCAGGGCCGTCGTGGCCGCCGGCCTGATCGGTCGGTTTCCCGCGGCATCGCCGTGCGCCGGCCCATCAGGCGCACCTCGTCGCGCAAGCGCTTGACCGTCACGCTCTGTGCACGGTGCACCCAGGCCTTCTCGACGTCTTCCGGCACCGTATCACGCCCCAGCACTTGCGTCACCAGACGGGCGGACTCGCTGCCCACCCGGCCCTGGCGGTGCGCCCGTCGCAGATGGGGAAGGCGCAGCAGGGCGCGGGCAAGCCTGGCCGCGTCCTCGGTACTGGTGCGCGATAGTCCGAGCCGTTGCTCACCGTAATGACCGATGCCGGTGAACCGCAGTTCGCGCCAGGCGCGCTGCTCCGACATGGCGGCCAGCAGGGCGCCCAGCCGACGCTCCATCTCGGCCTGCAGGGCGATGAGCGCGCGCAGCTGGGCGTCGAGATCCTCCGGTTCGCCCCAGCCGGACCGCCCGGCCAGATCGTCGAGCAAGGCCAGCGCCTCACGCCCCATGAGCACCTCACGGCGGGACGCGGCGACCTCGGGGAGGTGCTGCCAGTTACCGGTCTCCACGGCGAGTGCCCGCTCGGCGGTACTGCGGTCGGGGCCCGGCTGCAGCGGGGACAGGATGTCCTCGGGTGCAGGGTCTCCGGCGACAGACTCGGCCACCAGCGCCTCGATGAATGACGGCACGGTGGCCTCGGATCCGACCACGGCGCGGTAGAGATCCAGGGTCTCGTCGAAGGCGATGCGCACGGCCCGGGGAAGATCGAAGCGGACGGCGTAGCGGTCCTCGGCGGGCATTGCAACGCTTGCCGGGAGCGTGTTGCCGGCATCGTGGTCCGAAATGGCCTCGAGCGGACGGTTCGACCGGGCGTCACGGGCGCGATGGACCGCGTCGCGCAACGGGCGCACGGGCACGGAGCGGGCGAGCGCGATCCATTCAGGCAGGGAGGCAGGAGAGGCCACCCGGCCGATGCACAGGGCCGCCACCGTGCCGATGGGCCGCCCGCCGTCGTCACCGGTGAGGGCGTCGCGGAGACCCGGCAGGGAATCCATGGCCCTGCCCAGCGCGGCCCGATCGCAAACCCAGCGGCCCGAGCGTCCGAAGCGCTCGCGGGCGTGGTCCGCCACGCGCGCGTGACCGAAGGGGAACCAGGCCTTCTTGCGCACGAACGCCTGC
>CBDVAL010000035.1:0-19591 GCA_965371955.1 uncultured bacterium | reverse complement strand
TGGAACTCGAGGGCGACGGGGCCGGGGCCGTCCCCGGCGACATCCTGGATCGCTGCGAGAGCCTGCTGGCCGAGATCGAGACCGGCATGGGCGCCTACACCGACAGCAGCGGCCGGCGCTTCATCAAGGAGGCCATCGCGCGCTTCATCGACGCGCGTGACGGCGACGGGGCGGTGCCGTCGGATCCGGACCGCATCTTCCTCACCGACGGCGCCAGCGAGGGGGCGCGTTTGCTGCTGGAGATGCTCATCGCCGGGCGCGAGGACGGCATCCTCGTGCCCATCCCGCAGTATCCGCTCTACTCCGCCACCATCCGCAAGTGCGGCGGCGTGCAGGTGGGCTACTACCCCGACGAGGACGGCGACTGGCGCCTGGACGAGGCGGAGCTGGAGCTGCGCATCGGCGAGGCACGGGGGCGCGGCGTGCGCGTCAAGGCCATCGTCGCCATCAACCCCGGCAACCCCACTGGCGCGGTGCTCGACCGCGCCAGCATCGAGGGCATGGTGGACTTCGCCGAGCGCCACGAGCTGCTCATCATCGCCGACGAGGTCTACCAGGAGAACTGCTACGGCGCGGAGTTCTACTCGTTCGCGCGCGCGGTGGGCAAGCGCGACATCCCGCTGTGCAGCCTGCACAGCACGTCCAAGGGGTTCATCGGCGAGTGCGGGCATCGCGGCGGCTACCTCGAGGTGCGCAACCCGGCGCGCGTGCAGGGCACCGACCTCGACCTCGCGGATGTTCTGCTGAAGCAGGCGTCGGTGAGCCTGTGCAGCAATACCGCCGGGCAGGTGATGACCTATCTCATGGTGGCGCCGCCGGTCGAGGGTAGCGCCTCCCATGCGCGCTACGTCCAGGAGCGCGACGGCATCCTGGCGGATCTGCACGCCAAGGCCACGCGCATCCGCGCGGCGTTCGAGGGCATGGAGGGCATGCGCTGCTTCGGCCGCATCGGCGCCATGTACCTGTTCCCGCGCATGGAGAAGCTCCCGGCCGGGACCACCGACTTCGACTACTGCATGAGCCTGCTGGAGGCCACCGGCCTGTGCACCGTCAACGGCTCCGGCTTCGGCCAGAAGCCCGGCACCCACCACCTGCGCATCGCCTTCCTGCCGCCCGCCGAGGTCCTCGACGAGGTCCTGCCGCGCTGGACGGAGTTCCACAACCGCTACGTCGGCGACTGAACGGGCTCGCGGCATCGATTTCGGTGGTGCTGGGCGAGGATCCGGGGTATCATCAAAGACAACTCGCGTGACCGGGCTTGCCATAAAGAGCCTGATATCGACCGAACTACCTACAACACAAGCACTTCGCCGCCTCACACGAGGCGATGGAAGGAATCCGGCATGCGATCTGCGGTCCTGGGTATCGTCCTGACAGCCGCCTTCGGCACGTTCGCCGCCCATTCCGGCGAGGTCGACAGCCGCAACGTCCCTCTGGACACGCCGGCCCCGAGGCAGCGCGCTGCCGTCCCGGTGGACGAGAAGAATGTCGCCAAGGGTTCCGTGCCTCCAGCCTACGGCGGCCGGGTCGATGAGAACAATGTTCCCCTGGACCCCTGGCCGGGGCAACCGCCGGCACGTGAGCCCAGGACCGCGGACAGTCGCCAGCAAACGGGCCGTCAGGAGGCCGTGGCGACGGAACTCATCGTTTTTCCCGCCACCGGCGACACGCGGTTCACCCAGTTCGGCGCCGATTTCTGGTTTCTAGGAGACTTTGTGGAGGGCGTGAGGAACCTCGCGGACCCTGCCAACCAGGTCGAGATGACGCTGTCCATCTCGAGCAACGGCCTGACCTGTGATACCCAGGACCATGCGCTGAAGATCGACGGTGTGACCGTGGGGTTGTTCTCCATCAGCCCGGGGGAAACTCAGGTCGTCCGTACGTTCCTGTTCCCCGACATCGCGGCGGGCGCGCACACCATCCGGATCGAGAACGTACGCACGGTAGCTCCCGGCTGTGGCTGCGCGGGTTTTCCCGACGACGTCTCGACGCTCAGTTTCGAGAACACCACCGGCAAGTTCACCTTCCCTGCCACAGGCGACAACTCGTTCTTCCTCATAGACCCCGGATTCCCCTGGAATCAAGGAGACTTTTTCGAAGGCGTGAGGAACTTCACCCAGCTGACGGACGAGGTCGAGATGATGCTGACCCTCTCGCCCAACGGCCTTACCTGCGATACGCAGGACCATGCCCTGATGATCGACGGGGCCACTGTCGGTCTGTTCTCGGTGAGTCCCGGGGAAACGCAGGTCATCCGGCGCTTCCTGTTTCCCACCGTCACGCCCGGGCCGCATACGATCCGTCTCGAGACGACGAGGACGGTGAACTCCGGCTGCGGGGCCGCAGGAGTCCCCTTTGATGTCTCGATGCTGAGCCTGTTCTACGTGCCCGGGGACAAGCTCACCTTCCCCGCCACGGGTGACACGCGAGTTGTCCTGTTCGGCGGCCCTCTCTGGAACCAAGGGGACCACATCGAGGGGGTGCGAACGTTCACCGAGTCCACAGGCGAGGTGGACATGATGCTGTTCGTAACGGGGAACGGCCTGACGTGTGATACGCAGGATCACGCCCTCATGATCGATGGCAACGTCATCGGGAACTTCGTCATCAACCCGGGACAAACTCAGGTGAATCAGAGCTTCACCTTCCCCGCCATCACCGCCGGGCAGCACACCATCCGCATCGAGACCACCAGAACGGTCAATCCCGGCTGCGGCGCTGCATCGCTCCCCGACGACGTCTCCATGCTGCGATTCCTGCTGCTGGCCGCCGAGCTGGGGGCTGTTCCGCCTACCATCTCGCTGGAGATGGTCTCACCGGGAGTTCTCCGGATTCGCTGGCAGGCGGGCCTTTGTGACGGTGCGGACGACTACGGCATCCACGAGGGGACCCTCGGCAGCTGGTACAGCCATACGGCGGTTGCAGGACATTGCTCCGATGCACCGCCGCTGTTCGAGGCGGATGTGACTGCGTCACCAGGGGACACGTACTATCTGGTAGTCCCCAACACCTCCACTCACGAGGGCTCCTACGGCATCGACTGGCTTGCAGTGGAGCGTCCGGTGGGGATCGCCACCTGCGCGCCGGCGCAGTTGCTGGGCTGCTCGGTGCTGGCGGCGGATGATCACTATGATTGCCTCGGCAACATGGGCATCGATGTGCCGGCCGAGGCGGGCGTGCTGGCGAATGACGCCCTGGGCGCCCTCGTCACTGCCTTCTCCCTCAGCGTGAATGGCGGCTCCGTTTCCGTCCTGGCGGACGGCAGCTTCACCTACGATCCGCCCTTCGGGTTCACCGGCGTCGACACGTTCACCTATGATGTGGACGATGGCCTGACCATTGATTCGGCAACGGTGTTCATCACGGTGGGCGATCCGATATGGTTCATTGACAATACCGCCGCCGGGATGAACGTCGGAACGCTCTCCGATCCGTTCCTCACCCTCAGCTCCTTCGAGCTCGTCAACGGAAATGGAGGCGGCGTCGATCCCGGGGCCGGCGACTGCATCTTCCTCTATACCGGCACCGGCACCTACACCGGCGGCGTGACGCTGGAGAGCGGCCAGAATCTCATCGGGCAGGGTGCCGGCGACTCCCTCGAGAACCTGTGCGGCATTGTCTTGCCGCCGCACAGCAATCCACTGCCGGCCACGGGAGGTGCCCGACCGAGCATCGCCAACGCCTCCGGCAGCGGGATCACGCTGGCGCAGAACCACACCATCCGCGGCCTCAACGTGGGCGACACCCTGGGGGCAGGACTCGCCGGCATCGCCGGCACGCTCACCGTGGCGGAGATGCTCATCACCGGGCAAGGAGCGGCGCTGGATCTCTCCAACGGGACCCTGAATGCGACCTTCGACTCGATCTTCCTCACCAACACGTTCGGTCTGCCCGGGATTGCGTTGCAGTTGGTGGGCGGCAACCTCGCCGTGACCGGCGGCACGAACATGACCGGAAGCATCGGCGGCACCGGCATCGAGATCCTGTCCTCCCCGCCGGGTGCAACGTTCGACTTCGGGTCGACTTCCATCGACAAGTCCACGACCGGCGGAATCGGCGTCAACCTGGCGTCCAATCCGGCTGCCCTGATCGACTTCGATGACCTCAACATCGTCACCTCCAGCGGTGCGGGTCTCGTTGTGGCCAACTCCGGCACCGTCGTCCTCGGCGCAGGCCCAAACAGCATCTCCGCGGCCGGCGGCACGGCCCTCGACGTGGGCAACACGCAGCTCAGCATGAGCTTCACGAATATCAGCTCGGTCGGCGGTGTGACGGGGATCTTCCTGGAGGACGCGAGCGGCACCTTCCAGGTGACTGGCACCACCGACATCGACCTCGCGGCCGGGGATGGTATCGCCATCGACAGTTGCCCGGCTCTTGACGTCGATTTCTCCATCATCGATGTCGATGGCGCCGGCGGCTTTGGCCTCCAGGTTCTCGGAGGCGTGATCGACTTTGATGTCTCGGTGGCCACGCAGATTGACGACGCCGGCATCGGCCTCCGGGTGCTGAACAGTCCCGGCGGGACGTTCGACTTCGGAGATGTCGACATCGGCCAGGTCACGCCGGTGGGCATCGGCGTGAACCTGTCCGCGGGCAATGCGGGGGCCACGTTCAGCTTTGCCGACCTGGATGTGAAGACATCCGCCGGCTATGGCCTGCTCGCCAACAACGCCGGCACCATCAACATCGCGGGTGTACCCAGCTTCGAGGCCATCGGTGGCGCCGCGGTGGACATCACGGACACCACCGGGAACATCGCCGGCACGGGGATCTGGACCCTGGCGTCGCTGAACTCCCAGGGCAGCCCGACCCACGGCATCCAGTTCGACACCCTCTCGCAGGACATCAACCTGTCGGACGTCACCGTCGTGGACCCCACCACCTCCGGGATCCTCCTCGGCGATCTCTCCGGGACGGTGACCGTGACCCGCGGAAGCGTCACCTTCCCTGGGGTCTCGAACGACAGCGATGGTGTGCGGGCCGACCACGTCGCCAACCTGACGGTTCAGGGTGAGCCGGGCCTGCCCTTCGTCATTGATGGCGCGGGCGCGGGCGCCAATGCCATCGCGGGGCACGGCATCCATGCCAGTTTCTGCGGTGAGGTCAATATCGACCGGCTCGACATCGACAATATCTCCGACGCCGGCGGGGCCATCCTGGAGTCGGGCGTGTACCTCGAGGACACCAGCGGCTCTGCCACCGTCACCAACAGCACCATCCATCACGTCGTTTCCGGCGAGGCCATCTTCGTCGAGAACTGCAACAACGTGGGCGACCTCTGTGACGTCGCGGACGTTCGCAGCCTTTCCGGTATCCTGACGGTGGACATCACCAACAATACCCTCGCGGGTATCGGTACGAATCTGACCCTCACCACGTCGGATGGGATACGGGTGGAGTACGAGACCTCCAACGGCGGCACGCTGCTGGCAACCCTGGGCGGCAACACCATGGACAACCTGAACCAGGGGATCAACGTCAAGCTGCGTGGGGACGGCGGCACCGGGGCCAACGGCCCTCACCGGGTGCTCATCGGCGGTGGCGATACCAACCTGGGTCCGGGCCAACCGGATCCCGGCGCTAATCCCAACATCATCACCGATTTCCGCAACGACGGCATGGACCTGTCGTTCGAGGACAGCACGGTCTCCAAGTGGTTCATTCGTAACAACACCGTCGACGCGTTCGTCGATCACCCCGGCGTGCAGGGCACGGACGTGGCTCGCGACCTGGGCATCAGCTGGGAGGTGGGCGGAACGGTCAGCGGAACCTCCGGCACGGCAGACCTGTTCATCCTCAACAACTTCGTGCGGGACAACCTTGACGAGGGCATCCGGGTGCGCGGATTCGGCGACCCCATCACCGCCACCGTGAACATGTTGCTGCAGGACAATGACGTGCAGGATAATGGAGATGAGTTCCGGGTGGAGGTGGGAGATGCGGGGACGTTCAACGTGACGGTGGTCAGCAATACGGCGATTAATAATGATGCCGGCGGTGCCGACTTCCTGTTCGGGCACCGGAACATCATCACCGGGAGCCCGACCATCCGGGTGGCGTTGTTCAACAACAATGCCGACGGCTATCAGTTCGAGCGCACCAATCTGGCAGTGCACGAGATCGGCTGCACGCTCAGCGGCGCGCCGGCCTGCCCGCTGGGCGCGACCACCCTGGCCGCGACGCTGGTGACAGTGCTGGACAAGATGGGTAATGTGACCGGGGTCGGGCTCCCCCTGGTGGTGACCTCGGGCACGTTGGGCTCGTTCGTCATCGTTGATGAGTCCGTGATTCCGGGGCCGACGCCGTGACCGAGCTGCCGTCCAGGAGTGCCTTTGCCGGGTGCGTCGGAAACACGTTCCGGATTCGTGCGTCCGAGGATCGAGCGGAGACGGTCACGCTCATCGAGGTGCAGGAACTGAGGAGCTCAGGCCCCCGGGAGCAATTTTCGGTGATTTTCCGCGGTGACCAGGGTGACCATCTGCCGCAGAAAACCTACCGGATGGAGCATGAGAAACTGGGGCCGATGGATCTGTTTCTGGTTCCCGTCGGGCCGGATGACGAAGGGATGCTTTATCAGGCGGTGTTCGCTTAGAAGCTTGCCTGAGGGAGTTTGCTCATGGCTGAACCTTTTCTGGCCGAGATCAAGATCATCGGATTCAACTTCGCGCCACCGGGCTGGGCGATGTGTGACGGGCAGACCTTGCCCATCAACCAGAACCAGTCGGTGTTCGCCTTGTTGGGGACGACCTATGGCGGCGATGGCCTGACGACTTTTGCTCTTCCCGATCTGCGCGGCCGCACCCCCATCCACGTGAGCGCCGCGCACAACCTCGGGCAGCGCGCCGGGCAGGAGGGGGTTGTGCTCAATGTGGGCCAGATACCGTCGCACGACCATGCCATGCGCGCCAGCAACAGCGCAGCCTCCACCGCTGAGGTAACCGGGGCCTCGCTGGCCGAGTCCGCCCAGAACGCCTACGTGGCCTCGTCGGCCAACGCAAGCCTGAGCGCCGACTCGGTGGGTAACGCCGGCGGGGGACAGCCGCACAACAACATGCAGCCTTACCTGACATTGCATTTCATCATCGCCCTGGTCGGCCTCTTCCCGTCTCGGAACTAGCGAGGTCATCATGTCGGAAGCCTATTTCGCTGAGATCAAGATGTTCGCGGGGAATTTCGCGCCGCAGGGCTGGGCCTTCTGCGATGGTCAGCTTCTCGACATTTCCCAGAACAATGCGCTGTTCGCTCTGCTGGGGACGGTCTTTGGGGGCGACGGGAGGACGACCTTCGGCCTTCCGGACCTGCGCGGCAGGCTTCCCATTCACGCCGGCGCCGGCCCGGGCCTGACCAATCGTCAGTGGGGCTCGAAGGCCGGAGGAGAAACCGCGACGGTGGCGTCGGTGCAGCAACTTCCGGCGCACGGCCATCTGACGCAGACCTCAACAGCGAATGCTGCCTCGGTGGACCCCACCGGAAAGATGCTCGGTCGATCCAGCGAAGCAATGTACCGTGTGAGCGGTGGCGCCCTCGTAGACATGGCGCCGGGCAGCATCATCGGACAGCCCGGCAGCACCGGGCAGCCGCATGCCAACATACAGCCGTACTTCGGTATCCACTTCATCATCGCGCTGTTCGGCGTCTTCCCTTCGCGGCCCTGAGGAGGCTATCGTGTCCAGCCCATTCATCGCAGAGATCAGGATCTTCGCCGGCAACTTCGCCATTCGAAACTGGGCGTTCTGCGATGGCCAGTTGCTTCAGATCTCCCAGAACACCGCGCTCTTCGCGCTCGTCGGGACAGTGTACGGCGGTGACGGGCGGACGACCTTCGGGCTACCCGACATGCGCGGCCGTGCGCCCATGCATCCCGGCAATGGGCCGGGTCTGACGCCCCGGAGCCTGGGTGAACGTGGAGGAACCGAGACCGAGACGCTGACTGCAGGGCAGCTTCCGTCGCACACTCACTCCCTGAGGGGCGTGGATGCGGATGCCCAGGATACGGACCCGACGGGCAGTCGCCTGGCCACCAGCAATGAGGACAATTACCATGACATGGCGGCGCCCAACGTGGCGATGTCGTCACTGGCCACCGGCAGTTTCAACGGCCAGTCCCATGACAACATGCAGCCGTACCTGACGTTGAACTTTATTATCGCCCTGGTTGGGATCTTCCCGTCACGGGGATAGGACATCGGCGAACGGGCCGGAACGCAAGATCCGGGTTCCTCTCCGATGACAAGGAGGTTTCGATGCAACCAGTCAAGAGGATTCTGCAGGGCATGTGCCTGAGCGTCCTGATCGTCGTTTGCGGTGTGACGAGCCTGCAATCGCAGCGGGTCAAGGAGCCGCCGCTGGTCAGGGCGGTGGATGCGCTCGGCAAGGAGATCGGAACGGTCCTGAAGATGGACTTCTCGCTGCAGCGCATGCAGGTGGCCATGGAGATCAACGATACCCTGGTGCCCATCCTGGTGCGCAAGGACAGGTTCTCCCATGGCGCGCGGCCCATCGCCTACTTCCGCTCGGACGACTGCACCGGCGGGGCCTACCTGGGCTCGAGCCGTGATCGTCTTCTCGGCCCTCCTGTGGGGGTGGCCGGTCCTCGAGCAACGCTCTACTGGGGTTACCCGGAGACGCAGCAGTTGCGCGAGATCGCCAGCGCCCTGCTCGGTAGCGAGTGCACGGGGTTTGTTGGAAACATCATGGTGATGGATGCGGATCCGTTGATGGATCTGGCCGACCAGTTCACGCCGCCGTTCGGGATCGCTTCCGCAAGCGAAGAGGACCGTGGACGGACCGATGGGCGTTCGCGGGCCCGGGACTAGCGGGGGTTGAGCATGCCGCAGATGATACAGCGACGCGACTTCCTGATACTCGGCTCCACCGGCGTGGCGTGCTCGATGAGCCTCGGCGGCGCCTGCCTCGCGGCACTCGGCCATGAAGGTTCCGGCGTCTCACCCGTGTCCATCGGCTACTGGAGCAAGAGAGCCGGGGACCACGAGGGCGTCGAGGGTCCGGAGGCGAGTCCCTTCCACGCCGACGTGATGGGAGCGGAGCGATTGCGCACCGGAGACCGCGAGTTTCTTCGCAGGGGAGCACGTGTCACCATCCATGGTGTGGTCGAGGCCGAGAAAACCTGGTCGCAGCCCGAGCTGGATGCCCTGTCGGTGTTTGCGGTCTTCAGTCTGCCGGGGGGTGAACCGCATGAGACCATCCGGCATCACGTGTGGGATCTCGAGAAGACACCGGTGGTCAACCGGGGGGCGGCGGTGAGCTTCACCATGCCCATTCTTGAAGAGACCGGCCTGCGGCTCGCCGTTCAGCGCTATGACGGAATGCAGAGCCTCACCGGCCGCTACATCAAGACACGGCTCTACGGTGCGCAGCCGTCGTGGGCTTCAGCACGGACCTCCTCGCGGGATGTCCTGCTGAGCGTGCGCCCTCGGCCCGGCAGCCATGGCCTGCGCCGGGGCGTCTACTTCATCGCCGGGCTGGCCCATGGGAGCGCCACACCGTCCTCGTGGAACGGTCTGCAGTTTCGCGCCTCCGGGGAGGAGAGCGAGATACACTGCAGGCGCCTGGCACGCCGGGGGCTGTCCGGCCCGCAGCCGGCGAACTTCGACTACCTCGTCGTGTCCGTGGATTACGCCGCCTAGCCGTCCTGTTCCATGAGCCTGCCGACCTCCCTCCGACCCATCCAGGCGGAAGATGAAGCCCTGTTGTTCGAGATCTATGCCAGCACGCGCACGGAGGAGATGGCGCTCGTGGACTGGAGTGACGCTCAGAAGGAGGCTTTTCTGCGCATGCAGTTCGCCGCACAGCATCAGCACTACCAGAACGTGTTTCCCGATGCCCGGTTCGACATCATCCTCTCGGACGACCGGCCCATCGGACGGCTCTACGTCGATCGCCGGCCCGACGAGATTCGCATCGTGGATATCGCCCTTCTCCCCGAGGCCCGCAACCAGGGAGTGGGAAGCTCGCTCGTGAAGGAGCTACTGGCCGAGGCCCGGGACGCGGGCAAGCCCGTCCGGATCCACGTGGAGTGCAACAACCCGGCCCTGCGTCTCTACGAGAGGCTCAGCTTTTCCCGCACCGGAGAAACCGGGATTTACTTCCTGATGGAGTGGCCTTCCGGTTGATCTCGGGCAAGAATGGAGACCAGGCCGGGCTGCCGCCCGAGCCGGTACACGAACGAGACAGACCCGGGCTCCTCGACCAGTTCCTGGTTCGGCATCACGGTAGGATAGGTCAGACCACTATCGTAGTCGCCTAGAGTGATGGATTCAAAGACTTGAATCCTGGTGAGCATAACGGGTTGCTGTGTATCCGATGTGGGACGCTTCGCGGCCACCGTTCGCGCCGGGATACAAACCCGGGCGTCGTCAGGGAACGCCTGCACCTCGTAGGAGCGCACCGCGTCCACCGACACCTCAAAGAGGGAGCCGAGCGTCACGCGTTCCCTTCGAGCCTGAGAACCGTCGCAAACGGCCGCCTCCTCGCCGCCGGTTGAGGGACCGAGGATCTCGGCATTGATGTCGGCCAGTGCTGCGGTCAGTGTAATTCTCTCGGGAATCAGAATCCCGGATGGGCTCATTTGAGGCACGAGATTCATCGCCAGGGCTACCTGAGGTTCCTTCGCCAGAGTCTTTTGCATTGCCTCTATGACAAGAATGTGGATAGGAGACCTCTGGTCATGGTCATAGACGGTGGCGTCGCATTCCAGATACTCGCGAATGAACGCCGATAGGTCGAGCGCTTCGACTATCTGCCGCACATGCTGCAAGGAGCGTGGATGAACATCCACCAGCGTGAATTGCACCTGACCCGGCCTCAAGACGGTGGCCAGCGGCAGCAGGAGCGCAGCAAACGGTCCGCACCCGGCGTAGAATACGTGCAGGATCTCGCCGCGGAATCGGCGGTGTCCTTCGTCGATGGCGGCCCGGATGCCACGGAGAAACTTGGTCGTGCGTGCGTAGTCGAACACACATCGCGCCGCGTCGTGCGGGCTGAGCGCCTTTCCGGCGGGCAGAAACGTATGACTGGAGTCGTCGGAGCCGGGGTCATCCGGGTCCATGCCGCAGATGCGTGAGAGCAGCGTATGCATCTCGATGGTGCTGTCTCTGAGCGCACCGGGATCAGCCGCCGGATCCAGCAGCGTTCGGGTGATCCGTCTCAAACGGTCCGTGTTGCTGTCTCCAACCATTCGCCTCTTCGGCCCCACGTGACGGGTCTCTAGGTATAGTCCCCGGCTCCGACCCCGGATTACTACAGGTCGCCGGGCCAGTTGACCACGACATAGATGGGCTCGCGGCTGCCCACCACATCCCGGGAGGCGAGGAGGATGCGCTCGTGATCGCCGGAGAAATCGATGCCGACGATCACCTTGAGAATGCTGAACAGCTCCTGCGGCGCGCCCAGCGCCAGTCGGCTTCCCTGGGCCTCCACCGACACGGACATGACGCGGCGCTGGGGATCGACGTAGAGGATCTCGCGGCCGTCGTCCCGCCAGTGCGGTGAGTCTCCACCTGCCGTGGAGAGTTGCCACCGGCCGCCTGCCTTGACGCCGTTATCGTCGGAGAATGCCTGAACGACCACCTCGTTGCGGCCGGAATCGTCGGACACGTAGGCGACCCAGCGCGAATCAGGTGAGAATCGCAAGTCCCCGTAGGTGGAGTCTCCGGTGACCAGGACCTCCGTCTTCTTTGTTTCCGGCGAGTAGAGCCAGATGCTTGCGGCTCCACTGCCCAGACCCAGCGCATTGTAGGCGACGTACCGTCCGTCGCGGGACCAATCATGGAGAACCTTGTCGACGTCATCGGCGAGCACCTCCATTGCATCACCGGAGGCATCGGAAGATCTCGTCACAAGATTCATGGTGCCGCTTTCCTGCGACGAGAACATGACCTGGTCGCCGGCGCTGGACCACACCGGATAGTTCTCCGCCCAGGCCCCCTGGTCCAGGCGCGTGCGGACCCCGCGCACCAGATCGACGATCCAGAGCTCACCGTCGCCGCTCTCGCCGATGATGACCGCCGCCGCCTGATCCCCGGAAGGGGCAAGCCGCAAGCTGTCGTAGAGCGCCGGTTCACCGGCGACAATCGAGGTGTTGCCACTGCGGTCGTACCAGGTGAGCGTGGAGGGTTCGAAAGCTTGCCCGCTTGCGTAGACCAGGGTGCCTTCCGTGGAGGCCGAGAAGGCAGCATGGGCATTCCCGCCGTTGTAGAGAATCCCGGTGGCGATCACCTTGCCTTCTCCTGTGACGCGCCTCCCACCGAGATCAAAGGGAATGGCCATGAGGTTGTCCTCGCGGGCCACCAGCAGGTAGCCCGGCGGCGCGTATGCCACGCGGGATGCCTCCGATGTGATGCGCACGGGCTCCTCGTCCCCGGAGATGGATGCCAGGAAGATGCCGCCGTGCTCGGGTCGAGCCCTCAGGTCGTTGGTCCACGACACGAACAGAAAATGCTCCCCGTCAGGGAGGAACCAGGGCCAACGGTGGCTACTGTCGGGCACGTCCGGGTCCGGCGAGGTGAGCAGCCGTTCCGTCCCGCCGGCGGTATCCGCCAGATAGACACCTGAATTGGAATCCGGGACATAGAGGATCTGTCCGTTGGCGTTCCACGCGGCGCCGCGCGGGAAGGCCGAGACCTTGTCCACCATGGTCTGCACTCGTCCGGTGGATATCTCGATACGCTTGATCTTGCCTGACTCGAAGAACCCGACTTCACGACTGTCCGGCGACCAGAAGGCGTACGCTGCGCCCAGGGTGTTGTCCAGCGGGCGCGCGGTGAAGTCGTCGAGAGCCCGTACCCATAGACGGGTTCCACCGGCGTCGTCGGTCACGCCGAAGACCACATGGTGGCCGTCCGGCGAGATGACGGGAGGCGATGCGCTCAGGTCACCAAACTCGGTGGGGCCCGGCACCGGAATGGTCATACGGTGCGAGCGGACAGCACGGGGCGGGCGGCCCTCGGAGCGAATGGCGAGGAATGCAGCGAGCAGCAGGGCCAGCGTCGCCACCAGCCAGGGGAGCCAGGCCTTGCGGCCCTGCGCCGCCACGGGCGCCGCGGCAGGTGGGGTCAGACCCAGCGAGGTTCCCTGCGGGTCCTCCATGGCCTCCTCGAGATCGATGCGCGCGTCGCCGGCGTCCTGCAGCCGCTTGACGGGATCGCGCGTGAGACATCGACGCACCAGCAAGCGCACCAGGGGCGGCGTCTCCCCGGGCAGGATCGACCAGTCCAGTTCCTTGCGCAGGATGGCCGCCAGGGAGTCCGAGACGGTCTCGCCCCGGAACAGCTGCACGCCGGTCAGGCACTCGTACAGCACGCAGCCGAACGACCACAGGTCGGCGCGCCGATCCACCGGCCTGCCGCGCGCCTGCTCCGGGGACATGTAGGCCGCCGTGCCCAGGATCACGCCGGCCACCGTTCCTCTGGACGTGACGGTGGGCGAAAGCGACAGGCTACCGGAGGCCGATGCGGCATCCGGCTCCACCGCCTTGGCCAGGCCGAAGTCCAGCACCTTGGCCACCCCCTCCGGGGTCAGGACAATATTGGCCGGCTTGAGGTCGCGGTGAATGATGCCGTGCGAGTGCGCCGCCTCCAGCGCCGCGGCGATCTGGCCGGCCACCGCAGGCACCTCGTCGATGGAGAGCGGCCCGCGCGCCAGCCGGGCGGCAAGGTCCTCGCCCTCCACCATCTCCATGACGAGAAAGCGCACCTCGGGTCCGCCCTCCTGGGACGGCGCCTGGTGCAGCCCGTGCAACGTCGCGATGTTGGGATGGTTCAGCGAGGCAAGCAGCTTGGCCTCGCGCTCGAAGCGCGCCAGCCGCTCCGGGTCGTGCGAGAACAGATCGGGCAGCACCTTGACGGCCACCACGCGGTCCAGCGTGGTGTCCTCGGCTTTCCAGACCACTCCCATGCCGCCCTCGCCGATCTTCTCGACGAGGCGGTAGTGGGCGAGCATCTGGCCGGGCTGCAGGGACATCCGGACCGCCTTTCGCGCTAGTCGCCGTCCTCCGGCTCGATGACGGCCCACTTCTTGCTCTTCTGCCAGTCGGACTCCCAGCTCGCCAGGGTGTCCTTGATGGTCTTGGCCTTCCCCTTCTGGCCCTTCTCCAGTCGCTCGGGAGGATTGTCCGCCAGGGTGAACTTCTGCTTGGCAAGGCGCTTGCTGATCTTCTGGTAGTGCTTGTTGCCCTTCTTGTCGTTGGGACAGGCGTTCGTCAGCCTGGGCACCGGCACGGGATTGTAGCGAGCGGCCAGCATCTCCAGGTGGATGTAGTAGGTTCTGCCCTCAGCGGCGTTCAGCCGGGCGAACGACCGCTTGCCGCCGAAGTGGGACCATACGAGCTGCTCTCCCGGGTCCACATCGAACCCCATGTAGTAGCTCGAGCCTACGTTTCCCACGTAGCGGTCATCCACGAAGATGCTGGCCTCGGCACGGACGATCGAACTCCCCGCGAAGTAGAACACGTAGACCTTGGCCTTGCCCTCCTGCGGCGCGTCGAGTTCCTGCGCCAGCGCCGGAGCGGCCGAGACCAGAAGAAGAACGATTGCCGCGATCAGGCTGTTTCGGATCATCGAGGTTCCTCCGTGCAAGTTAAGGAGCTACAGCATATCATCCTCGACGCGATCGACACACGGTTCCCGGGGACCGGATCCCCGGTCACGTTGGATGTAACTCAACGGGGTCGGAGCCAGACTTTATACCTCCATGGTCTGCTGCCGCCCGAGAATCAACGGGGTCGGAGCTTGACTTTATACCTCGGCGGTCGGCTACTTGCCCAATGGCCCCGGCGGAGCGAGGTATAGATCCTGGCTCCGACCCCTGGAGGCTAGAGTGGGATGTTGCCGTGCTTCTTGGCGGGGTTGCGCTCGCGTTTGGTGTCGAGGATGCGTAGGGCGCGGATGAGGCGGGGGCGGGTCTCGCTGGGCTTGATGACCGCGTCGATGTAGCCGCGCTCGGCGGCCACGTATGGGTTGGCGAAGCGCTCACGGAACTCGGCGACGCGATGGGCGCGGAACTTCTCCGGGTCCTCGGAGGCGGCGATCTCGCGGCGGTAGAGGATCTCCACCGCGCCCTCCGGGCCCATCACCGCGATCTCCGCCGTGGGCCAGGCCAGGTTCACGTCGGTCCGGATGTGCTTGGAGCCCATGACGCAGTAGGCGCCGCCGTAGGCCTTGCGCGTGATCACCGTCATCTTGGGCACGGTGGCCTCGGCGAAGGCGTAGAGCAGCTTGGCGCCGTGGCGGATGATGCCGCCGTGCTCCTGGCCGACGCCCGGCAGGAACCCCGGCACATCCTCGAAGATCACCAGCGGGATGTTGAACGAGTCGCAGAAGCGCACGAAGCGTGCGCCCTTCACCGACGAGTTGATGTCCAGGGTGCCGGCCAGCACCGCCGGCTGGTTGGCCACCACGCCCACCGGGCGACCGTCCAGGCGCGCCAGGCCCACCACGATGTTCTCGGCGAAGTGCTGGTGCACCTCGAGGAAGTCGCCGTCGTCGACGATCTTCGAGATGACGTCCTTGATATCGTACGGCCTGTTGGGATCCGCCGGCACGATGCCGTCGAGGGCCTGGTCCATGCGCTCGGCGGAATCCTGCGGCTCCAGCCGCGGTGGGTCGTCCAGGTTGTTCTGCGGCACGAACGACAGCAGCCGGCGGATGAGCAGCAGCGCGGCGCGGTCGTCCTCCATGGCGAAGTGCGCCACGCCGGACTTCGTGGAGTGCGTCACCGCGCCGCCGAGCTCCTCCTTGGTCACCTCTTCATGCGTCACCGTCTTGATGACGTCGGGGCCGGTGATGAACATGTACGACGTATCCTTCACCATGATGTTGAAGTCGGTGATGGCCGGGGAGTAGACGGCGCCGCCTGCGCACGGTCCCATGATGGCGGAGATCTGCGGCACCACGCCGGAGGCCAGGGTGTTGCGCAGGAAGATGTCGGCGTAGCCGGCCAGGGAGACCACACCCTCCTGGATGCGCGCCCCGCCGGAATCGTTCAACCCGATGATCGGCGCGCCGACCTTCATGGCCTGATCCATGAGCTTGCAGATCTTGGCGGCGTAGGTTTCCGACAGCGAGCCGCCGAAGACGGTGAAGTCCTGGGCGAAGACGAACACCGGGCGACCCTCGATGAGGCCGGCGCCCGTGATGACGCCGTCCCCGGGGATGAGGCGGCGCTCCATGCCGAAGTCGTTGCTGCGGTGCGTCACCAGGCGGTCGGTCTCCTGGAACGACTCCGGATCCAGGAGCGCCTCGACGCGCTCGCGCGCAGTGAGCTTGCCGGCCTTGTGCTGGCGCTCGATGCGCTCCGCACCGCCGCCCTCCGCGGCGGCACGGTCGCGCCTTTCCAGCTCGGCGAACGCGTCCGCGGGATTCTTCGAATCCGTCGCCGGTGGGGTCTTTGCCTTGCGAGCCATGTGGACGGCCGAGACGGTTACGAGGTTCCCACGCCCTGCAGCTTCTTGACCTTCTCCCAGTCGGCGAGGAAGCGCGCCTGGCCACTCTCGGTGAGCGGGTGCTTGATGATGGCCTGGAGCACCTTGAACGGCACGGTGGCCACATCGGCTCCGATGAGCGCGGCCTCGGTGACGTGCAGCGGCGAGCGGATGCTGGCGGCGAGGATCTGCGTCGGGTAGCCGTAGTTGTCGTAGACCGTGCGGATCTCCCGGATCAGGTCCATGCCGTTATGCCCGATGTCATCCAGGCGACCCAGGAACGGACTGATGTAGGCGGCACCGGCCTTGGCGGCCAGCAGCGCCTGGTTGGCCGAGAAGCACAGGGTGACGTTGATCCGGATGCCCTCGTCGGAGCACGCCTTGATGGCCTTGAGTCCCTCGGAGATGATCGGGATCTTCACCACGATGTTCTCGTGGAACTTGGCCAGCTTGCGCGCCTGGACCATCATCCCCTCGAACTCGGTCGAAGTGACCTCGGCGCTGATGGGACCGTCGACAATCTTGACGATCTCGGCCAGGACGTCCATGAACTCCCGGCCCTCCCTGGCCACCAGCGACGGGTTCGTGGTCACGCCGTCGAGCACGCCCATGGCGGACGCCTCACGGATCTCGTCTATGTTCGCCGTGTCGATGAAGAACTTCATCTGAAACTCCCTCCTGAAGACCGGGGTCGGAGTTAAATCGATCGGGGTCGGAGCCAGTCCTTATACCTCGAGCACCGTATCGGCCGGGCATCCGGGCTAACGAGGTATAAGGACTGGCTCCGACCCCAGTTCATTATACTTCCACGTCCAGCGGTGGATCTTCGGGTTCGTCGGGTGGATCGACCGCCGCAGGGGGGCTCTCGCCCGAGTCCGGCGCGCGCTCCTCCATGGGGACGGGAGCCACGGAGACGATGCGATCGTCGTCGTCGCCCAGCGTCATCAGGCGCACACCCTGCGTGGCGCGGCCGTAGACGCTGATTCCCTTCATGCCCATGCGCAGGATCATGCCGCTGAGCGTGATCACCATGACCTGATCGTCGTCGGTGACCTGCATGGTGGCCACCACCTTGCCGTTGCGCTCGTTGACACGGATGTTGATGATCCCCTTGCCGCCCCGGGCGGTGATGCGGTAATCCTCCAGCGCGGTGCGCTTGCCGTAGCCGTTCTCGGTGACGCAGAGGATCTTGCCGGAGCCCTCAAGCACCTCCATCCCCACCACCTGGTCGCCCTGGCGCAGGTTGACGCCGCGCACCCCGGCAGCCGTGCGGCCCATGGGGCGCACCTGCGAGATGGGGAAACGCACGGCGTAGCCGTTGCGCGTGGCCAGCAGCACCTCGTTGTTCTCGCCGGCAAGCGCCACGGTGAGCAGGTCATCGCCCTGCTGCACGCCCACCGCCACGATGCCGCCGGCGCGCGGGTTGGAGTACGCAGCCAGCGACGTGCGCTTGATCTTGCCCAGGCGGCTGGCGAACAGCAGCGAGCGGCTCTCGTCGAAGTCCTTCACCGCCTGCATACCCACGACGCGCTCGCCGTCGCGCAGCCGGACGAAGTTCTTGATGGCCTTGCCCTTGCCGGCGGCGCCCACCTGCGGGATGGAGTACACCTTGAGCCAGTGCACCCGGCCCATGTTGGTGAACAGCAGCAGGTAGGCATGCGTCGAGGCGACGAACACGTTCTCGACGAAATCCTCGTCCCGGGTGCGCATGCCGATGCGTCCCTTGCCGCCGCGCTGCTGCTTGCGGTAGATGGTCACCGGGTTGCGCTTGATGTAGCCCGAGTGCGAGCACGTGATCACCATGTCCTCCTCGGCGATCATGTCCTCCAGCGACATCTCCACCGACTGGTCCACGATGCGCGTGCGGCGCTCGTCGCCATGCGTCGTGCGGATCTCCTGCAGTTCCTGGGTGATGATGGACATCACGATGGTCTCGCTGGCGAGGATCTCCTTGTAGCGCGCGATCCGCTTGAGCACGTCTTCAAGCTCGTCGGCGATCTTCTGGCGCTCCAGTCCGGTGAGGCGCTGCAGGCGCATCTCCAGGATAGCCTGCGCCTGCACGTCGCTGAACTTGAAGCGCAGCCGCAACTGCTCCTTGGCCTCCTTGGGCGCCGGCGCCTCGCGGATCAGGGAGATCACCTCGTCGAGGTTGTCCAGGCAGGTCTTGAGACCCTCCAAGATATGGGCGCGCTCCTCGGCCTTGCGCAGGTCGTAGCGCGTGCGCCGCACCACCACCTCACGCCGATGCTCGATGAACGCCTGCAGCATCTGCTTGAGGTTCATCAGCCGCGGCTGCGATTGGTGGATGGCCAGCATGTTGACGCCGAAGGTCTCCTGCATGGAGGTATGGGCGTAGAGGTTGTTGAGGATCACCTGTGCCACCGCGCTCTTCTTGAGCTCGATGACCACGCGGATGCCGTGCCGGTCGGACTCGTCGCGGATGTCGCTGATGTCCGACAGCTTGCCGTCACGCACGAGATCCGCAATCTTCTCGATGAGCGACGCCTTGTTCACCATGTAGGGGATCTCGGTGACGAGGATGCGATCCCGGCCGGTCTTCTCGTTGGTCTCGATCTCCGCCAGCGCGCGCACGATGACCCGGCCGCGACCGGTGCGGTACGCCTGGCGGATCCCCTCGCGGCCATAGATGGTCGCGGCGGTGGGGAAGTCCGGACCCGGCATCACCTCTATCAGATCGTCAATCGTTGTCGTGGAGTCCTTGATGAGCAGGATCAGCGCGTCCACCAGCTCGCGCAGGTTGTGCGGCGGAATATTGGTGGCCATGCCCACAGCGATGCCGGACGAACCGTTGGCCAGCAGGTTGGGGAACGCGCACGGTAACACCACAGGCTCGTTCTCGGAGCCGTCGTAGTTGGGGACGAAGTCGACGGTCTCCTTCTCGATGTCGTTGAGTAGATGACTCGCGATCTTCGCCATGCGGATCTCGGTATAGCGCATGGCCGCCGGCGGGTCGCCGTCCACGGAACCGAAGTTCCCCTGGCCGTCGACGAGCGGGTAGCGCAGCGAGAAATCCTGCGCCATGCGCACGATGGCGTCGTAGACCGCGCCCTCACCGTGCGGGTGGAAGCGGCCCAGCACCTGCCCGGCCACCCTGGCGGACTTGCGGTACGGCCGGTCGTGGGTCAGCTT
>CBDVAL010000034.1:0-19798 GCA_965371955.1 uncultured bacterium | reverse complement strand
GGCGGGGCGTCGAGGCGCACGCCCAGCGCCTCCAGCAGGTCGGCGCTGCCGCAACGGCCGGAGAGGGAGCGATTGCCGTGCTTCGCCACCTTCACGCCCTCCGAGGCCACCACCAGCGCCGCCAGGGTCGAAACGTTGATGCTCCCGGTGCCGTCTCCGCCGGTGCCGCACAGATCCAGCAGGTCGTCCCCGGGCAGGGAAACCGTCACCGCACGAGCGCGCATCACGCGGGCGAACGCAGTGATCTCCTGCACCGTCTCGCCCTTCATGCGCAGCGCCATGAGCAGGGCCGCGATCTGGGCATCCGTCGCCTGCCCGTCCATGATGCACGTCATGGCGTCCGCGGCCTCCCCCGCCAGGAGATCGCGCCCCTCGGACACTTGCCGGATCCACGCCTTCATGTCGCGATGCTTTCCAACCAGTTGGCCATCAATTGCTTGCCTGCAAGGGTAAGGATCGACTCGGGATGAAACTGCACACCCTCCATCGGCCATTCGCGGTGGCGCAGGCCCATCACCGTATCGTCCTCGGTCCATGCCGAGCGCGTGAGCTCCTCCGGCAGGCGTTCCGGGTCCACCATCAGCGAATGATAGCGCGTCGCGGGAAACGGATCCGGAAGGCCGCGGAACAGCGTCTTGCCGTCATGGTGTATGGGGCTCGTCTTGCCATGCATGAGCACCGGCGCCGGGATCACGCGCCCGCCCAGTGCCTCGGCGATGGCCTGGTGTCCCAGACAGACACCCAGCACCGGCATGTCCGCACCGGCCCTGCGAACGAGATCCAGGCAGATCCCGGCATCCCGCGGCACGCCGGGCCCCGGCGAGATCACCACCGCCCGGAATGTGCCGCCCAGCACCTCGTCCACCTGGATGGCATCGTTACGTCGCACGGTCACCTTGCGGCCCAGCTCCTCGAGGTACTGCACCAGGTTGTAGGTGAATGAATCGTAGTTGTCGACGACCAGGATCACCGCCCCACCTCCGCCGCCAGACGGGCCGCCTCCAGCAGCGCCGTGGCCTTCTCCACCGTCTCGGTGTGTTCGCGCTCGGGTGAGGAGTCCGCCACCACCCCGGCACCGGCCTGCGCGTACGCCATGCCACCGGTGATGATCACGGTACGGATGGTGATACACGAGTCCAGGTTACCGGAAAAATCGAGATAGCCAACGGCGCCGGCGTAGGGACCTCGCCGGCTCTCCTCCAGCTCGTCGATGATCTCCATGGCCCGCACCTTGGGCGCTCCGCTCACCGTGCCTGCCGGAAAGCAGGCCGCCAGCGCGTGCAGTGCATCGACTCCTTCGCGCAGCTTGCCGCGCACGCCGCTGGACAGGTGCATGACGTGCGAGAAGCGCTCCACCTGCTGGAACTCGTGTACACGTACCGTTCCCGGACGGCACACGCGTCCCAGATCGTTGCGGCCCAGGTCCACCAGCATGACGTGCTCCGCCACCTCCTTGGCGTCGGAGCGCAGCTCCTGCTCCAGCGCCGAGTCCTCCGCCGCGGTGACCCCACGCCGGCGCGTCCCGGCGATGGGTCGCGTCTGGATCTCATCCCCCTCCACACGCAAGAGCATCTCGGGCGACGCGCCGCACATGGTCATCTCACCGAGCTGCAGGTGGAACATGTAGGGCGAAGGATTGATACGTCGCAGGGCCCTGTAGGCCGAGAACGGATCACCCTCGAACCGGCGGGAGAACCGTTGCGAGAGCACTACCTGAAAGATATCCCCGGCGCGGATATATTCCTGCGCCCGGCGCACGCGACGGGCGAATGCCTCGGGGCCGGGCAAGTCCAGCGGCGGCGGAGCCGGCGCCGCCGCCTGCGAGGCCGGATCCTCCAGGCCCTGTCGCAGGCGCTCCTCCAGCCGGTCGAGCCGCTGCCGGGCCACATGATGCTTGCCCTCCAGATCTCCTCCCTCGGCGAACAGGTTGGCGATGATCAGGATGCGATGCCGCAGATGGTCGAAGGCCAGCACCGTGTCGTAGAGCCCGAACTCCAGGTCCGGCAGGCCCAGGTCATCCTCCACCGTCTCCGGGATGTCCTCCATCCAGCGCACCGCGTCATAGGCCAGGTAGCCCACCGCGCCGCCGCTGAACCGGGGCAACCCCTCCAGCTGCACCGGCCGCAAGGGCCGCAACCACTGGCGCACCCGGTCCAGGGCATCGCCCTGCGCCGACACCACCCTCCCCTCGCCATCCACCTCCTCCAGGCGATTGCCCCGGGCGCGCAGGCGGCGACTAGGACTCGTGCCCAGGAACGAGTAGCGCGCGATGGTCTCGCCGCCCTCCACCGACTCCAGAAGGAACGCGCGGTCCTCGCCGGCCACGCGCAGGAACGCACCCACAGGTGTGAGCAGATCCGCCGGGACCTCGCGCACCAGCGGCAACACATTGCCGCGCGACGCGAGATCGCGCAAGCGTCGGATCTCGTCGGTGGAGGTGGTCTGCCCGCTGCCAGCTTTCATGATGGAGGCTCCGTGCCACAGGTGAAACCATGATACAACCCGGATCCTTCCCGGTGGTGGAGCTAGACCCCCACGTAGCGAGCGTAGAGGCCGCGGGCCACCGCCGGATCCTCGGTGCCGCCCACCAGCAGGCGGCCGTCGCGGAAGATGGTGAGCTGATGCTCGCCCACCTGGCAGCGAATCAGAAAAGCATTGGCCACCACGGTTCCTACATTGTCGAGCTTGCGCGCCAGGGCATCCAGATCGCACTGGAGCGGCTCGGGCGGTGTGACCTGCACGGCGTTGCGTCCGCACAGGCGCACGGTGATGCTGCGCCCCTCACCGCCCTCCAGGTAGCGGAACCGGCCCTCACCGCAGGTGGAACACGCCGGGTCCCGGGCCACGTGCACTTCCTGGTACGTGCACCGCCACAGGTCCATCGCGACCAGTGCGGCGCGCAGCCGCTCGGGATGGCCGCTGAGAATCTTCAGGGCCTCTGCCGCCTGCAGGCAGGCCACCGCGCCGGCGGCCGGGCCGATGACGCCGACGGTGTCACAGGTGGGTGAGGCTCCCGGCGCCGGCGATGACGGCATGAGGCACGACAGACAGGCCGTGTCTCCCGGGCGGATGGCGAGGCAGACGCCGTAGGCGCCGACGCAACCGCCGTAGATCCACGGACGACCACTCTTGACGGCGATATCATTGATCAGGAAGCGCCCCTCGAAATTATCCGTGCCGTCCAGGATCAGGTCGAACCCCTCGAGCAATGCCCGGGCGTTTCCCGGCGTCAGGTCGGACACCACGCCCTCCACCTCCACATCGGAGTTGATCCGGCGCAGGTGCTCCGAGGCTGCAATGGCCTTGGGTAGCGCCCGGTCCGCGTCCGCCTCGGTGAACAGGACCTGGCGCTGCAGGTTGGTGCGCTCGACGAAGTCCCGGTCGATGATCCGCAGCCGCCCCAGGCCAGCGCGCACCAACAGGTCGGCCTGCAGGGAGCCCAGCGCCCCGCAGCCCACCAGCACCGCCGAGGCGGCCCGCACCCGCTCCTGGCCACGGGGCCCGATGCCAGGAAACAACACCTGGCGCGAGTAGCGACCGCCGGTCTCAGGCATGGTCGCGTCCTTGCTCTGCCTGCGCGTCCAGTGCCTGCAACGCGGCCTTTTCCATCACCTGACGCGGCGCCCGCTCGCCGGTGAACAGCTCGAACTGCTGCGCCGCCTGGCCCAGGAACATCTGCAGCCCATCCAGCGTGGCCAGCCCCTGCCGGCGTGCGGCGCGCAACAGGGCAGTCTCCCGCGGGTTGTAGATGAGGTCGTAGATCAGCTCCCCGTGCAGCCACTCCGCCGGAACCGGCATCTCGTGCACACGGGGCGCCATCCCCACCGGCGTGGCCTGGACCAGCACGCGGTGCGGGTGGGTCTCCAGCTTGGACAGCGGCCGCCAGTCCACCCCAGCCGCGCGGGCCAGTTCCCGGGCCCGGGCTTCGCTGCGATTGAACACCGTGACCTTCGCACCCTGCCGGGCCAGGGCGTGGACCAGCGCCCGCGCTGCCCCTCCTGCGCCCAGCACCGCCACCGGACACCCGTCGAGGTCCATCCGGCGGGCCAAGGGCTCAACGCCCCCGCTGGCATCGGTGTTCCACCCCAGCCAGCGCCCGTCCCGCTGCATCACGGTGTTCACCGCCCCGATGGCCTGCGCCAGGGGGTCGACCTCGTCCAGATGCGACCGGATGGATTCCTTGTGCGGCAGGGTCACGGAAAAACCGCGCAACGGCAGGGCGCGCGCCAGTCGCATGAGGGGGCCCGGACGCTCACTGGACAGCGGCAGATAGGTAATGTCGAGGTCCAGGCTGCGCAGGGCGGCAGCGTGAACGTGCGGGGACAGCGAGTGACTCAGAGGATAGCCCGCCACGCCCAGGAACTCCGTGCCGGGGCCAATCCTGCGAACACGATACAGCCGATCCATCTGCTCCACGGGAAGCTGCCCCGGCGCGCCGGACGTGTCCACGGAACCGTAGGTAGCCGCGGAACCCCACGAGAGATTCAACAACCGGGAGACCACGCCGGCCTCCCCGACGCAGAACGCCGCCAGGGTACCGTCCCCGCCGCAACGGGCCAGGAGCTCGCGTATGCGCAGATTGTCGTCGAGCTCACGGGCCTGGGTTACCAGCTTGATCAGCGACGCACCGTCCCGCTCCTTCATGCGCGCGTGAAGCTCCTGCAGGTCCTGCGGCGTCTTCTCCCAGTCGTGGTGCGACAGGATGACGTGCGCCGACGCTCGGTCCTGCAACAGCTCCTCGGCCGCACTGCCCCACTCCACATCCACCCAGGTGGCCCCCGCCGCCACGGCTCGGCGCAGCAGAGCAACCCGCTCCTCCTCGCTTCCCGTGAACTCACCCCGTTCGCTCTCCCTGCGGCAGGTGGCCAGCACGGGGGCGGGCATGCGGCGGATCAGATCGTCGAGCTCCTCCGGCGGCGAGCGCAACGCGTCGAGACGCAGCTCCACCAGATCCGCGTACGGGGATGCCGCCTGGCCTGCCTCGACGGCCTCGTCGGCCCGTGCTGCCATGATGGTCGCGATGAGCACCGGACTCCCTGTTTGGTTCCAATTCGCCGTGCACACCTGCCGCGCCGGCAAGTCCTCCCGCCTTGACGGGCTTTTCCACACGAGTGTAGCATCTCTCGCTTCGTCATCCTGCTGAGAGGGAGCCCATGAAGCTGAGCGTCCTGATCCCGGTCTACAACGAGGAGCGCACGATCGCCCGCGTGGTGGAGCGGGTGGCGGCCCTGCCGGTGGACCTGGAGATGCTCCTGGTGGATGACGGCTCGAGCGACGGGACCTGGGAGACCATCCAGAAGCTCTCTGGTCCCCGGGTGCGCGCCTACCGGCACGAGGAGAACCGGGGCAAGGGGGCTGCGCTGCGCACCGCCATTCCCCATGCTCGGGGCGACTACGTGGTGGTGCAGGACGGCGACATGGAGTACGACCCGGCCGATCTGGTCACCATGCTCGAGGTGGCGGAGAGGCAGGACGCCCCTGTCGTCTACGGCAACCGCGTCCACGGGCGCTTCCGCAGGTCGTACTTTCGCTTCTACTGGGGCGGCCGGCTGCTCACCCTCGTCACCAACCTGCTGTTCCGTACCGGGATCCACGATGAGCCGGTGTGCTACAAGATGTTCCGGCGCGAGTTGCTACAATCCCTGCCCCTGCGATGCGACGGCTTCGAGTTCTGTCCCGAGGTCACCGCGCTCGTGGCGCTCACCGGGCATGAAATCGTCGAAGTTTGCATTTCCTATGACCCACGCAGCTTTGCCGAGGGCAAGAAGATAAACTGGCGGGACGGCGTGGTGGCCATCTGGACGCTGGTACGCCTGCGGTTGACGGGCAAGCCGCGGTCCTAGTGTCCCGCGTCCGCTGGTGCTGCGCCATTCTCATCAGGGAATGATCTCCCTGGCAAATCGCAAGAAGCTTTATGGCCCCTATCCGCTGCGCATCGACCTCGTTCCTGACCGCGCGTCGGCATACCCCAGCGCACGGTTCAGGGACCCGGCCACCGCTTCAAACTGCGCAAGGTTCTCCTTCGTGGTCGTTCGTCGCCACGCCTCGTCGAGCCGGATGGTGTGATCGTCGGAGAACCGCATGCGGTTGCCGCCGACATCATGGTGGTCCGCGTCGCCGAACACCAGCATGCGCGGATCAAAGCCAAGCCCCAGGAACTCGCAGATTCGCCGCAGTTCCTCTTCCGGCTCGCGACAGAAGTCCTCGTAGCGGAGGAACAGCCAGGAGTCTCGAGGCAAACCCGTCAGAGCCCGGCGGATGCGCTGATTTTCCCAGCGCCAGCGGGCTGCGGCGACACGGTCGCGGTTGTGCCATGGGTCGGAGCCCGATTGCCCCTTCCCGAGCATTGAGGCCATTACTCCACGTCCGTCCCGAACAAGGTAGATAATGCGGCAACTATCTGGACGCCTCTGGACCAAAGACCGTGCCCGGAACGGGTTCTTGCTGGAGTCTATCAACAGATTGGCACTGGCGACTTCGGCAATGACTTCAAATGCCATGAACGTGTTCTGGGCGATAGTGCGCATAGCCGGATCATGGCGATAGATCGCCGCTAGCGCCCGCTGCAAGAAAGGCAGGCCCACCTTGGCGGCAACCCGTTGTTGCATCCGAACACGGGCCCACCCCAGAAGGTGGAGATCCAGACCCCCGAGAGGCTGGCGGTCAGGCTGGCTTAGAGGGTTCCATCCTGCCCGGCGCTCGAGCTCCCCCGCAACCTCGCGCCAAAACGGACACGCCGTCAAGGAGGCGTTGCAGGTACACCGTCCCGATTTGCGCACCGATTGTTGAAGCGTCGAAAACTCGCCCAGGGAGGCGGATACCGGATGACTTCCCAGCACGAGGTTCAGCAACGTGGAGCCAGATCGATAGCAACTTAGCACGAAAAGAAACCGGGGCACCTGATCCTCATCATGCCGCGGCGGCGGCAGGTCGAATATCCCAAAATTGACGGTCGTGATGGTCCGAACAGAGACGCTCTCGCGTCTTCGTCATTCTCGGGGGCCGAGGAATCTCTCGACGCCAGTCATGTGCGATAGGCCAACAAGAACTCTCGCCAGATTCTCTCACTTGGCAAGCGAGGATTCAAGCCGCGACCTGTTTGCCACCACAGCATCCGCCTGTAACCAGGGGTCGACTCTGTCTGCCGGCCGGCAGATTTCAGCGATAGCACGCTTGACCTCATTTCGCATCCATGGAAAGATCCATACGCCCGCTGCTCGCAGGACTTGGCGATGGGATGGGCCGGCAGCGAGCCGTTCCGACGCGGCAGATGGTCCACCCCCGCCCTCCGGCGATCAACATGATGCCCCCAGAACGGTCCGATGCTCTTCAACTCCATCCACTTCCTGATCTTCCTGCCCCTTGTCGTCGCCCTGTACTTCGGAACGGGCCACAGCGCCAGGAAATGGATCCTTCTTGCTGCCAGCTACTACTTCTACATGGTGTTCTCGATTCCACTGGTGCTGCTGCTGATCTGGTCGACGTTCATCGATTTCTTCGCAGCTCAGTGGATCGAGAAAGCTGCAACCGACCGCTCGAGGCGCGCACTGCTTCTGCTGAGCATCACCAGTAACCTGGGGCTGCTGTTCTTCTTCAAGTACCACAACTTCACTGCCTTCTCGCTGGCGACGGTCCTCGGGCTTCCGCCACACGGTTGGGTTCTCGAGACGTTGTGCTGCCCATCGGTATCTCGTTCTACACGTTCCAGACGCTGAGCTACACCATCGACGTGTACCGCAGCAAGGCCAAGGCCTCCCATTCCCTCCTCGACATGGCCCTCTACGTTGCGTTCTTCCCGCAACTGGTCGCCGGTCCCATCATGCGCGGCCGGTCCTTCATGCCGCAATTCGCGGAACGGCACTTTCCCAACAAAGAGCGCATGCTCAGCGGCGTTCTCCTGTGCGTCTGGGGCCTCCTCAAGAAGGCCTTTGTCGCCGATCCCATGGGTAGGTATGTGGATCGAGTCTTCGGAACCCCGGTCGAGATCTGGAGTACGGGATCGCTTGACGTCACCGTCTCGCACTTCAGCGGGGGTACGCTGCTGCTCGGCACCTACGCGTTCGCAATACAGATCTACTGCGACTTCTCCGCGTACACGGATATCGCCCGAGGGGCTGCCCGCATCCTGGGTTTCCGTCTGATGGATAACTTCGACGCCCCGTACCTGTCCGGGTCGATCCGGGAATTCTGGCGCCGCTGGCATATCCCGCTCTCGACATGGCTCCGGGACTACCTCTATATCTCGTTGGGGGGCAGCAGAAAGGGGAAACTCCGGACGTACGGCAACCTGATGACAACCATGATTCTCGGGGGCATGGGGCAAACTGGACGTTCGTCATCTGGGGAATGCTTCATGGCCTCTATCTCGGTCTGGAGCGCGCTCTCGGCTTCGATCGCGCCGACGGCGGGCAACGATCCCTAGCCGGACGCATCCTGGCCGTCACCTTCACGTTCCACCTCGTCTGTCTCTCGTGGATCTTCTTCCGTGCAAGCAATGCATCCCAGGCCTTCCAGATATTGCGCGGTATCATGACCTGGCAGGACGGCCAGCAACTCTCTTTGGTGCCCCTGTACATGCTCCTGATGCTCATCGCCGTTCAACTCATGAAGAGGACAGTCTCCTTTGGTGCGCTGCTGCTGGACCGTCCCGTCGCAGCCCGATGGATCAGCTACGCCATCATCCTGTTGCTCATCGTCGTGTTCGCCGGATCCCCCGCGCCGGAGTTCATCTACTTCCAGTTCTAGACCATGGCCCACGGCCCGACGTTCCGCAGGGGCCGGGTCATGAACACAATCCCGGTGCACCTACTATGTCGGACAACTTCTTGAAGACACGTGAGGCGGGGGAATGGAGAGCCCGCACACCACATCTGCTGTCGCGCCTCGCCCGGGGCCTGCTTCTGGATGGACTGGTTCTGCTCGGGTTGCTTCTCGGTCTCGAGGCGACCCTCCGGACAACGGGCCTGGGACGCCCGTATCAGTTCAACGACGAGCGCACGGCCGGGAACCCCTGGTACGTCAACGATGCAGGCATCCGTGAAAAAGATCCCATCCGCGCCAAGGCGCCCGGCGAGACACGGATCCTGGCCGTGGGTGACTCCACGACCCTCGGGTCCGGCGTGGCGTGGGACGCCACCTACGCCAAGTAGTTGCAACGCATCCTCAACGCTGCTGCGGAAGCACCACGATTCCGCGTCCTGAACGCGGGGGGCCAGGGGGCGTTCATCGATGAGCTCCTGGGACGTGTCGAGGAGATGGCGGACAGGTACAACCCTGATGTGGTCATCCTGGGATTGAACCCTTCGTTCGTCGCGCGGGTGATGGAGCACGATACTGCGCCTTTCTCCACCAGAGACGCGCGCGAACCTGAACCCACCGCGCTGGACCGGATCAAGAGGCTACCGATCGTCTTGCAGACGTTCCTCTTCCAACGCACGATGACCGTGCCATTCCTGCGCGGCAACCTGCAGCGCCTCTGCTATTCACTTGGCGCCATGGAGGAACGTCTGGATGTGCGCAATGGCGCTCTCGTGGCGTACGGCTTCGATGTGTCAGCCATCGACCCCACCCGCCTGGCGGAGGTCGTGGATGCGTACACAAGTCTGGAGCAACGGTTGCGCCAATTCCAGGAGTTTCTCCAGGACCAGGGTGTTCCCATGATCGTCGCCATCATCCCAAACCGGTTCACGATCAGTCACGTTCCCGCCGACAACTTGCAGAACGTCAGGATGGAGAAGGCCAGGATCGACCCCATAGGTAGATTCCGAGACATACTCGAACGCCTTGCGATCCCCTACGCGGACGGCCCAGCGCTCCTCCAGCGCGAACAGGAACGCATGGCCGCCGATGAACAGGAGTGGAACGCCCTCTATTGCATCAATGACTTCGTGCACCTGATGGATCGGGATGATGATGGCGTTGTGCTGCGGCATCTCGAAGCACTCATTCCTGAGCGAGTCGGGCGAGGATCTTTTCCCGCATGAAGTCGGCGATTACCTGGCTTCCCTTCGGGCTCAGGTGTGCGAAGTCGATGAAGCACTGCTCCTTCACGGCATGAAACAGCGGATTCAAGTCGTGGAACTCGAACTCGTGCTGCTCTGACCAGTCGGTCAACATCGGCACGAGCTGAGCGTACATCTTCGCCTTCTGCCCACGGTAGATCGGCAAACGGAGCGGGAGATCGATGGCCAGGAGCTCCTTATCCTCCGGCGACATCGTGCTGTCGGGCTGGAGGTTGAGCTCCGGCTGGAGAAAGACCAACGGGATGACTCCTTCGTCCTTGAGGATCATCACGTTCCTCTTGATCATCTTCAGGAACGTCCGGCGCGCCACGGACTCATAGTCGGCGAGGTTTCCCGCCCCGACCGTCCGGGGTCCCATATTGGGGTTTTTCCATGATCTCCACCGTCTGTCGGCGATCCAGAGCCCATGGAAGAACCAGCTGCGGCGCGCGAGGTAATGGAGGGCTGTCCCGGCGATGAAGTCCAGGGAGGGGTCGTTCACAGAGTCCGTCTGGTGCATGATGGGCGTGAAGGACCGGAAATCGGGCAAGAGCCTGTAGTGATCGTTGGTGCCATCCATGAAGAGGACCATATCCGGGTCGTAGTCGAGCAAGGTCTGGTTCAGGTAGACCAGGTGATGGTGCGTCTTGTAGCCGCCCACCGCCGCGTTAATCACCTGGAACCGCAGCCCCAGCCGCTGGGAGTTCAGAGATTCCTCCAGCTTGTAGGCGATGGTGTCTTCGTTGGTAATGAGGTAGCGGGGGAAAGGGACACTCGCCGCGGCTCCGAAAGCCCCCGAGCCGCCCATGAGGAAAATCCGGTAGACTCCTTCCGCCTTTTCCAGGCGGACGTCCTCGCGACGTCGAAATCCCTGGGCATTGGTGACGCGGCCGTCCTTCGAGTAGTCCGGCGCCAGCTTGTATTCCCGGTACGCGTCGAGGATCTTCTCGGACCTGCCGCGTGGGGCATCTTTCTTGGCGATCTGGGTGATGAAGAACCATGCGCCGACCTCGGGAATTGCCATGGCGACGACGAGGACGAGCATGTTCACAAGCAGCCTGGCGAGCCGGGAACGCCGCTGCGACGGTGCGCTGGGTTGGTCCTTCATATCAGCCCTCCAGCAGACTGCAGGCCGCAGTGGTCGCTCGAGTCCCCACGGGTCGCAATACCTCTGCTAACATGTCCATTCTCCCTAGAACAGCGTGTAGATGAACGGCGCGGCTCCCGTGCTGGCGAGCAGCATGAGCATGCCGAACATCAGGAGCAATCCGATCAGCGGCAACATCCACCATTTCCTGCTCTGTCGCAAGAAATAGAGGAAGTCGCCGAGGAACGTGCTTGACTTCTCTCCCTCCCGGACGAAGTCATCCGCCTTGGACGTGGGTTGCTGTTTCGCGGACGTCATAATCTTCTCCTCACCCGTAGCCGGGTCAGCTCTGTCGATAGTAGCTGGCAACGCCCTTGGGCCGGGGATAGGGTCGCCAGAAAGTGTCTCCAGGGGGTTTCTTCAAGAGCAGAGAATCGCGTCCGAACAACTGGAAGAGCAGTCCCAGCGGCGTGAACACCCCGTAGAAGATGATGCGGAGGAACAGGTTCGAGATCAGCCATCCAATGGGCAGCGTCACGCCCATCAGCAGCGCATAGTACGGCCGGATGGCGCCTGGGAACGGAATGCCCACCGCGGCGACGAACCCGCCAAACCCCCAGATTACGTAGGCCAGAACATGGCCCGATGAACGCCAGGCGAGAAAACCGAGAAACGCACACGCCAACAGGTTGAAGCCGGCAAACTGCCGCAACTCCCTCGGGCCCGGGTACCAGTTTGGCGTGAGCATGGCTATCCTCGCTTTCTTCCAATCATGATGTAGAAGCCGCCCTCCTGGTTCCCGGTGATGATCATCTTAGCCTGCGCCAGTCCGCGGGCGAGTCCGGTCCCCGAATCCGCCTTGGCGAAGAGCTGCTCGTCGGTGCCGAACGGCTCCCAGACGTTCAGCTTGGGGATCCCGTTGATGAACTGGAAACCGGACTCATCGAACCAGCGCAGGACCTCGCCCATGGTGTGCTTCGACTCATGGGGATGCTGGTACTGGTCGGCAAACCAGGCGCCCTGTTTTTCCTTGCTCATGGCGGTTTTGCGAAGATAGGGGTCAATCGACCGCAGGTGCCCGTTGGTCATCTTGAAGATGATCCGGCGCATGTCGAGCAGCAACCGTCCGTACTTGTTGTACAAGCCGATGATGATGTGTCCGCCTGGTTTCACCAGGCGCGCGATGCTCCGGAACCCACCTTCGGGATCGCTCGTATGGTGCAGCACGCCATTGCACAGGACCACGTCGAACTGTTCCTCGCGGAGAGACGGCCGAAAGAGGTTCATCTGCAGAAACCGGACACGCGACAGCCCTTGGCTGCGGCGGAATCCCTCCGCGAGCCGTAGGGAGTTCATGCACACGTCCGTGCCCAGCACGGTTCGACAGGCGATGCCGAGGTAGTTGGAAAGTTGACCGGTTCCGCACCCGATCTCGAGAATGCGGTTGTTGTAGCCGATCTGCCCCGCGAGCAGCTTTGCGTAGATTCCGCTACGTGACTTGACGATGAGCGAGCCTACCGTCTCGTCCTCGTCGTAGTTGGGGAAGGGATGTTCCTCATAGAATCCCTTGACGATGTCCGTCACATCGCCCTCGGTCTTCTCGTGGGGCCAGAAGAGTTGCCAGATTCCATCCTGCTGCGTGAAGCGCCGATCGCAGGCTCCGCACACCGCCTCGCCGGACCCGTTGCGCAGCTTGCCGCCGCATGCCGGGCAGAGCCAAGCCGAGCTCAGCAACGAGTCGGTCTCGTCTCCTCCCGAGGCAGACACCCGCGCGTCCGCATTGGCGCCCTGCTCTTTCTTCAAGAGGAGCGTGTTTTCGAGGACCAGGACGTCCATGTCGGAGGACATGAAGGTATGGTACGCATCCTCGGGCCCGTTGACGATGGGCTCCCAGCCCAAGTTGAAGCTGGTGTTGATGATGACCGGACAGCCTGTGATCTCGTGAAAGCGCTTCATGAGGCGATAGTACCGACCGTGCCGGTCCGCGTCGACGGTCTGGATGCGAGCGGAATAATCGACGTGCGTCACCGCCGGGATCTCAGAGCGGGCCACCTTCAGCAGGTCGATGCCGGCCAACTGTTCCTGCTCGTCCGTGGGCGGCCGCCGGCGGTTCTCCTGAACCTGCGTGACCACAAGCATGTAGGGGCTATCCTCGTTGGGACCGGTCTCGAAGTACTCGTCCACATGCTCCCGTAGGACACATGGCGCGAACGGACGGAAGGACTCCCGATATTTGATCTTCAGGTTCATGATCGACTGCATCTCGGAGTTCCGGGCATCGCCGATGATGCTCCGGCAGCCTAGAGCCCGTGGCCCGTACTCCATCCGTCCCTGGGACCAGCCCACCACGTTCCCATCGACCATGAGCTGGGAGACTCGCTCGATGAGCTCCTCCTCCGGCAGGACACGGTATACCGCGCCGATGCTGTCCAGGAACTGCTGGATGCTCTCCTCCGAGTTGGCAGGCCCGAGAAGCGATCCGCGCTGCGAATCGCCCTTCACCGGGCGCCGCTCGCCGTCGAGGAGCTGGTGCCAGATGAACAGAGCCACACCCAAGGCCCCCCCGGCATCGCCGGCTGCCGGCTGGACCCAGAGGTTCTCGAAGTCGGTCTCCCGGAGGATCCGTCCATTGGCGACGCAATTTAGCGCCACGCCGCCGGCAAGGCAGAGATTCTTGTGCCCGGTCTCCTTGTGCATATGGCGGGCGGTGCGAAGCATGATTTCCTCGGTTACTTTCTGCACCGAGGCGGCTAGATCCATATGACGCTGGTCAATCGACTCGTGGGGCTGGCGGGGCGGGCCGCCCATGAGCTCGTGGAACTTTTCCGACGTCATCGTCAAGCCCTGACAGTAGTTGTAGTACGACATGTCCATCCAGAACGAACCGTCCTCCTTAACGTCGATGAGATGATCAAGGATCCGGTCCATGAAGCGGGGCTCCCCGTAGGGAGCCAGCCCCATGACCTTGTACTCGCCCTCGTTGACCTTGAAGCCGGTGTAGTACGTGAACGCCGTATAGAGCAGTCCGAGAGAATGCGGAAAACGGATCTCATGGGTCAGGGTCACACGATTCTTCTCGCCAACGCCACGGGTAGCACTGCTCCACTCGCCGACACCGTCCATGGTAATGATGGCCGCCTCCTCGTACGGCGAGGGGAAGAAGGCGCTGGCGGCATGGGACTCGTGGTGGGACAGGAAGACATAGCGGCGCTTCCTGTCGCCCAGCTGGCGGCGCATCTCGCGGGGCAGCCAGAGCTTCTTTCCCAGCCACAGGGGTAGTGCCTCACGGAACGAGCGATAACCCGCGGGCACGAAGGCCAGATAGGTCTCAATCAGACGCTCAAACTTGGTTAACGGCTTCTCGTAGAAGCCGATAAAATCCAGGTCTTCCGCCCCGATGCCCGTCTCGCGCAGGCAGTACTGGATGGCGTTGGTGGGAAAGGCGGCATCGTGCTTCTTGCGGCTGAAGCGCTCCTCCTGTGCGGCCGCCACGATCTCGCCGTCGCGGACCAGGCACGCAGCGCTGTCATGATAAAATGCAGAGATACCCAGGATGTGCACGACTTGACCACCCCTCGGATCGAGCAGAAAGTCTTACCCGTCTGGCAGTTCCTTGAATATATGCTTGGCCAAACCAACGGTCAAGGCGCCAATCGAATAGCGTACACCGCTACATCTACTTGAATCCACACGACTTCTCCGGTAACGGGTAGGTAAATCACGCACGTTCCAGCCAGATCGCCTGTATCGGCGCGGCCGATAGGGCATCGGTATGACAACCAGCCGGGTTTCTGCGCGATACTGGCCTGCCGATGGGCGAACGGCAGGTCGCTCAGAGCAGGCTCATCGGGTCCATGTCCACCATCACATGCCGCTCCGAGTGCCCTTGTCGCCGGTGCGCGTCCAGCGCACCCCTCAGGACATCCAGCAGCCGGCCACGCGCCCGGGCCTTGAGCAGGATCTGGAAACGGAAGCGCCCGCGCAGGCGGGCCAGAGGCGCCGCGGCGGGCCCCACCACGCGCACGTGCTCCTTTCCCAGCAGCCCGAGCTCCCCGGCCAGCGCCTGCGCCTGCGACCGGGCATCGTCCTCCACCCGCCGGCCGATGATGAGGTTCGCCAGGACGGTGAACGGCGGGTATTGCAGGAGCTTCCGGAAACGGATCTCGTGCTCGAAGAACTTCCGATAATCCTGTTCGCATGCGTACCGGATGGCGTAGTGCTGCGGCTGGAAGGTCTGGATCACCGCCCGTCCCGGGCTCCGGCCGCGACCGGAGCGGCCCACCACCTGTGTGATCAGATGGAACGTGCGCTCGGCGGCGCGGAAGTCCGGCATGCACAACGTCGACTCCGCAGCCAGCACACCCACCAGCGTGACCCGGGAGAAATCATGCCCCTTGGCCACCATCTGCGTGCCCAGCAGCACATCCCACTCGCCGCGGTCGAAGCCGGTGAGGATGCGCTCGGCCTCACCGCGACGTCGGACTGCATCACGGTCCAGGCGCACCATGCGCACGCCTTCCAGCCGCGCGCGTAGGCGCTCCTCCATGCGCTGGGTGCCCTCGCCGCCCCAGTGCAGATGTCCACCACCGCATGCGGGGCACGTCTCCGGCTGGCGCCGCCAGTAGCCGCAGTGATGGCAGCGCAACCTGGCCTCGGAGCGGTGCAGGACCAGGGTCACCGAGCATTGCGGGCAAGACACCGCCTCGCCGCACTCGCGGCAGAGGATGAACGTGGCATAGCCGCGACGGTTGAGCAACAGGAGACTCTGCTCGCCTCTCTCCAGCCCGGCGCGCAACAGACTCTCCAGCCGGCGTGACAGGGGATCCGCCACGCCGCGGGAGCGGAACTCCTCGCGCATGTCCACCACTTCCGTGCGGGCCATGGGCCGATCCCGCACCCGGCGCGGCAGCTCGAGCAACTGATACTTGCCCGTGCGAGCATGGTGGAACGACTCCATCGAGGGCGTGGCCGAGCCCAGGAGGACCACCGCCCCGCATTCTCGCGCGCGAACCAGCGCCAGGTCCCGGGCGTGGTAGCGCGGCCGCTCGTCCTGCTTGAACGAGCTCTCCTGTTCCTCGTCCACCACGAACAGTCCGGGGCGCACCATCGGGGCGAACAGTGCCGAGCGCGCCCCCAGCACCACCGTGGCCTCCCCGCTGCGCACGCGCTGCCAGTGTTTCTGGCGCTCGCCGCGCGACAATCCAGAGTGCAGGACGGCCACCCGGTTGCCGAAGCGCTGCACGAACTGCCGGGACAGAAGCGGTGTCAGCCCGATCTCGGGGACCAGGTAGATCACCCCCCTACCCTGGGCCAACGCCTCCTCGGCGGCACGCAGATACACCTCGGTCTTGCCGCTGCCGGTGACCCCGCGTAGCAGCAACGGACGATAGGTTCTACCCTGCAGCGCCGCCTGCACAGCGCCCACCGCGGAGACCTGCTCTCCGTTGAGCTGCAGGGCAGGTTCCGGGGTACAGGGGGCCGGTGCCGGCGCAGCCGCCGCCTCGTGCCACTCCACCAGCTGCGCATCCAGAAGCGGCGCTGCGATCCGCCGGACATCCCGGGGAAGTTCGCCGCGCAGAATGCCGTCCTTGCTGCCCAGCAGATCGTCCACGAGTTCCCTGCGCCGCACGGAGCGGCCGCAGGCAGCCTGCAGCTCCTCCGGATGGGCCAGGCTGCGCGCAGTGAGGACCAGACGGCGCGCGACCTGCGGCCCCGGGCCCGCGAAGCTGGGCACCGCACAGGCAAGCACCTCGCCCCACGACGCGAAGTAGTAGCGCGCGGCCCAGCGGCAGAATTCCAGCAACTCACTATCCAGCACAGGCTCCGGATCCACCACCGAGTGCAACTCGCGCACCGACGGCTCCTCGACACCGCCGGGGCGTTGCACCACATCCACCACGACCCCCACCACCCGGCGCCGGCCCAGCGGAACCTGGACACGGGAACCCGGCTGCGGCGCCGGCGAGAACCCCGCGGGCACCCGATAGGTCAGGGGATCGGGCAGGGGTAACGGCAACGCAACCTGGACGTAAGCCACCGCCTCCTCGGCATGCGATGGCCCCGTCTGGGCGTCGGCGCGGACCGGAGCGGAAGGCATGGGATCAGGGCGAACCTAGCGGTCCCGGGCCTCTGGAGATCGCATGTCAGCCGCCGCTCGCCGGCGGCTCCAGGCCCAGGCGCTCCATGACCTGTTGCATGTCCTCCCATACTTCTCGTTTCTTCGCGGGATTGCGCAACAGGTAGGCCGGATGGTAGGTGGGCATGAGGTCCGTGCCGCGGAAGCGCCAGAACTTGCCACGCAGCCTGCCGATGGGCGCGGCGGTCTGCAGCAGCAGGCGCGCAGCAGGCGCGCCCAGGGCGACAATGACCTCGGGCGCCACCGAGGCCACCTGGCGAAACAGGAACGGGCTGCACTGGGCGATCTCGTCGTCCTCGGGATTGCGGTTGTTGGGAGGCCGGCACTTGAGAACGTTGGCGATGTAGACCTCGCCGCGCTGCAGGCCCATGGCACCGATGATACGATCCAGGAGCTGGCCGGCGCGACCCACGAACGGTTCGCCCTTGCGATCCTCGTCAGCGCCCGGTGCCTCCCCCACGAACATCAGGCGCGCCCGCGGCTCCCCCACACCGAAGACGATGTTCTGACGGGTGGGGTGCAGCTTGCAGCGCGTGCACTCGCCCAGATCGCCGCGAACGACCTCCAGGCTTTCGGACGCCACCGTGACGTCCTCCGCCTCCCCCCCGCGGGCCGCTGCCGCGGCCGCCGGCACGTCGGGCACGCCCAGCTCGCGCACACCGCACTCCTCGAGAAAGCGCAGATGCTCCGCCACGTCCCGCGCCAGCTCGTCGGGCGTATCAGACATGCGCGGCCTCACGGCGTGCCAGGCATCGGCCCACCTGGTCCAGGACCTTCTCGGCCACCTGGCGCTTGCTCATGCGCGGCAACTCCTCCTCACCGTCCGGTCCCACCAAGGTCACCTCGTTGGTCTCGCTGTCGAACCCTACCCCCGGCCGGCCCACCAGGTTGGCCACGATGAAGTCGGCGTTCTTGTCCTGGAGCTTGCGCCTGGCCTCGGCCACCAGATCGCCGGTCTCGGCGGCGAACCCCACCAGGACCCGGTTGCCCTTGCGGGCTCCCAGGCTCTTCAGGATGTCCGGGTTGGGCTCCAGCTTCAGCGTTCGCGGCGCTGCGGACTTCTTCACCTTGCCCGACGTGGCGTCGGCGACACGGAAGTCGGCCACCGCCGCGGCCTTGATCACCACATCGGTGGACTCGAAGCGCTCGTCCACGGCCTGCGCCATCTCTCTGGCGGTCTCCACACGGACAAGCTCCACCCCGGCGGGCGGGTGCAGCGCCGTGGGGCCGGAGATCAGGGAGACCCGGGCACCACGCCGGGCCGCGGCCTCGGCCAGGGCGTACCCCATGAGGCCGGAGGAACGGTTGCCCAGGAAGCGCACCGCGTCGATGGGCTCGCGGGTGGGCCCGGCGGTGACGAGCACGTGCAGGCCCCTCCAGGTGTCGCGCACCTGGAGCAGTTCGCGCGCCCGGGCCACCACGTCCTGCGGCTCGGCCATGCGCCCCCAACCCTCCTCGCCGCAGGCCAGATAGCCCTCCCCCGGCCCCACCACCTGCACGGCCCGCGCCTGCAGCGTGGCCAGGTTCTGCTGCACCGCGGCGGAGAGATACATGCGCACGTTCATGGCCGGCGCCAGCAGCACCGGGCAGGTCACCGCGGTATACAGGGTGGACAGGAAGTCGTCGGCGACACCACCGGCGAACTTGCCCAGGATGTCGGCGGTGGCCGGCGCCACCAGCAGCAGGTCACCCCAGCGAGCCAGGTCGATGTGCTCCACACCGGTCTGGTCGGGGTCCTGCAGCGCCCCCACGGAGACCGGACGACCGGACAGGGTCTGCAGGGTCAACGGGGTCAGGAAACGCGTGGCCGCCGTGGTCA
Source organism: uncultured bacterium (assembly GCA_965371955.1). GTDB lineage: Bacteria > Acidobacteriota > Polarisedimenticolia > CBDVAL01 > CBDVAL01 > CBDVAL01. Next base: position 755 of record CBDVAL010000034.1, on the reverse strand, counting down.
TTACCACCGACACCTCGATCTCGTGGCTCTTGAGATCCCGGGTGATGAGCGCCGCCTTGTAAGCGGCGATGCAGCCGGTGACGCCGAGGATGACGCGCATCTCCCGCCCTCAGTCCCCGGCCTCGGGAAACGTGCCGCAGGTGCGCTCCCAGGCGTCCATCTGTCGTTCGCGGCGGGAGCGCTCGGCCAGGATGATGGCCTCCAGCGTGGCGGTCGCCTCCTCCAGCACGTCGTTCATCACCAGGTAATCGAACTTCTTCGCCTGCTCCATCTCCGCCCGGGCGTTCTGCAGCCGCCGCGACAGGTCTTCCACCGCGGTTCCCCTGCCCTCGAGGCGGGCGCGCAACTTGTCGTAGCTCGGCGGCAGGAGAAACACCAGGATCGCGCCGGGTAGAGCCTGTCGCACCGAGGCGGCGCCGGCCACGTCCACATCCAGCAGCACATCGTCGCCGGCGTCGAGGGTGGCCCGCACCACATCACTTGCGGTGCCGTAGTAATGCCCGTGCACCTCGGCCCACTCGAGAAACTCACCCCGCTCGCGCATCTCGTGAAAGCGTTCGGAGTTCACGAAGTGATAGTCCACGTCGTTTTCCTCGTCGTCCCGCCGGGCGCGGGTGGTGTACGAGATGGAGAACCGGAGGCCACCAATACGACGTACCACTGAGCTCGTGCCCGTACCGGACGGCGCGGAGATCACCAGAACGATGCCGGCGCCCTGATCCCGGATGGTCGCGGCGCTCATTCGACGTTCTGCA
>CBDVAL010000033.1:0-19810 GCA_965371955.1 uncultured bacterium | reverse complement strand
CCTCTGGTGGGGAGACGGCGGGGTGGAGGACCGGGACTACACGCCCCGGAACAAGCCCGCTGCCAGGGAACTGGCCCGCTGGTTCGGCGGCGGAGACCCAGCGAAGGAGTGAACCATGTCCGGAAAGCGATCCCACCATCTGCTGCGCACCTGGATCTTGCCGCTGGTCCTGCTGGCCATGGCGGCGCCGGCCAGCGCCGCGGCCAAGCTGATCCACATGAACAACCACAAAGTGCTGCGCGTGGAGTCGGTGAAGGCCGACGGCGAGTGGCTCGTGGCGACGCTGGACGGCGGACATACCCTGGGCATCCGGGCGGAGCTGGTGGCGCTGGTGGAAGATGACCTGGGTGAGGACAACGATTTCGGCACCAGCCTCAACGTGGTCACCAGTGGCCGCTACGTTCCCCGGGGACGGAGTGGGGGGTTCAATCGCGGGCGTGCCACCCCCAATAACGCCCTGACCGAGCGCACGAAACCCCGTGCGTCGCAGCCTCAGCCGGGCGGCGTGGCGGTCCCACCGGGCCGGAACGCGCCGCCGGGCATGCAGACGCAGCAAGGCGGCCAGCAGCCGGCGCAGGGCGTCAACCTGACACCGGGCAGACGGACCCCCCGACTCGCCAATCGGCCGCGCAACAATTAGCGTCCCCTTGGCCGATTCTGAAGCTGCCGTCCGGCTGATCGTCGGCCTCACCGGCCCCAACGCCTCCGGCAAGTCGGAGGTGGCTGCTCACCTTCGCCGCCTTGGCTTCGCCTGTCATTCCCTCTCGGACATCGTGCGTGAGGAGGCCAGCGCGCGCGGGCTGGATCACTCGCGCGTGCACCTCATCGCCGTCGGTAACGACCTGCGCCGCGCCGGTGGGCCGGGGGTGCTGGCCGCGCGCATCCGATCCCGTCTTGCGCAGCGCGATGTGGTGGACTCCATCCGCAACCCGGCCGAGGTGGAGGAGTTGCGCCGGGAGCCCGGGTTCCACCTGCTGGGGCTGGACGCCTCGGTGGAGCTGCGCTTCCAGCGCTCCCGGCGGCGCGCGCGCCGCGGTGACGGTGCGAGCCTCGAGGACTTCATCGCCAAGGAAGAAGCCGAGAACACCACCGACCCCGCAGCCCAGCAGCTACGCGCCACACTCCAGCTGGCGGACGTGACCCTCGTGAACGGTGGCGAGCTGCAGTCGCTGCTCGATGACATCGACCGCATCCTCTCGGAGTGGAGTGTCAGGGGCAGAGGTTGAGGCTGTTTCTGAGGATGCCGTTGGACAGGAAGCCGCGCCGGCCTTCGATGCCGTCCTTGACGCCGCTGATGAGGTAGAAGAAGCCGTCGCCGAAGGGGGGCTGCACGCTCTCGTTGACGGAAGGTGTGGCCAGACCGGAGTGGGTGCAGTTGCCGTAGAACGTGCCGTCCAGTTGGGAGACCAGGGCGCGGTACACGTTGTAGGTCGTGGCCAGCGGCGCGATGTCGTCCCACATGTAATGCGTGGTGCTGGTCCAGCGCAGGTTGGTGACCGGCTTGACCACCATGTCGAGGGCGGCCTGGGCGTCCATCTTGCCGAATCCCCAGCCGCTGTTGGGCACGCCGCCGGTGAAGCCGTCGGAGCGCGCGGTCTCCTGGATCAGGCTACGCAGCTGGATGGCGTCCAGGCCGGGGTTGAGTCCGAGCATCTGTGCGTAGAGGCCGGCGACATGCGGAGCGGCGAAGCTGGTGCCCAGCGCCACCAAGTGCTCACCGTCCTCAACGATCTCATCAGGAGACGCACTGGCCGCCGCGGCCAGGGACGAGACGATGACCTGGCCGGGGGCGTTGATCTCCGGCTTCTGCCGATCGTCCCGGGAAGGGCCCCTGCTGGAGAAGAAGGCCAGCGACCCCAAGGTGCCGGAAAACGTCCGCGGCGTGCCGGTGACGTCGATCCAGTTGGTGCGCGTCACGTACGCGCCCACGGTGGTGACGTCGAAGGAGGTCCCCGGTACGGTCACCAGCTTGTCGAGGTCGGGGTTGTCCCACCCGGGCGTCGGACCACCACCCAGGTCGGAGAACCAGGTCCAGGCGTCATAGTGGCCGCCGGCGGTGACATTGTTGCCGGTGACGCGCAGCGTCCACGTCCCCTGCCGCGGCGGCGGCGGGATCTGGTCGTCGAGCTCCATCTCGAAGAAGCGCGTTCCGAACGCGTTGGTCCCGTCGTTGATGAGGATCACCCCGTCGGCAGTGCCGGTGGCGCTGAAGCCGCTGCCCGTGCTGGCCTGGAGAAACTGTCCCCTGGGGGAGGTGATGCGGACGGTCAGGTTGTCCGCGTTCTCGTACCACAACGTGAAGATATGCACGTCATCGAAACTACCAGGGTTCGGTGTGTAGGGGTCGATGGTGAAGGTGTGTTCGTTGCTGCTGCCCAGCCCCACGGTTCCCGAGATGTGGATGGCCTGGCCGCCGTCGTTGCCCGAGGAGTTGACCGTGACCTTACCGGGAATTCCGGAACCGGTGAGCGCGTCGATGACCTGCTCCAGGGCATCGGTTCCGTCATGGGGACTGTCGTGGTCGGTGCCGAAGCTCATGTTGGCCACCCAGGGCTGACCCAGCTCGGCGGCCTTCTGGTCGATGAAGGCCAGGGCGTCGCCGGCATCGCACTGGCCGCACGAGGCCAGGTTCTCCAGCGTCTTGACGTGGATGATGTCGGCCTCGGGGGCCATCCCCACATAGGTGCCGGCCGGCTGGCCGTTGCCGGTCTGCCTGCCGTTGCCCGCGGCGACGCCGGTGACATGGGTTCCGTGGCCCAGGTTGTCGGGGGCGCTCACCGATCCCACTCCCAAGAGCAGGACGTTGTTGATATCCGTCTCGCTGTAGAGACAGCCGTAGCCGAACCCCGGCGGTGGGGTGCCGCAGTTGAACGTCTGGTTCCACAGGAACTTGATGCGGGTGGAACCGTCCGCGTTGCGGAAGTCGTCGTGGGTGATGTCGATGCCGTCGTCGACGATCCCCAGCACCGCGCCGGCCCCACGGGCGTTGTAGAGGTCGTGCCCGAGATCGGCGCCGACCTCCGGCAGGCTCACGTCCAGCTCGGCGTGCAGCCGGCGGGTGGCCTGGATGGACAGTACGCCGGGGGCGCGTGCCAGCGCCGCCAGGCGGGGGAGGGGGACGCTGGCCGACGCCAGATTGCCGGCGCGGCCCAGGACGCCGATCCCGAGGGCCTGCACGGCGGCGTATCCCTCAGGCCCCAGCCGCATCCACACCCGCACCGTCGGCGGGTTGGTCTCCAGGTCCAGTGCCACGAAGCGAGCGTAGTGTCGGAGCTCGGCATCGGTGACCGGCCGCGGCCGGCCCACGGACAGGCCGCGGCCGCTGATCAGTCGTCCCAGGATGGGGTCGGTGTGGGCCTCGGCGCGGGCCTCCGGCGAGACCAGCAAGACGACGCTCAGGAGGCCCACGGCGGCGCGCAGGACCAGGATGGGGACATTTCGATGCACAAGGGCTCCAAACTGGAAACATACCCCTGGGAACCGGCCAGATCAACCGGATTCCCTGTTTCTCGTTGCAGTTGCGCATCGCCGGAGGCTTTCCTTGACGTTCCCCGGGGCCGGCGGTACCATCCTGCTCGGGAGCGGTTTCGCTTGCCTGCAGCCGACCAGAACAGGACACCCGGACCACAGATGAGAATCCGCAAGCCCAAGCTCACCCTGGCAGAGAAGCTCTATCTGCCGGCCATCGTGCGCGGCCTGATGCTGACCTTCCGGCACCTGTTCCGCAGTACGGTGACGCTGCAGTACCCGGAGAAGAAGCACCCGCTGCCGGATTACTACCGCGGCCTGCCCGGTCTGGTGAAGGACCAGGACCATCGCACCAAGTGCGTCGGCTGCTTCCTGTGCGAATGGATCTGTCCGCCCAAGGCCATCACCATCAAGTCCCAGGAGATCCCCACCAGCGTCGAGAAGGGTCCCAAGGAGTTCGAGATCGACTTCTTGCGCTGCATCCTGTGCGGTTACTGCGAGGAGGTGTGTCCCGAGGAGGCCATCTTCATGACGCATCACTACGAGCTGGTGGGAACCAGTCGCGCCGAGATGGTCTACAACAAGGAGCAGCTCCTGCAGCTGGGTGGTGTTCGCCGCGACGACATCAAGAAATGGGATCGCGCTGCCGGCGAGCCCGGGCAACGGATGGGTGCGGCGCAGCTTCCCGAGCCTGTGCTTCCCAGTGGAGCAAGCGCATGAAGAAACTCGACACGATGCCGCCCACCGCCCTGCGCACCGGAGTCCCGGAGGAGAACCTCGAGGGCTCGATTCTCACCACCACGCTCAACGCCGCGGTGGGCTGGAGCCGCAAGAACTCCCTTTGGCCCATGCCCATGGGATTGGCCTGCTGCGCCATCGAGATGATGGCCATCGTGGGCGCGCGCTTCGACGTGTCGCGCTTCGGCGCCGAGGTGTTCCGCTTCTCGCCGCGCCAAGCCGATCTCATGATCGTCTCGGGTACGGTCACCAAGAAGATGGCCCCGGCGGTGCGCGTGATCTACGAGCAGATGCCGGACCCCAAGTGGGTCATCGCCATGGGCGCCTGCGCCTCCTCCGGCGGCATGTTCGGCACCTACTCCACGGTGCAGGGTGTGGACGAGATCGTGCCGGTGGATGTCTATGCTCCCGGCTGTCCGCCGCGCCCGGAGACCCTCATCGCGGCCATCATGAAGGTCCAGGAACTCATCGAGAAGCGTGGCCGCACCGTGGGCGCCACCGAGGAACGGCTGGCCGCAGGGGTGGACGACCCGGACCACTCCATGGCCCGCTTCGCATCGTGATGCCATGCCCGCGCTGACCCTCCTGCGTCCGTCGGTGCCGCACATGACGGCGGACTATCTTCCCGAGAAATACCAGCGCCTCACCGACGAGGCGGCAGCGGCGCAGATTCCCGCCGTGCGCCAGGCGCTGGGTTCGTCGGTCATCCTGCTCGGCCACCACTACCAGCGCGACGATGTCATCCAGTTCGTCGATCACCGCGGCGACTCCTACGCCCTGGCCATGCAGGCGCGCGACTCCGAGGCCGGCGCCATCATCTTCTGCGGCGTGCACTTCATGGCCGAGAGCGCCGACATCCTGAGCCGCAGTGGCCAGCAGGTGAGCTTGCCCGACCACGAGGCCGGCTGCTCGCTGGCCGACATGGCGGACCTGGACGAGGTCGAGATGGCCTGGGAGGACCTCACCGAGGTCTGCGGCGACGAAGCGATGATGCCGGTGACCTACATCAACTCCGGCGCCGACCTCAAGGCATTCGTGGGCGACAACGGCGGCACGGTATGCACCTCGTCCAACGCCGCGGCGGCGTTCCGCTGGGCTCTGGGTCAGCGGCCCAAGGTATTCTTCTTCCCGGACCAGCACCTGGGCCAGAACACGGCGCTGGCCTACGGCATCGCCGAGGAAGACATGATCGTCTGGGACCCGCACCAGGAGCGCGGCGGCAACACCGGCGCGGCCATCCGCCAGGCGCGTGTCATCCTGTGGAGGGGGTACTGCAGCGTGCACGAGCGCTTCAGCGCCGAGCACGTGCGCGGCTACCGCGAACAGGTGCCGGGCATCCGCATCCTGGTCCACCCGGAATGCCGCCGCGAGGTGGTGGATCTGGCCGACGAGGTGGGCTCCACCTCGTTCATCATCCAGCAGGTGGAGAAGGCCCCGGAGGGCACCCGGTGGGCCATCGGCACCGAGCTCCACCTGGTCAACCGGCTGCGCCAGGAGCATCCCGAGCAGTTCATCACGACGCTGGTGCCGGGGGTCTGCCTGTGCGCCACCATGAACCGCATCGACCCGCAGCACCTGTTGTGGGTGCTGGAGCGCATGCGCGACGGCGAGCTGGTGAACCGGGTGCATGTGCCGGAGCCCACGGCATCCTCCGCCCGGCTGGCCCTCGAGCGCATGCTGGCCATCCATTAGCCGGCAGTTTTCTTGGAAGTTGCTGACAGGGCACGACTTTCCCTCTTGCAATTGACACTGGTTCTCCGTATAGTGTTAAGCCCCAATGTGTATCCGGGCCGTCCACCTGTGGAGCCCGGCACTCGAGGAGAACCCTCCCCCATGAGTGATGCCTTTGCCGGCAAAGAGGTTGCGCTTCCCGGGCGCGCACGCGCCCCGGAGAAGACCATCGAGTTCGAGCCGCAGTCCATCCTGCGCACCATCGATTCGCCCGCGGACCTGCGCCGCCTGCAGCCCGAGCAGCTCAAGCCGTTGGCCGCCGAGATCCGCCGCTACATCCTGGATGTGGTCTCGCGCAAGGGAGGCCACCTGGCGCCCAGTCTGGGCGTGGTGGAGCTGACCCTGGCCCTGCACTACCTCTACGACACGCCGAAGGACCGCATCCTCTGGGATGTCGGCCATCAGGCGTACGTGCACAAGGTCCTCACCGGGCGCCGGGACCGGCTGCCCTCCATCCGCCAGGAGAACGGCCTGAGCGGTTTCTGCCGTCGCAGCGAATCGGAATACGACGTCTTCGGTGCAGGCCATGCCTCCACGTCCATCTCCGCGGCGCTGGGTTTCGCCGCGGCGCGGGATCTCAGCAGCGACGACTTCGAAGTGGTAACGGTCACCGGCGACGGGGCCATGACCGGCGGCCTGGCGTACGAGGCCATGAACAACGCCGGCCAGCAGAAGCGCAACATCCTGGTCATCCTCAACGACAATGAGATGTCCATCTCGCCCAACGTGGGCGCCATCTCGCGCTACCTGACCGATCTCCAGACCAGCCCGTTCCTCAACAAGATCCGCGACGAGGCCTTCAAGCTCATGGAGAAGCTCCCCATGGGCACCACCATGGAGGAGGTCGCGCGCCGGCTGGAGAAGAGCATGAAGACCGTGCTGGTGCCGGGCGCGCTGTTCCAGGCTCTGGGCTTTCGCTACTTCGGCCCGGTGGACGGCCACGACCTGGACGTGCTGTTGCCGACGCTGGAGAAGGTGAAGACCGTGCGCGGCCCGGTTCTGCTGCACGTGGTCACGAAGAAGGGCAAGGGATATCAACCGGCGGAGGGGGATCCCAACACCTGGCACGGTGTCTCGGCGTTTGATGTCGCCAGCGGCAAGAGCGCACCGAAGAAGGCCGGCGGTCCGCCGAACTTCACCAAGGTCATGGCCTCCACTGCCATGGAGATGGCGGGCAGCGATCCGCGGGTGGTGGCCATCACGGCCGCCATGGCCGACGGCACCGGCCTGGTCAAGTTCCAGGAGGCGTTCCCGGATCGCTTCTTCGACGTGGGCATCGCCGAGGCCCATGGCGTGTGCTTCGCCGCCGGGCTGGCGGCGCAGGGGATGCGTCCCATCGCGTCGATCTACTCCACGTTCCTGCAGCGTGCCTACGATCAGATCATCCACGATGTGGCCATCCAGGACCTGCCGGTGCTGTTCACCCTGGACCGCGGCGGCCTGGTGGGCCCGGACGGCGCCACGCACAACGGCATCTTCGACCTGACCTACCTGCGGGCCCTGCCCAACATGGTGGTGGCGGCCCCCAAGGACGGCGATGAGCTACGCAACCTGATGTTCACGGCGCTGGCGCAGGACCATCCCTTCACCGTGCGCTACCCCAAGGCATCGTGCCTGCAGGCGCCACGCGACGGCGCTGCGCAGATCCTGAAGGTGGGTAGCTGGGAGAAGCTGCGCCGAGGTTCCGACATTGTCCTGCTGGCCGTGGGTTCGATGGTCGACTCCAGCATGCAGGCGGCGGAGACATTGGCCGCCGACGGCATCGAGGTGAGCGTGATCAACTGCCGCTTCGTCAAGCCGCTGGATCGGACCCTGCTGCTGGAGGTGGTGCGGGAGCACGGCACCGTCGTCACGGTGGAGGAGAACACGCTGTGCGGCGGCTTCGGCAGCGCGGTGAGTGAAACGCTGGTGGAGGCCGGGGTTTCCGCCGGCCGGCTGTGCCACATGGGGGTTCCGGACCACTTCCTGGAGCACGCCTCGCGCACGGCCGCGCTGGAGCACGCCGGCCTGTCGCCGGCGCAGATCGAGGCGCAGGTGCGGAAGCTACTCTCCGGCGCCTGAGTTCATTGATGCGTTTCCAGTGCTCCCAGAAGGCCCTCGGCGAGGCTTCCGCCGATACCAGCGCGCTGTTCACCTGGCGTGGGGTTGCGCCGCGCGGCGGCGCGTTGCAGCGGTTGATGGCCCGGCGTTCCGAGGCGGATGGCTTCCGCGGCAACCCCGGCGAGATCTTCCTCTACCACGCGCCGGACGGCTCGCCCTCGCCCCGCTATCTGCTGGTGGGACTGGGACCGGAGGCGCGCGGCAGCCTCGAGTCGCTTCGCACCGCGGCGGCGGCGCTGAGCAGGCGGGTCACGCGGCTGGGAGCGCGCACGCTGGCGGTGGAACTACCCGGCGGCGGCCCGTTGCGCGGCGCCACGGCCGACGCCGTGAGCCAAGCGCTGGCCGAGGGGCTGCTGCTGGGGGGCTTTCGCTTCGACCGCTATCGTAGCGAGAATTCCAGCGGAGAGAGACCGTTGCGGCGCGTCGAGGTGTTGCTGGGCAAGCGGCAGCGCACCGCCGTCCAGGGTGGATTGCGGCGCGGCACGGTGTACGCGCACGCCACCAACTTGACCCGCACGCTGGTGATGGAGCCGCCTTCGGAGCTGACGCCCATGCGCATGGCTGCCATTGTGCGCAAGGAGGCGCGCGGGGTCGGGGTCACCTGCAAGGTGATGCGCCGTGCGGAGCTCGACAAGCGCGGTATGGGCGGGATCCTGGGCGTGTCGCGGGGCAGCGCCGAGGAGCCCTGCCTCATCCACTTGCGCTACCGGCCGCGCCGGCGCGCCGGCAAGCATGTGGTCCTGGTGGGCAAGGGGATCACCTTCGACAGCGGCGGCCTGTCCCTCAAGGGCGCGGCCAGCATGGAGACCATGAAGTCGGACATGGCCGGCGCGGCGGCCGTGCTGGCGGTGGTGCGAGCGCTGCCCGAGCTCAAGGTCCCGGTGGCGGTGGATGGCCTTCTGTGTATGAGCGAGAACATGCCCTCCGGAACGGCACAGAAGCCGGGCGACATCCTGCGCACCTATTCCGGCAAGACCGTGGAGGTGACCAACACCGATGCGGAGGGGCGCCTGGTGCTGGCGGATGGCCTGGCGTATGCCGCCGAGTGGAAGCCGGACGAGATCATCGACCTCGCCACGCTCACCGGCGGATGCGTGGTGGCGCTGGGACCGGCAGGGGCCGGGCTCATGAGCAACGATGATGCACTGGCCCGGGCGCTGCTGACCGCCGCCGGCCATGCCGGCGAGAAGCTGTGGCAGCTTCCTCTCTACCATGAGTACCTCGACATGATGCGCAGTCCGGTGGCGGACCTGAAGAACTCCGGCGTGCGCTGGGGCAGTGCCATCACCGCCGGGTTGTTCCTGCAGGAGTTCGTCCCGGCGGACATTCCCTGGGCCCACCTGGATATCGCCGGCCCGGCGTTCCTGGACCGCCCACACGGCGCCTTCCCCAAGGGAGCCACAGGAGCGGGCGTGCGCACCCTGCTGCATCACCTGGAAGCTTCGTGAGCCTTTCCCACCACCGGGAGAGCGCACCCAACTCGGTGGTCTGCGGCATCCTCAGCGCATCGGACACCCGTACCCTGGAGAACGATGAGAGCGGCCGGTTGATCCGCTCGCTGTTGGAGGGGGCCGGCCATGAGGTGCGCTTCCACCGCGTGGTGCCGGACGAGCCGTCCTCCATCCGCGCCGCGGTGGCCGAGGCCGAGGACGATCCAGCGCTGCGCGCGCTGGTGGTCAATGGCGGCACGGGCATCGCGCATCGCGATCATACCTACGAGGCCCTGGAGGGACTCATCGAGCGGCCGCTTCCGGGCTTCGGCGAACTATTTCGCATGCTCTCCCACCGCGAGATCGGAGCGGCCGCCATGCTGTCCCGTGCCGTGGCCGGTGTGCGCGGACGCCGCGTGCTGTTCTCCTTGCCGGGTTCCCCGGCGGCGGTGCGGCTGGCCCTCGAGGAGCTCATCCTTCCCGAGCTGGGCCATCTGGTGGGGCAGCTGGACGCTTGACGCGACCCTGGGCCCTGCCGGGGGGGGGGCGGGCCACGATGGTTGGCGAAGCGTCGCGATTGACTGTGCCGGAGTCCACCGCGCATACTCTCCGCCGGGAACCGTTTGTTCCGGATGCACGCCATGAGGCCACAAATGTTGCTCGAAGCTGGCCAGATGCTGTCCCACTACCGCCTCATCGACAAGATCGGCGAAGGGGGGATGGGCGTCGTCTGGCGGGCACGGGACACCAAGCTGACCCGGGATGTCGCCCTCAAATTCCTGCCGCCGCAGCCGGACCAGGAGCGCTGCCGCCGCTTCCTCCGGGAAGCCCGCACCGCAGCCATCATCAACCATCCAAACATCGCCACTGTCTATGAGGTCGGAGAAGCGGCTGACACGACGTTCATCGCGATGGAGCTCGTCGTGGGGACGAGCCTCCGCTCCCGCATCGGACAGAGCCCTCTGCCCCTGGAGGAAGCTCTCGTCATCGCCTGCCAGATGGCGGACGGCCTGACCCACGCTCACCAGGCGAAGGTCATCCATCGGGATCTCAAGCCCGACAATGTGATGATCGGCGCCGATGGTCACGTGCGGATCCTGGACTTCGGCCTGGCGAAGCTGAACGAGCCGCGCGAGGAGCGGTCGGCCTCGAAGCTGAGCCAGGCGTCGACGATCACCGACGAGATGACCCGCGAGGGAAGGGTCCTGGGGACGCCGGCGTACATGTCGCCCGAGCAGGCTCGCGGGACCTCGGTGGACGCTCGTTCGGATACGTTCTCCTTCGGGAGCACTTTGTACGAGATGGTCACCGGCCGGCCCCCGTTCCATGGCGCCACTCCGATGGATACGCTCATGGCGGTCCTGCAAGCGGAGCCCGCTCCGGCTTCCAGTCTGAACGAGGAGGTGCCGGCCGAGCTGGAGCGTATCCTGCGCAAGTGCCTGCAGAAGGACCGCGACGAGCGCTATCAGGACACGCGCGACCTGCTCGTCGATCTCCGGCAACTCAAGCGTGACACCGATAGCCAGCCGGTGCCGCGGGTCGACAGCTCCGGGGTGACGGAAGACCATTCCCGGAGCGGTGTGCGGCCGCTGGGTCGCCTCGTCGCCTGGAGCAGCGCCGTCGTCGTTCTCGCGGCTCTGGCGACGATGGCCGCACTGAACCTGTCCCGGCGGAGTGATACCAGGCCGGAGCTCACCGAGCGCCGCCTCACGACGAACCCCGCCGAGAACCCGGTAGACTACGCGAGGATCTCCCCGGATGGAACGTACCTGGCGTACGTGGATCAGGAGGGTCTCTTCGTGCGAATCCTGGATACCGGGGAGGTGAAGAGAATCACACCGATCGGGGGAACCGACGAGGCAAGACCGGCGGGATGGTTTCCCGACGGGACGAGGCTGCTGGTCACCGTGCAGCCTGAAGGGGAGGCTCCGTCGCTCTGGGTGACGTCCATCCTCACTGGCGCTACACAACTGTTGCGTGAGCAGGCTTGGGGGCACGATGTCTCGCCGGACGGGAACTACATCACGTTCTCGCCCGCCCCCGGCGACGAGACGGTCGTCTGGTTAGGAATGCGGGAGATCTGGCTCATGGACTCGACCGGCGCAAACCCGCGCAGGCTCGTGTCTCCCGAGAGTGACTCCGAGTTCATCGTGTGGTGGGCACGCTGGTCTCCCGACTCCGGCCGTATCGCCTACCGGAGGCAGAGCCAGACGCCCGAGGGCCACATGAACGACATCGAGACGTGCGACCTGGAAGGGGGATCTCGGACAGTCGTGCTCTCCCCACGGCTTCACATCGCCCCCGGCATTCACGCCGTCTGGGTCCGGGACGGGAGGATCATCTTCTCCTGGGCCGACTCCCGAGAACGGCCGCGTGACCACAACCTGTGGGCGATTGACGTGGATGCCAGCACCGGCGAGGCACGGAGCGAGCCTCGGAAGCTCACGTCCTGGACCGGGTTCGCCTCCTTCGATCTGAGCGCCACGCGCGATGGCCGGCAAATTGCTTCTGTCCGGTTTGGGGGACAGACGGAGATCTACGTGGCCGAGTTCCGCGAGGACGGCAGCGGCCTGGCGGCGCCCGAGCGGTTCACGATGGACATTCGCGAAGACTTTCCGTCGGCATGGATGCCGGACGGTGAGAGTCTCCTCTTTTCCTCGGGCCGTCGGGGAACCACCGACATCTTCCGACGGAGGATCGGCGGCCGGGATGCAGAGGCGGTGGTAACGGGCCCGGGCGAGGAGTTCTCGGGGAGAGTGAGTCCGGATGGACGGTGGATCCTCTATTCGACCCAGAGGGACCGGATGGGCATCCCTTCCACGGACCCCAGGTCCATGATGCGCGTTCCGGCCTCCGGCGGGTCTCCAGAGGAGGTGTTCGTCTATCGCAGTCACTTTGACAGCATCCGTTGCGGGTCCAGACCCGGGAGCCGGTGCGTCGTGGCGGAGATGCCGCTGGAGCCCGACAAGAAGACCTTCAGGAACCAGATCACCTTCTGGGAGCTCGACCCGGTGAAGGGGAAGGGAGAGTTGCTCGCGCAGGTCGACGGCTCAGGCTCATGGGAACTGTCGCCGGACGGAAGGCGGATCGTTTGGCACTATGTGAGCGAGGGGGACTGGGTCCGCCTCGGAATCCTGACGCTGGACGGGGAAGAGAGGCAGGAGCTGGTCCTGGAGGGGCAGGAGCAGATCGGGCCGCCCTCGTGGTGCGCCACGGGAGATTGCCTCTACGCGGTCTCCCAGCAGGAAGGCAAGGCTGTCCTCCTGCGCATCGATCTGGAGGGACGCACCGAGGTGATCCCACAGGCGGGTGAATCGATTCCGCTCACGAGCGGTCTGCTCCTATCGCCGGACGGCCGGCGCGTCGCCTTCGCGAAGCGCCTGGAGGAGAGCTCCGTCTGGTTGATCGAGGGCTTCTAGTCCACGCCGCTGTTCTGTGCGATTCGCTCATGCAACTCTCGAGGATCGAGGAAATCTACCGCGGATCGTCAGCCGGATCAAACAACAGCAGCCGGTAGGGGTCGGGGGATCAGCGCGAGCGGATACGCAGTTCGCCCATGCTCAGGGAACTGCGAACTTCCAGCGTGGGAGCCCCTTCCGGAATGTCGCCGGACTTGTCCACCGAAACTCTTCGCTCGCCCAGGAACACCATCCCGGGCTGGACGTCGACGTGGATGTCCTCGGGCACGGTGATGGTCATCTCGCCCATACGGAAGCGCGTGTGGACCAGGGCGTCCGCCCGGTAGGCACCGGTCAGGTCGATGTTGGCCTCGCCCATGGAACCGTGGATGTTGGCCGACTGGAAGCCGGCGTTGCCCAGCCTCCTGAGGTTGAACTCTCCCTTGGAGATGTAGACACGCAGTTCCTCCATCCCCAGAGGGTTGGGTTCATCGAACACCAGGTCGTGGTCTCCCATCTCCAGGCTCAGATCCACGCCGGTGATGGCCAGGCCGGTCAGGTCGAGCTTGCTCTCGCCCATCCTCACCCGGCCCTCGATGCTCATGGGGATGTCCGGGGGCAGGTAGATCTTGATGCGGTTGTCGGGCTCCACCACCCCCATGGTGAGCAGTCGCCGCATGATGGAGTACTTGCTGCGGAAGCGGATGCGTACTTCCTCGGTGCCGCCCACCCCGGGGCGATGCTCTTGCTCCAGCGCGTAAACCCCGGAATCGTAGTCGGCCTCGATACGGATGCCCTCGCCCGGCTCGCCCCGGAGAATCCGGAACTCACCCTCGGCCAGGTCGAGGTTCACCCGCAACGACAGGGGAGGGATGGTCACCTCGCCCGGCGCGGGGAACGCAGCCTCCGGCAGCCGCGGAGTTTCCACCGCCTGGTTCGTCTCGGCGTGCTCGGGTCGCTGCTCCGGTGGCCCCAGCATCATCATGATGCCCGCGCTCACCGCCACGATGAGGATCAGCGCCACCACCAGGACAAGGCAACCGAGTGAGATGCGTTTGATTAGCTTCATGGCTCTCTACTTCTACGCAGGTCAAGCCCTGGCGGTTCCACCTCCGGTCTTCCGGCGCCCTTCAAGCCGTTCAACAGGTTCTTCATGATATAGCCCGCGATACGGGGGTTTTCCTTCAGGCGGCGCATGGAGTACTCGTACCAGCGATCGCCGAACGGAACGTAGACCCGCAGCCGGTGGCCGGCGTCCACGAGAATGTCGCGCAGCATCTCGTCCACACCCAGGAGCATCTGGAACTCGTAGTGGGTCCGCTCCAGTTGCAAATCGCGCACCAGGCGCAAGCCCTCCCACACCAGAAGCTCGTCGTGGGTGGCGATGCCCACGTAGCAGCCGGCGTTGAGCAGGTGCGCCAGCAGGTCCGCATAGTTGCGCTGCACGATCTCCCGGTCACGGTACGCGATGGTCCGGCTCTCGATGTAGATGCCCTTGCACAGCCGGACGTTCGCCTTCATGGCGGCCAGTTCCCGGACATCGTCGTGGCTGCGCCGCATGGTTGCCTGAATGACCACGCCCACATTGTCGAAGCTGTTGCGCAGGTCGCGGTAGATCTCCAGCGTGCGGGCGGTGCAGGTGGAGTCCTCCATGTCGATGCGCACGAAGTTGTCCAGACGCCGGGCATGCTCGAGCAGCGCGGTCATCTGTTCCAGGCACAGGTCCCGGGAGATCTTGAGCCCCATGGCGGTGAGCTTCACCGAGATGTTCCCGTCCAGCCGGTGCTCGTGCAGGGCCGTCAGCAAGTCCCCGTAGGCCTGCCGGTTGGTGGCGGCCTCCGCAGGCTTCAGGATATCCTCGCCCAGCAGGTCGATGGTCCCCAGGATGGAACGCTGGTTGAGTTTCTGCACCACCTGGAGCGCGTCCTCCATGCTCTCCCCGGCGATGTAGCGCGACGAGAACCGCCGCACCAATCCCTTGGGCAGCAACGGCAAGGTGTGAACGATGATGCTCTCGAACAAGCTCATGAGGTTCCAGGTCCCGGAAGATCCAGCCACCATTGTACAGCAGCTTCGGAATAGTGTAGGATACTTCCTCCGTCCACGACGGCCGGATTCCCCATCGAGTGAACGACATGTCCGAGGGTGCAGGAAACAGAGCTTCTGACCACAGGGCCCCGCAGGTGGATGACAGCGCCTTCGTGGCCCCGTCCGCCATCATCGAGGGACGCGTGCTGGTAGGAGCCCGCGCCAGCATCTGGCCGCTGGCAGTGCTGCGCGGCGATGAGGACACCATCACCGTGGGTGAGGAGACCAACGTCCAGGATGGCGTGGTGATGCACGCGGATCCGGGTTTTCCGGCCACGCTGGGGAGTCGCGTCACGGTGGGCCACCGGGCCGTGGTGCACGGCGCCCGGGTGGACGATGACTGTCTGGTGGGGATCGGGGCCATTCTCCTGAACGGAGTGCATCTGGGTGCGGGGTCGCTGGTCGGCGCAGGTGCGGTGCTGCCGGAGGGGATGAGGGTGCCTCCCGGCTCGGTGGTTCTGGGTGTGCCGGGACGCGTGGTGCGGCCGGTGACCGAGCGGCAGCGCAAGCGCATTCACGATTCGGCAGCGTTGTACGTGAAGGCCTCTCGCCGGCGCAGGGAATCCTCGTGACCGGCATGGAGCTGGACCCCCGGCTGGTCAAACTGCTGGACGACGGCCAACGCTTTGCCGTCCTGACCCACATGAACGCCGACGGCGACGGCATCGGCTCGTCCATCGGGCTCTACTCCTTGCTGCGTGAGCGCGGCAAGCAGGTGCGCATGTTCCAGAATGATCCTGTCCCCGCGACCTACCGTTTCCTGAAGCTGGTGCAGCAGGTCGAGTTGTTCCAGCCGGGAGAGATGGCGGAATTCGTGGAGAGTGCCGACGGCGTGTTCGTGCTGGACAACGGCTCCATGGCGCGTCTCGGCAGGCTGGAACCTCACGTGCGTGCCTCGAGCGCCACCAAGGTCTGCATCGACCATCACGAGACCGGCGATGATGCCTGGGACCTGCTGCTGGTGGACGCGCAGTCCAGCGCCACCGGTGAGATTGTTTACGGCCTGTTCCAGTCGCTGGGCGCCACCATGGACCACGATGTTGCCGAGGCGTTGTACGTGTCGCTGGTCACCGACAGTGGTCATTTCCGTTTCTCCAAGACCCGACCCACCACCCACCGGATGGCGGCGGCGTTCCTGGAGCACGGGGTGCGTCCCGAGAAGGTCCATGAGCAGCTCTACGAGCGCCAGTCCGAGGCAGCGTTGCGTCTCATGGGCGCCGGGCTGGCCAGGTTGCAGCTGGCCAGCGACCGCCGGCTGGTGTGGACGTCGCTGGACCTGGAGTTGCAGCGCCACCTGGGCGCGCTGCACCTGGACACCGGCGCGGTGGTCAATGCCCTGCTGGCCCTGGAGGGGGTCCAGATGGCGCTGCTGTTACGCGAATTGCCCGACGGTCAGGTGAAAGTGAGCCTACGCTCGCGCGGCGACGTCAGTGTTCACGAGCTGGCCCAGCGTCACGGCGGCGGCGGCCACCGGAACGCCGCCGGACTGGTGATGGACGGGCCGCTGGACGAGGCCGCACGCCGCCTGGTCAAAGAGGCCGGCGCCACACTCTGACGCTGCCTCCCAGGAGCCCGGAAGAGGTTATGAAACCGCTTCTAGACAAGGAGAGCAGAGGAAGCGATGCCTGCGCGCTCGATGTTTCATGTGGGGATGCTGCTCAGCGGCTGCGGCATGTACGACGGCACCGAGCCGTATGAGGCCATCCCGTTCCTGGCCGCCGTGGAGCGCCGTGGGGGGCGGGTCTTCTGCATCGCACCCGACGTGCCGCAACTGCACGTGGTGGACCATCTCGATGGCAACGAGATGGAGGGGGAGCGCGGCCTGCTGCGAGAGTCGTCGCGACTGAGCCGCGGGAAGATCCAGGCCCTGGGCGAGTTCCGTCCCGAGGTGGTGGATGCGCTGGTGATTCCCGGCGGCTACGGCGTGGCCAAGAATCTCATGACGGGATTCGCCGACGCCCAGGGCCCGCGCGACGTCCGTCCGGAGGTGGCGGGGCTGGTGGAGCATTTCCTGTCCTCCGGCAAGCCGATAGCCGTGATCAGCCTGGGCAAGGTGCTGCTGGAGGCCATGGTGGACGGTGCGTTCACGGAGATCCTGCGGCGCGAGGAGCCGGGCGAGGTCTACGAGGATCCCGAGCGTCCCCTCCTCTACACCCCGGGTTTCCTGGTGGGTGCTCGCCTGTCCGAGATCCTGCCGGGCATCGAGGCGCTTGCCGAGCGCATGCTGGCACGCTGCGCCGAGGAGTGTACATGAGCGGTCCCGACGGGCTGATGCTGGTGACGGTGAAGTTCCTGGCCTCCTACGCGGAGGAGGTCGGCGAGGACGAGGTCGATCTGATGCTGCCGCCTTCCTCCACCGTTGCCGACCTGCTCGACCAGCTGCGCGGCAACTTTCCACGTTGGGGCAAGATGGTGGAATCGCCGTTGGTGGCTCGCAACCTGGAGTACGTGCGACCAGAGCAGGTGCTCGAGGACGGCGACGAGGTGGCGGTTTTTCCGCCGGTCTCCGGAGGTTAGCTCCATGTCAGTGCGTGTGGAGATTGGCGACGCCCCCATCGATCCCGGGCAGGCTCTCTCCGCACTCGCGTCTCCTGCCGACGGCGCGGTGAACCTGTTCCTGGGCGTCGTCCGGGATCACCACCGGAACCGCCGCGTGTTGCGCCTGGAGTACCACGCCTATGGCCCCATGGCGCAGCAGAAGATGCTGCAGATCGCCGACGACGTGACAGAGCGCTTCGGCGCCACGTCGGTCATCCTCCTGCACCGATTGGGTACGCTGGAGATCGGTGATGTATCGGTGCTGGTGGCGGTGGCCACGGCGCACCGCGCCGAGTCGTTCGCGGCCTGCCGCCACGCCATCGAGCGCATCAAGTCCGAGGTGCCCATCTGGAAGAAGGAGCATTTCGAGGACGGCGTGGCCTGGGTGGAGGGATGTCGGCCCGGCGCCCCGGACCGTCCGCCGGTGGACGAATGACGAGAGAGGGAGGCGCGATGGAGCTGCAGAGCGAGTATCGGTTCCTGGTGGCGGGGGACTGGAGAACCTGCGCGAACCCCGTCGAGGTGCGCTCACCGTTCCACGGCGAGCCGGTGGCGCAGGTACACCGTGCCGGGCCAGGTGATCTGGAGGATGCCATCAGCGCCGCGGCCGCTGCCCATCCGCTCACCCGGCGAAGTAGAACGGGAAAACCACAACAGCGGCAACTTGCTATCCGACAGTAAGTTGCCGCTTTTCTTGTACTTCCCACTTCACCCCCGCTCCCACTCCTCGCACTCTTCGCACTCTTCGTGAGGATTGATGGCCCCCTATATGGTCCCCTGACGTAATGGCCCCGGTGGCTGTCCTGGCCGTGGGGTGCTTTTCTTCGTGAGCCCACCCCTGGGGCTTCATGGGGCTATTCTCACCTCTTCCCAACCCTTCGGTCCCTCTCCAGGGTGCCGTCATGGGCTGGACGGGGAACAGGCGGGTAGCAGCCCCCATACACCCCCCCCAGGGAACCAACTCCCCGTCCCGGACAAGTAGTTATTGAACAAAGTCCTTTGCTGCCGGCAGCCCGTGGGCAAGGTGGGAGAGTTCCAATGCACCAGGAGATCCTGTGAATCACTCGATACGAAACCGTCATTATCTGCAATGGCTCGTCGTTTGGCTCGGCGCTTCGCTTGGCGTCACGATGGGCCAAGTCCAGCCTGATGGCCCGCAGCTTGAGATTCTTCGAGGATTCTCTCCCTCCCCGTTCTTCAATCCAGTGGTTGACATGACAGCCACAGGAAAGGCCAAGGTTGCCTACTTGGAGGAAAGGGGCTTGTACGTTCGTCGCGTTCCGCTCCACGGCATGCCCGACCCTGTCCTGATGGGCTTTTCATCCATCACAGGGAACGAGCCTCGTATTGTGCTGGACGAAGACGGCGCAGGCGTTTTGGCGTGGTCCAATGGCGAGCAGATCGTTGGGCGACATTTTGGGAAGAACGGCAGTCCCACAGGCGAAGTGCTTGTGTTGGCAGAGCCCGATCCCTTCTGGTACTTGTTCGACATTGCGATGGTGGGCTCCGGCGAGTTCATCACCGTGTGGGAGGACTACCCCCACGTGTCTGCCCGGCGCTTCGGTCCGGACGGCCAGCCGGCTGGGCCGGTCTTCCAAGTGAGTGACACGTTGGTAGGAATTGAACCACAGATCTCGGTGAATACGGCCGGGGAGTTTGTGGTGACTTGGTTCGGCGTACAGGTTCCAGGTATCCTTAATCTGTACGCACGCCGGTACGACAGCAATGCTCAATCCCTTGGCCCCGGCTTCCAGGTGAACAGAACAGAGTTGGATGGTTCGCACGTAAGGATCTCTGACGTCGCGTTGAACGATGCCGGCACGTTCGTCATCGGCTGGGACACCGGGTTAGCGTTCGCCCGATATTTCGATGGATCGGGCCCGCTGCGCGGTGAGGTCCTCCTTCCTATTGGCAGCGGCTCTCCGATCCACTTCGAACTCGCCATGGACGCGAGCGGGCGCAGCGTCGTTGTTGCAGGGGAAAACGTGGGCGGAGTGCTCCTTGTCAATGGCTTGCCAGCTGGCGGCTTCCGACCGGCACCGCCACCGGCACCGGCGAAGCCGATGGACGACCCCGATGTGGCCATGAGCCCGGATGGTGACTTTCTGGTGGTGTGGGAACAACGCCCTCCGGATACAGCGATTGAGGCCGTCTTCGGCCAGAGGTTCACCATCGACCTGCCCGAAGATTGTTCGGGCCCATCAGCTGGTATCTCCATCACAAGCGTCCAGCTATCCGGGAACACACCCGTCCTGACGCTGGAGGGAGTCAAGCCCATTCCTAGTTGAAAGTCTCCACGGCTCCTGATTGATTACGCGG
>CBDVAL010000032.1:0-20133 GCA_965371955.1 uncultured bacterium | reverse complement strand
CGCTGGAGAAATACCTCGCTTTCGCGCGCAGCGACTCCGATCGCTCCGCCATCATGCAGCTGGTGCGCGTGCTGCCCACAGCCCCGCCGAGCGGATAGCGCCGCACCCGCCCGCTTTCCTCCTGCGGGTCATCCACGTCCATTCCTCGATTGTGCCAGAATATGTGGCGCCCGGCTGGGCCTCTAGGAGGAAGCGATGCGGAAGATACCGGGGTGGTTTCTCGTCAACCTGATGATCCTGAGTTTGCCGGCGGCCTCCGCGCTTGCCGATGCCGGATGGCCCGGGCTGCGCGGCCCTGATTCCAACGGCGCGGTGCACGACGCCCGGTTGTTCCCCGGCGCATCTGCCGGTCTGAAGGTGGGCTGGAAGCGGGCCCTGGGCCCCGGATACTCCTCGGTGGCCGTGGCGGACGGACGGGTGGTGACCCTGTTCGCCGACGGCGAGAGTGACGTGGTGGCGGCATTCGACCTGGAGTCCGGCGACGAGCTGTGGCGCTACGCCTTCGCCGAGACGTACCCCGGCCATGACGGATCGCACGACGGGCCCATTTCCACGCCGGCCATCGGCGGCGGACGGGTCTTCGGGCTCGGCCCCTGGGGACACCTGTTCGCGGTGAACGCCGAGGACGGCAAGGTCCTGTGGACCCGGCACCTGGTGGAGGACTTCGAGTCGGCCAAGCCGTACTACGGCTTCACCACCTCGCCGCTCCTGGTGGAGGATATCCTGGTGCTCGAGATGGGCGCCGGGGAGGGCAAGGCCATCGCCGGGTTCTCCGCCGCGGACGGCAAGCTGGTGTGGACCGCCGGTGATGACACGGTGAACTATCACTCCCCCATCCTGACCACCATCGCAGGACGCCTGCAGGTCCTGGCGGCGGGCAAGGAGAAGCTGTTCGGCATCGAGCCGCGCTCCGGGGAGATCCTCTGGTCGCACGAGCACGGCGGCGACGGCCGTGGCACCGGCTCGGACACCATCATCCCGTTACCCGCCGGCGAGGGACGGTTTCTGGTGCTCAACAAGAGTGATGGATCCACGATGTTCCAGATCAAGAGGGGCAAGGAGATTGACTACGAGGTGCGGGAACTGTGGTCCAACAACTCCATCCGCGGCACCTACGTCACGCCGGTCTACTCCGACGGCTACATCTACGGTACCAGCGGCCGCGTTCTGGTGTGCCTGGACGCTGCCACCGGGGAGGTCCAGTGGCGCTCCCGGCAGCCCGGAGACGGCTTCCCCATCCTGGTGGGCAAGGATCTGGTGATCATCACCAAGCCCGGCGGCCTGCACGTGGCCAAGGCCTCTCCGGGCGGCTACGCCGCGGTGACGGAGCTGGACCTGTTCGACGAGCACTCCTGGTCCCAGGTCGCGTATGCCGACGGGCACCTGTTCGCGCGCAGCATGGGCCACCTGGCGCGCATCGATGTCACGTCGGGTGGCAGCTCTCCTGAGGTTGGCCAGTCCTGGCTACCGCGCACCCGGTTCGGGGCGTTCCTGGCGGAGCTCGAGCGCACGCCGGACAAGGCTGCCCTGGTGGACGCTTTCCTGGAGAAGCAGGAGTCGTTCCCCATCGTCGAGGCACCCGACGTGGTGCACTTCGTCTACCGGGGTGAGGCCGAGGATGTGGGCATTGCAGGCGACATGATCGGCTCGCGCCGCGAGGAGCCCATGACCCGCGTGGAGGGAACGGACCTGTTCTATTACTCCACGCGCCTGGAGGCCGACGCCGCTGTCACCTATGGCTTCATCGTGGACTTCGGTGAGACGATGGCGGACCCGCGCAACCCGCTGCCGGGCAAGGGACTGTTCGGTGAGGTCTCGTGGCTCTCCATGCCGGCAAGGGATGTGACCGTATTCGATGGCCAGCCGGGTGGCTCGCGTCAGGGGCGCCTGGAGACCGTGGAAGAGGACCGCGAGATGGGTGAGGACGAGGGCCAGGGCGAACGTGAGGATGAGGGCGAGGGCGAGGGCGAGGGGGAGGGAAGGAAGCTCACGGCCGAGGTGTACCTGCCGGCGGGCTACGATGGGGATTCCCGCCGACGCTACCCGACGGTGTACGTCTACGGCGGCGGCGAAGCGCTGGAGGAGGGCGGGATGAAGAACGCCCTGGACCACCTCATCGGAAAAAGGATCGATCCGCTCATCGCGGTGTTCGTCAAGGCGGACGACGGCGCCACCTACGATGCCGACTCCTACAACAAGATGGTGCTCACCGAACTCATCCCGCTCATCGACGACCGCTACCGCACCCTAGTCGATGCGCGCCACCGTGGCGTCATGGGTAGCGGAAGCGGCGCGGCGACGGCGCTCTACGCTTCGTTCCAGCACCCGGACATCTTCGGACGGGTGGGAAGCCAGTCGCCGGAGTGGTGGGTCAACTCGGAGACTCCGCTGGAGGAGAGCATGCAGGCCAGCGAAGCCTCTTCCCTGTCCATCTACCTGGACTGGGGGACCTACGGCTTTCGCTCACCTCACGAGGCCTGGGATCTGTCCGCCGATACCCGGGAGATATGGGCCCAGCTTCGCGCCGGCGGCTACCGGCCGGCCGGGGGCGAGCGGCCCGAGGGGTATGGTTGGTCGTGCTGGCGCGGGCACACCGCCGACATGCTGGCGGCACTGTTCCCGCTGCAGCGGAAGAGCGAGGTATAAGGTTAAGCTCCGACCCCGTTTTCTGTTTTCTCGTGACGTCCCACCTGGACCTGGGCCGGCCGCAGGATTCGTTCACCGATTCGATACCCGGCCTGCGCCACCAGGATGATCCGGTCGTGCTGCGCGGGATCCTCCACCGCAACGACGCCGATGGCTTCGGCCACTTCCGGGTCGAAAGGCTCGCCCTGCAGCTCCATCTTCTCCACGCCCTCCTCCCGCAGGGTGGCCAATAGTTTGCGGTGGATGAGACGCAGCCCTTCGGTGAGTGGGTTCTCGGAGGCGTCGCCGTTCGGCTCGGCCGCCGCCAGGGCAAGCTCCATCTCATCGACCACGTCGAGAATGCGGCGGAACATCTGCGCCCTGGCCTCCTCCACGCGGACCCCGACGTCGCGGTCCAGGCGCGCCCGGATCTGATCGAACTCGTGCAAGCGCTCCCGGTGCGCCTCCAGCGTCTGCTGCAGGCGCTCCTCGCTGGCTGCCAGCCGCTCCTCCAGTTCCCGCACGTAGGTGGGCCGGCGATCCAGCGCCTCCTCTGCGCCGGCGTTCTCCTCGATATCACCGTCCGGTGTCTCGTGAAATCGCCGGCGATCCACCACGCGGACGGGAACCTCCTCGCCGTCCCTCTGCTTGTCGTCTTCCCACATGAGCGATCTCTGACCTCTAGGTAAAGTCCACCGTGACGTAGTAGGAGGCATTGCGCCGCACTACTACGAGAAGCACGCTGTCGCGCTCCAACATCCGCGGCACGGCGTTGAAGAACTCCTGTTGCTTGGTGACCCGAGCGTTGTTGACCCGCGTGATGACATCCCCGGCGCGGAACCCTACTCGATGCGCGGGGCTTCCGGGGCGCACGCCGGTAACCACCACACCCTGCACGCGCAGCGCCAGCTGGCGACGCAGCGCGCGGGTGATATCCGCGATCTCCACGCCCACCAGGTCGAAGACGATGTTCGGCGCCAGGGGGAAAGGGAACGTCTCGGCGGCAATGCTCAGGTCCACCTCGGTGCCGCTACGGTTCACCTTGACGGCGATGCGGCCGCCCACCTGGACGCTGCCCAGGGCGGTGTTCCAGTCGGCGGCACTGCGCACCGACCGGCCGTTCACCTGCAGCACCACATCGCCCAGATGCGCGCCGGCTCGATCCGCCGGACCGCCGACATAGGAACGCACCACCACAACCGAGGAGTCCGGAGCATCGAACGCCCGTCCACCGCCCATGTCGCGCACATCCATGCCCAGCCACACGTCGCGCACGCGGCCATAGTTCAGGATCTCGTCCACCACCACCTTGGCACGGTCGATGGGGATGGCAAAACCGATACCCTGCGCTTCGGCGACGATGGAGGTGTTGATCCCCACAAGATCTCCCAGGATGTTCAACAGCGGCCCGCCGCTATTGCCCGGGTTGATGGACGCGTCGGTCTGGATGAAATCGGTATAGATTCTATCGCCGCCGCGCACCTCGCGACCCGCCGCCGACACCACGCCGGTGGTGACCGTGTTGGATAGCCCCAGCGGGTTACCGATGGCCAGGACGGTCTCACCCACCATGAGGTCGGCGGAGGAGCCCATGGACACCGAAGGTAACGGCTCGTCCGCTTCGATGTGAATGATCGCCAGGTCGGACCCCGGATCCGTCCCCACGACTTCGGCCTCGTACTTCTTGCCGCTGGAGAGCAACACGGTGATGCGGCTGGCGCCCCAGAGCACGTGCTCGTTGGTCAGGATGTAGCCGTCCGGATCGACAATGGTGCCGGAGCCCAGGGAGTTCTCAACGAATCCGCCCTGCTGCGCGCCGGACCATTCGGCGAACGAGCGCCCCAGGAGGGAGTCCAGGAATGGGTTACGACGGCGCTGCTCGGTGGAGATGTTGACCACCGCCGGACCGACCTTCTCCACCGCCCGCACCACGGCGCTGCGGCGGCCCTCCGCCTGCGCCGCCAGCGGCGAAACGGCTGCCGCCAGGGCGAGGCCGGAAAGCACCAGCCCGGCGCCGGGCCGGGGGCGAAGTCTGGATATCGAGGCCACCGCTATTCCACCTGGATTTGAACTCGTTTGGGCCGGGCGTCGGCGCGCTTGACCAGCGTGATGGTCAGGATCCCCTCGCGCATCTGGGCATGCACCTTGTCGGTGTCGACCCCCGGCGGCAGCCGGAAGCTGCGGCGGAAGGGGCCGAAGGAGCGTTCCAGGAGCTGGATGTTCTCGCGGCGGATCTCCGGGCTCATCTTGCGCTCACCGCGGAACACCAGGTTGCCATCCTCGACGTTGACCTCCACGTCCTTGCCCACGATCCCCGGCAGGTCTACACGAAACACCACCCTCTCGTGGTCCTCGAAGATGTCCACCGGCGGACTCCAGTAGCCGGACGGAGGCTGATCGCCCACGGTGGAGAACTTGCCCAGTGACTCCTCGAATAGCCGGTTCATCCGGTCCCGTAGTGTCAGCAGGTCTTGAAGCGGATTGGATGTGGTCTTGCTCATGCGCACTCCGAATTGTGGGTTTCTTATTCTAGCGCAGTGCCGGTACCCGCGCCCGTCACGGCGACTTCGCCGGCATCTTCATCCTCTGATGGACGCTCCACCCGTTGGAAGATCAGGCCCGCTTCCTCGCCGCCGACATGATCCACCTCGACGCAATCGCCGGGCTCGAACTCCCCTTCCAGCACTCTGAGCGCCAGCGGGTTCAGCACCTCGCGCTGCAGCGCGCGCTTCAGGGGCCGCGCGCCGTAGGCCGGGTCGTAACCCACCTGTGCCAGATACCGCCGGGCCGCCGGAGTCAGGTCGAGGCGCAAGCGCCGCTCGGCCAGCGTGACCGCCAGCCGGGCCAGTTGGATGTCCACGATGCGCTCGATGGCCTCCGGATGCAGCGGATTGAAGATGACCACATCGTCCAGACGATTGAGAAATTCCGGCCGGAAGTGCTGTTTCAGTTCCTCCTCCATCCGGTTCTCCACCGCCTTGCGCTGGTCCGGAGCAGCGTCCTGCAGCAGCCGGCTGCCGATGTTCGAGGTCATGATGATCAAGGTATTGCGGAAATCCACAGTGCGTCCCTTGCCATCGGTGAGCCGGCCATCGTCGAGCACCTGCAGCAGCACGTTGAAGACATCCGGATGGGCCTTCTCGATCTCGTCCAGCAACAGGACCGAGTACGGACGCCGGCGCACCGCCTCCGTGAGCTGCCCACCCTCGTCGTAACCGACGTATCCCGGCGGCGCCCCGATGAGTCGGGCCACGGCATGCTTCTCCATGTACTCGGACATGTCGAGACGGATCATGGCCTGCTCGGAGTCGAACAGGAACCAGGCCAGGGTCTTGACCAGCTCCGTCTTGCCCACACCGGTGGGTCCGAGGAACAGGAAGTTGCCGAGGGGACGATCCGGATCGCTGAGTCCGGCGCGGGAACGGCGCACGGCGTCGGACACCAGGCCGATGGCCTCGGGCTGGCCCACCACACGCGTGGCGAGCCGCTCCTCCATACAGGTCAGCTTCTGCACCTCGCTCTCGAGCATCCGCGCCACGGGGATACCCGTCCAGTGGGAGACGATGCCCGCCACGTCCTCCTCGTCGACCTCCTCCTTGAGCATCTTGTGGTCCTGCTGGAGCTCGGCCAGGGCGGCCACGTGCTGCCGGAGCTCTTTCCCCAGCTCCGGAAGCGTGCCGTACTTGAGCTCCGCCGCACGGTTCAGATCGTTGGAGCGCTCGGCACGTTGCAGCGCCAGGCGTGCCTCCTCCTGGCGTTTCTTCAGGGCGCTGATGCTCTCGCTGGCCTCCTTCTCCCGGGTCCAGCGCGCCTTCAGGCCATCCGATTGCTCGCGCAGGTTGGCCAGTTGCTCGAAAATTGTCGCCCGACGCTCCTTCGACGCACGTCCTCTCTCCTTCTTGAGGGCCTCACGCTCGATCTCGAGCTGTGTGACCCGCCTGTCGATCTCGTCGATCTCCTGCGGCTTGGATTCCTTCTCGATGCGCAGCTTGGAGGCCGCCTCGTCGATGAGATCCACCGCCTTGTCGGGCAGGAACCGATCCGCGATGTAGCGCTGCGACAGTGTGGCCGCCGCCACGATGGCGGAGTCGGCAATGCGCACATCATGATGGTTCTCGTAGCGCTCCTTGAGGCCACGCAGGATGGTGATGGTGTCTTCCACCGTGGGCTCGCCCACGTACACCTGCTGAAAACGACGTTCCAGGGCGGCGTCCTTCTCGATGTACTTCTTGTACTCGCTGAGCGTTGTGGCCCCGATGCAGCGCAGCTCGCCGCGGGCCAGCTGCGGCTTGAGCATGTTGGAGGCGTCCACGGAGCCTTCGGACCCGCCCGCACCCACCAGCGTGTGCAGCTCATCGATGAACAGCACCACCTGGCCGGCCGCGTCCTGGATCTCACGCAGCACGGCCTTGAGACGATCTTCGAACTCACCGCGGTACTTGGCACCGGCAATGAGGGCGCCCAGGTCGAGGGCGATGATGCGCTTGTCCTTCAGGCTCTCGGGAACGTCACCGTCCACGATGCGCCGCGCCAGGCCCTCCACAATGGCCGTCTTCCCCACACCGGGCTCGCCGATGAGCACCGGGTTGTTCTTGGTGCGGCGGCTGAGGACCTGGATCATCCTGCGGATCTCGTCATCCCGGCCGATGACCGGGTCCAGCTTGCCCTGCCGCGCCAGTTGCACCAGGTCACGGCCGTAGCGCGCCAGCGCCTGATACTTGTCCTCGGGGTTGGGGTCGGTGACCCGTGCGCTGCCGCGCACGGCCTGCAGCGCCTGCAACAGGGCCTCCGGCTGCACACCCTGCTTGGTGAGCAGCTCATTGGCTTCCGACCCCTTGGTGGACGCGATGCCGCCCAGCAGATGCTCAGCGCTGACGTAGTCGTCCTTGAGGTGCTGGGCACGCCGGAAGGCATGGTCCATGACCCGCTGCAGCAGGGCTGAGAGTCCCGGCTGTGCCGAGGCTCCCCGCACGCTGGGCAGGGAACCCAGATGGGACTCCAGGGCGGACTGGATGGCCGCCGTATCGGCCCCCACACGCGCCAGCAGGTCGCGCGAGATGCCGTCCTCCTGGCGTAGCAGGGACGCCAGCAGGTGCTCCGGGCCGATCTCGGCATGTCCGGCCGAAGACGCCCGTTGCACAGCGTCCTGAACGGCCTCCTGAGCTTTGATGGTCAACTTGTCGAATTGCATCCAGATCGCCTTTCCCGGGCTGTCCGGGCCTCGGAATTCGCAGCCCTGCCCGCAAACGACCGTGTGTAAGTTCATGGAAACAGTACCGAACTTCGCTTGACCGGACCATAAGATGGCCGCCCGGGGCTGTCAAGGAAGCGGCCGTGAGCAGGAAGCGACAGCCCGCACGGATCCCCTGGCAGGTGGTACTTCCCGGCGCTACACTCCCCACCTGGGCCGTTCCCCCGTGAGGCGGCCCGGAGAAAGGCAACGACGGTGGCTTCGCCACGGATCCTGGTTCTCAAGACCGGAACGACGTTCTCCGGGACGCGTCGGCGCTTCGGCGATTTCGATCGCTGGTTTCTCGATGCCCTGCGCGGCACCGAGGCGCAGTTCGAGGTTTGCGACGCCGTCTCCGTCCCGCCGCCGTGCTTGCACGACTACGACGGTGTTCTGGTCACCGGGTCACCCGCCAGCGTTTGCGACCAAGCTGCATGGCTCGATGCGCTGGAGGAGGCTCTGCAGGAAGCGGTGCTGCGCCAGGAGACGCCGGTGCTGGGGGTCTGTTTCGGGGCCCAGGCCCTGGCCTCGGCACTGGGGGGGAGGGTCAGCAGGAACCCGCTGGGGTGGGAGATCGGCACGGTCCGCGTCCGGCGCACGGACGCCGGGAAGCGCGACGCCCTGCTCGGGGGCGACGCGGACACACTTTGCTTTCAGGCAACCCATCAGGACCTGATCGAGGCGCTTCCAGGCGAGGCCGTCGTGCTGGCCGGCAATGGGATGAGCCCGGTCCAGGCCTTCCGCCTGGGTTCGCAGGTATGGGGGCTGCAGTTCCACCCGGAGGTCTCACCTGCCATCCTGGAGGATCTGATCCGGCGGCGGCGGGCGCCGCTGGAGAGGCAGCCGGCCCTCGACGCCGCCGGCCGGAACGGTTACAGACTTGCTCTGGACGGGCTCGCTCCGACGCCGGCGGGTCGTTCCCTGTTGGTCCGCTTCGTGGAACTCACCAACTCCCGTCGGGAAGACACCCATCGGGACGGACGGGATCTCAGGACGGGATGAAGGCCCCTTCTCAGGGGGCCATGCAGGCTCCCCGGAACAGCCGCGGGTTGCCCTGAGCATCGACACCCGGCCCGCTGACATCACAGGCCTTCCTCGAGCGCACCAGGTAATACTGGATCTCGCCTGCTCCCGGGACGGCTGCATCCACCAGAGTCGTGCCAACGGGCTGGCCGAAGCAACTGTAGTTGGGGACGAATGAGCCTCCGGCGCGGCCCGTTGTACGGAACACGTCGTAGCCAGCCGCTTCGGGGTCCGGCGCCCAGCTGAGCGTCTCCAGGTCGGACAGGAGGGCCAGGCTCGAGCCGATTCCTGCCAGAGGAAGCTGGTTCGGGCAGGCATCGCAGAGGTCGCCCTGTCCGTCGCGATCCTGATCCTCCTGGCCGGGATTGGGCACCAGGGGACAGTTGTCGTCGAGATCGGTCACCAGATCGCTATCGGTATCGTTGCCGGCTCCCACGCACACGCTGACCGGCATCGGGAGGGGCGTCCCCCGCCAGTCGAAGCCCAGGGCTCCCTCGCCGCAAGTGCTCACGGCGGAGACCAGGCTGACCTGGAGTTCGCCGGGCAACAGAGTACCCGCGTCGGTCCACTGGTTGTCGGGGACGTGCGCTACGGCGCAGGCAAAGTCGTAGCTGAAGGGCACGCCCGCAGCAAGGACCATGCTGTAGACGTTGAAGGCGTTGCTCTGGCGCTCCGCCGGCCAGGACAGGTTACCCCCGGGGTCCAGCGTCAGGAACAACGGGATCTCTGCAGGCGGTCGATCGACGCTGCTGATGAACGGTGCACAATCCAACGCATTCAGCGCGCCATCGTCGTCAATGTCCGGGTCCACCGAGTCGCAGAAAAAGTCTCCGTCCAGGTCCACTGGGGTCGAGCCCGGGTCCAGCGGGTTCGATGGCGGAACGCAGTTGGTCGCCTCGTCGATGTCGGAGTAGCCATCGTTGTCGTCGTCCGCATCTCCGGCATCACAGAGGCCGTCAGCATCCGTGTCCAGACCATCGTTCGCCGTGCTCGGAGGCTGCACCAGCGAGCAGTCGTCGCAGGTGTCGCCGTCCACGTCCTGGCACTGCGTCGGATCCAGCGGCGCACTGTCGCAGGCGTCGCCCTTGCTGTCCAGGTCCAGATCCTCCTGGCCCATGTTCGGCGTTGCGACGCAATTGTCGTCGCAGTTGGTGGTGACGCCTCCCCCGCAGGGCCTATCACCGCCAGTCCCGCTCAGATCACCATCATCGGGGATGCCATCCCCATCCAAATCGTCGGAGGCCGGCACGAATTCATAGGCACCGATGTCGGCCACCGCCACGAGGTTCCCATCCCCATCTCGTGGCCGCGCGAACCCGTCCAGGTCGGTGGCCGGAGCAAGCGCGTTGCTGCCCACCTCGATCTCCGGCGACCCCGGAGTCAGGTGGTAATCGCCCGAGCCGGGCTGCACGAACAGCGGCGCGGTGGAGAGGTTCATGTCGGCGGGCAAGGCCAGCGGATCGGGTATCCCTCCGAAGTCGGTTGGAAGGTTGTCCACCAGGTTGTTGTACGTGAAGGAGACCGTGGCGCTGCTCGACCCCAGGAAATGAATCCCGCTGGCAAACACATCCGCCGTGGCGTCGTTGCCGGAGATGATGTTGTTGCTGATGTCGATGATGCGGAAGAAGCACCAATCGCCCGGTGGGCAGTCCGCGTCGCTGGCGCAGACAGTCAGGAGGTTTTGCCTGCACCGATCTTCCGAGGCGCCCAGGAAGATCCCCGCGCTCCTCAGGCCGGTATTGTCGACGATGGTATTGTTGCGGATGTCCATGCTGGCATAGTAGCTGGCGATGGCACCGCCGCGGATGGCAGCATCATTGCCATGGATCAGGTTGTTCGTGATGGTGACCTGGGTATTGCCCCCGGCCCGGATGGCACCGCCGATGCGGGCAGTATTCCCCTGGATCACATTGCGGTCGAGGGTCGTCGGCGGTGAAAAGGGCAACGTCTTGAGCATGACCGCCCCTCCCTCGTTCTGTGCGCTGTTCCCCGAAATGAAGTTGCTCGCAACGTTGGGGCGGGAGTAGTTGGCGGCGTAGATGGCACCTCCGAAGCCGTAGAGCCCGCTGGGGTCGGCAGCGCTGTTCCCTATGATCGCGTTGTTGGTGATCAGCGGGCGTCCCACGGCCACGTAGATCCCTCCGCCCAGAAGAAGAGGGAAGTTGAAGCTGTCAGCCGTGGACAGGACATTGCCGGTGATGATGTTGTTCTCGATGATGGGCGTCAGGACGGCATTGTTCGTATTGAAGATGAAGATCCCGCCGCCGGCGTAGGCGCCACCCGGCTGGCCGCGCTGGGCCGGCGTGCGCGGCCTGCCGGTTCCGCCGGTGATGGTGAAGCCATCGAGGTGCGTCACGAGGGTGCTGCCGGAAGCGGTGTTCGAGAAGCGCACCGCGGTGAAGTTCTGCCCGGTGGCGTTGATGGTGGTGACCTGGGGGCCGTCTCGAGACACGACGTCCACGCCGTTCTTCATGAAGATCCACTCGAGGTAGACCCCGGGCAGGACCAGCACCTGGTCGGCCACGACGGCCGCATCGATCCCATCCTGGATGGTGAGATAGGGGCAGCCCGCGGACCCGTTGCGGGGAGCGCATGCGGGCGGGTCGGCATCCACGTACACCGTGGCCGCCGGCAAAGAGGATGCCGTGATCATCATGGCGAGCGCGAAGAGGACGGCCTGGAGGCCGTAGAATATCCTTGGCCGGTTGCGGCGAACCGGCGTCTTCGATGTCACTTCTCCCCCTCCCTACGGTGCTCCGGACCCCACTGGGCCGATAACCCTCTGGCAGACGACCCAGTCCCTGCGATGACGAGTGCGCTCCCTGGCTTCTTCCGGCAATTGCCTAGAAATATACGGTGAGCCCTGGTTCGAGTCAATACAAGAAACGACTCCTGTATATGTGATAAACACAAGAAAATATACTACTTCAGCATACCGGTTGCCGCCGGGCTACGGGCACAGGAGCCCAACCCGTTCCACGCCCGCAGAACCCACACCCAGGGTTCCCGGCAGCGGGCATTCGTTCACGGCCCGGGCGAGGTAGTAGTAGCCGGTCTCCTGCGGCGGGAGGTCGGCGTCCGAGGACGTGGTGGCGGAGGGGTCCGGCGAGGGCAGGCAGACGGCGGCCGGGACGAAGTCCCCCTCCACCGAGCGCAGGACCTCGTAGGTGACCGAGACGCCGCCCAGGTCGAACGGCGGCGCCCACTCCAGGAGGGTGGCGCCCTGGCCGCCGGGGGAGAGCTGCAGCGATTGCACCTCACCGGGGACGCTCCAGGCACGATCGTTGCTGTCATCGCAATCGCACTCGGCGACGCCGTCCCCGTCCGCATCGAGGCCGGTGGCACAGGCGGCGTCGGTGCAGCAGTCGAGGTCGGCGCAGTCCGTGGCCCCGTCGCAGTCCTCGTCGAGGCCGTCGCCGCAGGCCAGCTCCTGGAGCGGGGCCGCGCCGCAGTCCGCGGCGCAGGTGCAGCAGCTCTCCACCGGGTCACAGGTGCCGTCACCACAGCAGAAATCCAGGACGGACGCGCCGCAGCCGAAGCCGGCGCTGGTGCAACGGCTGTCGAAGCAGCCAACGGGTGTGTCCCCATCGCCGTCCCCGCAGCAGAAACGGTTGGTCGGGTTGCCCTGCCGCTGTCCGTTGCAGTCCTCTGGGCAGGAGACACAATCCTCGCCGATGCTCGGCTCGCACAGGCCGTCCTCACAGAAGCCAGCCTCCGTCAGCTGCTGGAAGCAGTCGGCGCAGTCGGAGCAGGTCTCGTCCGCGGCGCAGATACCGTCGTTGTCGCACAGGCTGGGTGCCATCGCCTGCCCGAGGACCTCACCGGGCGAGCCCGGCAGGAACAGGCCCAGGGCCACCTCGCCCAGGATGGGCGGCACGTCGGCGTCGAAGCGAAAGTTGTAGAGGGTCCCCCAGCGTAGGGCGTTGGCGTCCGGGTTCGCGGCGAACGAATCGGTGGCCCAGACCACCGCCGTGCCGCCCGCGTCGGTGACCACCTGGCCCGCCCAGTCGGTGCCGTCGTAGGGCTCGCCGCTGTGGTAGTCCACATCGTGGAAGCCGATGTTGGCCACCTGGATGCCCGCAGGGACGGGCACACGGAAGGTCCCACCGGCGCGGTTCGAGTCCTGGTTGTGGACAGCGTACTCGTAGGTCCACATGCCGTTTCCCAGGTCCGTGGAACTCGAGCGGACGAGGAACCGCCCGTCCGCGGGAGCCTGCAGCGTGGAGCCTCGGACCGTGGGATCGAACCCCTCCCACGCGGAGAGAGCCGGCGATTCAGGCACTCCCTGCCCGGTCAAGCTGATGTCGAAGACACCACTGGACCCGGTCACCACGATCGGCCGGTACGCGTTGTTGTTTCCGCCGTTTCCGGCCAGTGCGTCATCCGCCGCGATGTAATGCCCTTCCACGAAGAACAAGGCGCCCTGGTTGAGGGCCGGGTCCAGATCGTCGTTGTGGACCTGCAGGCGCTTGAAGAGCACATCCCCGCTGATGCCCTCACTGGTGAACGGGTACAGGAACTCGCCGGTAGCCGCATTGACCTCGGATCGCGGGCCCAGTCGAACCTGCTCACCGTTGAGGCCGGAGTGGTACGGATCGGAGCAGTTGACCCCCAGGTGGGAGCCGCCCGCCGGGATGCAATCGGGGGAGCAGAATGTTTGCGAAAAAGCCGCAAATCCATGCTTGACCCAGCTCTGGCCGATCTGCTCGAAGCGGCCGTCCTTGAGGCGGTAGAGGTTCTGGGCGATGACCGGGTGCTGGTTGGTGCTGCCCATCCAGTTCGCCTGGCACGTTCCCACGTTGCAGGCGATGGTGCCCAGGGAGAAGGCCGTGATGCCGCCCTGGGTGCCGTAACGCTGCACGTTCGGCAGGCCTCCCACGATGATATCGGGCGCCTCGCCCGGCTCGTCGCAGGCGTTGGGGTCCTGCGCAAGGGCCGATGGGGGGACCAGGGCCAGAAGGAGGCCCAGCCAGTAGCCACGGCGGCGCGCAGCCGCACGTCGGGACGGAGGCCGGCCGGTGGGCCCTGGATTCATCACGATGGGAGACCGGCGTGCACGGATCAAACGAGCCCTCCCCTGGAAGTGACCGCTCTGGCCCGACCCTTGCGTGGCCAGAACTACGGTCCACGGCTTCCGCCCCCGTGGGGCAACTGCGCAGAAAAAAACCGCCGAACTCCGAAAGGAGCCCGGCGGCGTCATCTTGCACCTCTGTTACGGTCTCTTAGTCGTCGGGGCTGGCGAGCTTCAGCTTCTTGAGCTGGCCCTCGGGAATGTTACAACTCCCACCAGGACAGTCGGCATCGGTCTCGCACGGGTCGCCGTGGTTTTCGGACCCGTCGTCACATTTGATCGACTGAACCACCCTGCACTTACCATTGCCCTGGCAATCGGCATCGGTGACACAGATGCTGACGTCTTCGCCGCCCACAGGGTCGCCCACAGTACGGCAAAGCTTGAACACCTCACCAGAGAACACCGCGTCGTTCGTGTCGAACATCTGGAACACATGGCCGGCCTTGTCGCTGCCCACAACATTCTCGGGGCGCGCGGTGACCATGTTGACTCCGAGACGGTTGAAGGCACCTACGAAGATCTCCTCGTCCACCTGGGAATCCAGCTCACCGAGGTCGACGCCGAGTTTCTTGAGATACGCAGCTGCCTGCTCGGGCGTGTAGTCGGCTTTGTGGGTGATCATCTTCGCCAGGTTCACGGCGAAGTCACCGACGGTGTAGACCTCGGCCTGGGAGGCCATGATCATCCCCGCAAGGGCGATGCACAGCACCGTGCCCAGCGCTACCACTTGAATCCTCTTCATACCCCCTCCTTCCGAAATCACTGCCCTGGATGCCCTAGAAATCCTCAAATAAGAAAGCCCATCTCGAAGAACCATGCTCACCAAGATTTTCGCAAACAGTACCGCGAAACCACCGCTGTGTCAAGGCGAAAATCGCTGAATCCACCTCGCGGGGGGGGATTTCGCGGGGCTCCGAACATCTGGCCGCGCAACAGCCCTTCCTCGACAAACGGGATCCAAAGCGATAACAACTACATATATCCCCAAAGATGCTCTCGTGCCACCCTCAATACATCGCATTGTCCTTGAAAAATAGGTCAAAAACTACGGAGATGCAACCAAAGGTCGCGAGGGACGGGGGTTTCCCCCCTGTGCAGAATCGGGCAGACGAGCCTCGCCGGGGCCGGGTTGTTGACAGCGTCGGACCTTGCCGCTATGATATCCCACGTCGTAAGGCACTTCGATCATTAGACTTATCACGAGGAAGGCTGCTCGGCCCCCTCGCCGCAGGCGCATTCCCATGAACGAATCCACCACCCGCTGGAGCTTCCGAGACATCTTCCTGTCGCTGGGTATCGCCGCAGACCCGGCCATTCTGGCTCTTTCCTTTCTGGGCCTGAGCGCCGGCAGCGTGGCGTACGGCTTCTCCTACTTCCTGGGCAGCACCACGGGGGAGCCCACGGCGCTGTCCATCTTCGCCATCCTGGGGGGCATCGTCTTCATCATGTTGTGGATCCTGACCTCCGGTATCCTGGCCCGCATGGTGGTGGTGCGGCTCCTGGAGGGGCGTCAGGCTTCGGCGGACGAGGTCCAGGAGTACCTGTCTCACCGGGCCGGGACGCTACTGCTGATTCCGGTGACCTTCGCCGTCATCGTCCTGGTGGCCCTCGGCGGCCTCGGCATCCTGGAGATCGTGGGGAGGATACCCGGACCCGGACCCATCCTCTTCGGCGCTGCGTTTTCGCTGGCCTTTCTGCTGAGCCTCGTCGCGGTCCTGGCGTTCATCCTGCACACGCTGGGGGGGCTGCTCTATCCAGCCATCCTGGCCACCCGCAGGGGCGGGGTGCTGGACGTGGTGGGCGAGATCTTCGACCTGGCGCGCCAGAAGGGCCCGCTGCTGGTGGTCTATTCGCTGGTGACTCTGGCTGCCGGCGTCGCGTCGGCGGTGCTCATCGGCAGCGTGGCGTCGGCGGCGCTGGCGCTGACCACCTCCTCCGCGCACGGCATCATGGGGCAGCATTTTTCCGACATCCTGGCGGGCCTGCCGTCCATGTTCCGTCCCTTCCTGGAGCTGTTCGAGTCCGCGCTGGGGCCTCTCCCCGATGGCATCGACGTGGCCTGGCACTACGACCTGGGCGGGTTCCTGGTGGGCCTGTCGCTGCTGACCATCTTCGCCGCCTGCGCGGCCTACCCCTTCGCCCTCATCAACAGCGCCGGCGTCATCACCTACTTCATCTTGACCCCGGACCCACTTCCCGAGGCAGCGCCGCTCCCCGGCGAGATCGTCGATGAGGAGCCGCTGGAGGAGACGCCCTCCGAGCAGGACGACCTGTTCTCGGATCCCGACGACGAGCCGTTCTGATGCGGGGTTTCTTTGACCCTGTGCGCGCATGACCCGGCGGCCCGCCGAGCCCGACGAAGCTTCGCAGCCGGATCCCGACCCCCATCCCACCCGGGAGCACCTGGAGCAGCTCGAGGAAGGGCGGCTGGCGCCCTATGCCCGCAAGAGCGCCCGCTCCTCGCGCCGCATCCCGCTGGACGCCGAAGGGCGGGTCTTCG
The DNA here is from genome assembly GCA_965371955.1 of uncultured bacterium. Taxonomy (GTDB): domain Bacteria; phylum Acidobacteriota; class Polarisedimenticolia; order CBDVAL01; family CBDVAL01; genus CBDVAL01. The sequence goes on along the minus strand of CBDVAL010000032.1, from coordinate 3,681 downwards.
ACTACCGCACCGAGTACCAGCGCGACCGCGACCGCATCATTCACTCCCGGGCGTTCCGGCGGCTGCGCGACAAGAGCCGCACGCACCTGTCCGACGACGGCGACCATCACCGCAGCCTGCTGACGCACGCCCTGGAGGTCAGCCAGCTGGGCCGGACCATGGCGCAGGCGCTGCAGCTCAACCAGGACCTGGTGGAGGCCATCGCCCTGGGGCATGACCTGGGCGCCGCACCGCTGGGAGCCGGCGGGGTGGAGGCGCTGGACGGGATCCTGTCGGGAGCGACTCCGGTGGACGGCGTCACACCCGGCGCGCTACGCGAGCTGGGCGGCTTCGATGTGCCGGGCCAGAGCCTGAAGGTGGTGGACCTGCTCGAGAAGCGCTACGACCACCCGGGCATCAACCTCACCGACGATTGCCGCGCCGGGGTATGGAAGCAGGCTCATCCCCTGGGCGGACGGCTGCCTGCCGAACTCTCGGAAGCCGGCCTGCAGCCGGGGGCGCCGCCGTCCGCCGAGGCTCAGGTGGTGGCTGCCTCCTGCCGGGTCGCCCGCCGGACCCAGGAGCTGGACGATCTGTTGCGCGGCAACCCCGAACTCCTGGAGCGCTTCGAGCGCCTTGATCTGCTACGCGAGCTGAAGCGCAAGCTGAGCGGCCACTACCAGAAAGCGCGCGGCCGCTTCATGCGCCTCAACGTCATCCATCGCGGGCTCACGCACCTGCTGGTCACGGATGCCATCCTGCATTCCGAGGCATCGCTGCAAGACTGGGCCCGGCGCGAGAAGATCGACAGCACGGAGCGCTATTATCAGCGCAAGGGGGCGCTACCGCCGGCGGTGGTGTGTCTGTCCGGACGGGTCGAAGCGCTGCTGGGCGATCTGGAGACGCTGCTCGATGCGAAGCTCTCGGGGAGCCGCGCCATGATGCGCAGCAGGCATCGCGCGCGCCGCATCCTGGGGGATCTGTTTCGCGCCTACTATTCGGATCCCGCGGTGCTCGACGACTACTTGTTGCTGCGCTTCCGTGAGGCCGAAAAAGTGCGCTACCTGCGCGATGTGCCGCCGGCGGCGCAAGAGCAGGAGGTGGCGCGGCGCTACCGGGGATCGGTAACCTGGGTGCGCATGATCTGCGACCACCTGGCGGGCATGACCGACAGCTACGCGCTGGCCGAGCACCGGCAACTTTGCGCGTCTTGACCTGAATCCCAGGGAGAGGCTGGAATGATCGAACAGGACCTCATCGAGGTGGACCCCGAGATCGCCACCGCCATCAATCACGAGATCGAGCGACAAGACTCCGGTATCGAGCTCATCGCCTCGGAGAACTTCACCAGCATCGCCGTGCTGCAGGCCACGGCCTCGGTGTTCACCAACAAGTATGCCGAGGGATATCCGGGGCGGCGTTACTACGGCGGCTGCGAGTTCGTGGACGTGGTGGAGCGCACCGCGCGCCAGCGGCTGCTGGCACTGTTTCCCGGCGCGGAGCATGCCAACGTGCAGCCGCACTCGGGTTCGCAGTCGAATCAGGCCGTTTACTTCTCCGTCCTGCAGCCGGGCGACAAGATCCTCGGGATGGACCTGGCGCACGGGGGCCACCTCACGCACGGTCATCCGCTCAACCTGTCCGGGCTGCTCTACGAGGTGCACGGCTATGGCGTGGATCGCGACACCGAGACCATCGACTACGATGCGCTGGAGAAGCAGGCCGCGGAAGTGCGGCCCAAGCTCATCATCAGCGGCGCGTCGGCCTACTCGCGTACCATCGACTTCGAGCGCATCGGCGCCATCGCCCGCTCGGTGGACGCGCTGCACATGGCGGACATCGCCCACATCGCCGGCCTGGTGGTGGCGGGACTCCATCCCAGCCCGGTGGCCCACGCCGACTTCGTCACCAGCACGACCCACAAGACGCTGCGCGGCCCGCGATCGGGGATCATCCTGTGCCGCAAGAAGCATGCGAAGGCGCTGAACCGCGCCCTGTTCCCGGGGCTGCAGGGGGGGCCGCTGGTGCACGTCATCGCGGCCAAGGCGGTGGCGTTCCGTGAGGCAGCCACGCCGGCGTTCAACGAGTATCAGCAGCGCATCATTGACAATGCCAAGCGCCTGTGCCGGGCCATCACTGCAGGTGGATTGCGGGTGGTCTCCGGCGGCACCGACAACCACGTCTTCCTGGTGGACGTATTCAGCAACGGCCTCACCGGAGCCGACGCGGAGCAGGCGCTGGAGGCTGCGGGTCTGACAGCGAACAAGAACGTCATCCCGTTCGATCAGAACCCACCCATGAAGGCCAGCGGCATCCGCGTGGGCACGCCGGCGGTGACCACCCGGGGCATGGGCGTCGAGGAGATGGACACCATCGGCCGGCTGATGGTGGAGATCCTGAGCAAGCCCGGAGATGACGCCGTCGTTGCCTCGGTGCGCCAGGAGGTGCAGGCGCTGTGCAGGCGCTTCCCGCTGCCGTATCGCAGCGTGGGAGTTCACGCCTGAGCAGTCAGCGCCACCGGCCGCCGCAGCCGTACACTACCAGCCGCTCCATCCTTGACGAGGGCGGCCCTCTGGCCGCAGACCTGCCGGGCTACGAGCGCCGCGAGGGTCAGCTACGCATGGCGGAGGCGGTGGAGGATGCCTTCGCAGCCGGCCGGCACCTGATGGTGGAGGCCGGGACCGGCGTGGGCAAGACGCTGGCCTACCTTGTTCCCGCCGCGCTCCTCGGCGAGCGCGTCGTGATCTCCACCGGCACGCGCAACCTGCAGGACCAGATCTTCCTGCGCGATGTCCCGCTGCTGCGGGAACGAACCGGCATTGACGTGCACGTGTCCTACCTCAAGGGACGCGATAACTACCTTTGTTTGCATCGCTTCAGGGAATTCGACCAGGCTCCGACCCTGGCCGAGCTATCCGACGCGGCACCGTACCGCGAGGTGGTCTCGTGGGCCAAGGAGACGGAGCGCGGCGACCGCGGCGAGCTGGCGCACCTGCCCGAGGGCGTGGCCTTCTGGCGGCAGATCAACGCTCGCGGCGATACCTGCCTGGGCCAGCGCTGTCAGGAGTACGACGACTGCTTCCTGGTGCGCGGCCGGCGTGAGGCGGCCGAGGCGCAACTGGTCATCGTCAACCATCATCTGCTGCTGGCGGATCTCGTGGTGAAGAGCGGTGACTTCGGCGCCATCCTTCCCGAGTACCGTTACGTCGTCCTGGACGAGGCCCACCTACTGGAGGACGTGGCGACATCGTACTTCGGTCGTCGTGTGTCTCCGTTCCGCCTGCGTGAACTGCTGAACGACACCGCGCGCTTTCTGCGCGAGGCGGCGAACGAGGACCTCCGTCTGTCGCGCTGCATGGATGCGGTGCGCGAGTCCTCGAGCCAACTGTTCGAGTCGTTCCGCGGAGGAGGCACAGGGCGTCAGCGCTTGCGCAAGGGACTGTGGACGGCGGGGCGCGTGGAGTCGCGCGACCGATTGCTGGCCGGTCTTGATGATCTGCGCGCCGGGCTATCCACGCTGCGGCAGCCGAGCGAGGACTTGCGCACGGCTGCACGCCGGGCGGCGGAGGTCGCCGAGGACCTGCGCTTCATCACCAGGGGGGACGATGCCGACCACGTGCGCTGGGTGGAGGAGGGCGCCCGCGGCGTGGCGGTGCACGCCTCCCCCATCGATGACTCCCGTTCGCTGCAGGAGACCCTGTT
>CBDVAL010000031.1:0-20385 GCA_965371955.1 uncultured bacterium | reverse complement strand
TGGATCGGTGGACTTCATCATCCTTGACCAGCCAGAGCCCTTTCCTTCTATAATGATACCCGACTTCGAGACTTGAATCCGGAGAACAAGCCGCTCATGCCCCTACAGCCAGGACAGACTCTCTCTCATTACCGCATCGAACGCAAGATCGGCCAGGGCGGCATGGGGGAAGTGTGGTCCGCCGTGGACACGCGGCTGAACCGGGCGGCGGCCATCAAGGCGTTGCCCGCGTCGCTGGCCGAGGATCCCGAGCGATTGGCGCGCTTCAAGCGCGAGGCGCAACTCCTGGCCTCGCTCAATCATCCCAACATCGCCGGCATCTACGGCCTGGAGCAGGAGGGTGATAGCTCGTATCTGGCCATGGAGCTGGTGGAGGGAGACGATCTCTCGGAACGCATGGAGGCGCGGCCCCTCCCTGTGGAGGAAGCGCTCGACATCGCCGGGCAGATCGCCGCAGCGCTGGAAGAGGCGCACGACAAGGGAATCGTCCACCGGGATCTCAAGCCGGCCAACATCAAGGTCACACCCGACGGCAAGGTGAAGGTGCTGGACTTCGGCCTGGCCAAGGCGCTCACCGGCGACACAGGCACCAGTGGCTCCCTCACCGAACTTTCGCTGTCCCCCACCATGACGGCCGCCATGGGAACACAGGCCGGCGTCATCCTCGGAACTGCCGCCTACATGTCGCCGGAGCAGGCGCGCGGCAAGCCCGTGGATCGCCGCGCGGATATCTGGGCGTTCGGCGTGGTGCTGTTCGAGATGCTCACCGGAGGCGGGCTGTATCGCGGCGAGACCGCCACCGACATCATCGCCGCCGTGGTGACGCGCGAACCCGACTGGGACAGCCTGCCCGCCGGGACGCCAGGAAACGTGCGCCGGGTGCTTCGCCGCTGCCTGCAGAAGGACGCGCGCCGGCGATTGCGCGACATCGGCGACGCGCGTCTGGAGCTCACCGAGGAACCCGAGGATGAGTCCGCCGCGCCGGCGCCACTGGGGCGGACGTCCGGATCGCGCACCTGGCTCCTGGGCATCGCCGGGCTGCTCGCCGGGCTCGCCGTCGCCTTCGCCTTGACCGCTCTGTTCTCCCGGCAGCCAGTGCCGCGTGCCCTGTGGTCCGGACTGCCCGCCCCCGAGGGGCTGGACTACGATTTCGGGCGTTTTCTCGAGATCTCCCCGGACGGCATGCACGTGGCGTTTGTCGCGCCTGCGCCCGACGGAAGCGCCGACGAGCTGCTCTGGGTGCGCGACCTCGATTCCGAGACAGCCCGCCCCCTGAGCGGGACGGAGGGCGCCAACCAGCCGTTCTGGTCGCCGGACAGTCAGTTCATCGGTTACTTCAGCAATCTCAAGCTACGCAAGATCCGTGTCTCCGGCGGTGTCTCCACGACGCTGGCTGGTGCCGGTGCAGCACCCCGCGGTGGCTCCTGGGGGGCGGACGGCACCCTTCTCTTCGTCCCGGACTGGAGCCAGCCGGTGCACCGCGTCCCTGACTCCGGAGGATCGCCTGAGCCGGTGACGCAGCTCGACTCCTCCCGGCTGGAGCTCTCGCACCGCTGGCCACACCTGCTGCCCGACGGCAATCACTTCTTGTATTACGTCGTGAGCACCTACCCGAAGGTGAACCCGGAGAACCCGTCCGAGGCGGACCAGTCGGGCATCTACGTCAGCTCCCTGGACGGAGCCACTCCCAGGCGCGTACACTCGACTCGCTCTCGCACAGTGTACGTCGACGGGAGATTGTTGTTCGTCGATGACGGAATCCTTGTGGCGCAGCCGTTCGACCTGGACAGCCTGACGCTCCAGGGGGCAGCCACGCCTCTCGCGGAGGGAGTCACGCAGTCGGTGTCGGCGCTGTGGGGCGGCGCATTATTCTCCGTCGCGGATCAGGGCTCCCTGATCTTCGCACGCGGGGCATCCGAGGACAGGAGACTCTCGCGCCCGGTGCGGCGGGATCGAGAGGGCAACGAAGTAGCCGTTCGCGGCGAGGCGGCTCCATACATGGATCTTCAACTGTCCCACGACGGTAAACGCATGGCCGTGGCCATTGGCGACCCGGCAGACCTGTGGATCCTGGGTCTCGAGGACGGAACGTCCACTCGCTTCACATTCGATCCAGGCAATGACGCGTCTCCACTGTGGTCGCCGGATGACTCTCGAATCATCTTCCAGTCCAGTCGTATTCTCCGCGGAGAAGGCTTCAAGGTGACGAACCTGATGACTCGCGCCACGTCGGGGCTGGGCTCCGTCGAGCTTCTGGTCAGCCCGGACTTCCTCATGTTTCCGTCGGACTGGTCGCCGGATGGGCGCTTCGTCACCCTGGAGGCCCTCAACCCGGGCACCGGCGCAGACATCCTGATCTACTCGTTCGAGTCGGGGAGGATCGAGCCGTTCTTGCAGACGCGGTACAACGAGAACTCGGCGCAATTCTCGCCAGACGGGCGCTGGCTCGCCTACAGATCGGATGAGTCCGGACGCGCAGAGATCTACGTCCAGCCGTTCCCCTCCCCTGGCGGCAAGTGGCAGGTCTCGAGCAACGGCGGTATGTCTCCGATGTGGAGATCTGATGGGAAGGAGCTGTTCTACCTGGAAGATGAGGGTACGCTGATGGCGATCCCCACGGAGACCGGCGAGACCTTCCGCTCCGGGACCCCTGTGCAATTATTCCCCACCAACGCGCAAGTGTTCGGTGGCCCCCAGAGCGTCTTTGGCGTTGCCCCGGACGGACAGAGCTTCCTGTTCCTTGAAGTGGAGGAGGAACCCGACAGCACGAATGTCGGGGTCACCCTGATCCAGAACTGGCCCGCCCTCCTCCGCTGAGGGCGGCGGCTTTGCTTGACAGCGCCTGGGCCCCGGCGTATCTTCTGATCAACTCAACCGGCAGGATTCATGGGAACGGAGAGGACGATGAAAGTCGGCCGCAACGAGCCGTGTCCGTGCGACAGCGGCAAGAAATTCAAACAGTGCTGCGAGAAGACCGGCACCAAGAGTCACCGGGCGTGGAACTACCTCCTGCTGCTCATCGGTCTTCTCATGATCGCCGGAGCCGGCCTGGTGGTGTATTCGGGTGCCACCGCCGAGAGGACCGACCCTCCAGGGAAGGTCTGGTCCGAGGAGCACGGCCACTGGCACGACGCCCCGGTGGGCGCCGACCTGCGGCCGCTCGGCGACCCCCCGCCCGGCAAGGTCTGGTCCGACGAGCACGGCCACTGGCACGACGCCCCGGCGGGCGCCGCCGTCCGGCCGCAGGGCGATCCCCCGCCCGGCAAGGTCTGGTCCGACGAGCACGGCCACTGGCATGACGCCCTGGCCGACGGGACGGACGCCGGTACCAGCAACTGAGGCAACCAGCCCCTTCTCTCAGTCCTTGGGAACGCGTACGGACAGGAACGACGAGCCGATGCGGATCTCGTCCTTGTCCTTCAGGATTGCCGGCTCGCTCAGGCGCTCGCCGTTCACGAAGGTGCCGTTGGTGGAGCCCAGATCGTGCAGGACAGGGGCCATGCCCTCCTCCCACTCGATTGCCGCATGCTGCTGCGAGACCATGCGGTCGTCGATCTGAATCTCCCCCTGGGTGCGCCCTACCAGGACGCGTCCGACGCCCATGAACACGGGACCCTGGCGGACTCCATTGGGACGACGCACCTCGATGGTGAGCCGGCTCGTCTTCGGCGGCTGAACGGACCTCCGGGCCATTTCGCCCGGCGCCAGCGTGACCTCCTCCGAGTTCGGTCCCGAGATCACTGCCGGATCCAGGAGCAATTTACGCGGTGGGCGCGTGATCTCGTCGGATTTCGGGGGCGAATTCTCCGCGGTGGAGCCTTCCTCGCTGTGACTCTTGTCTGGTGGGGTCATCGCTGTGGCACCTCGCCGTATATTGTTCCCTCTTTTCCAATTATACTGGAACGACACCCAAGGTGGAAACCGCGCCAGGAGAGATCCCATGTCCCGATGGAGAGTCGGCCTCGTTCTTTGCTTGTTTGCCGTTGCGGCGCTCGCGGATTCGAGCGGCGATCTACGCCTGGCTGCCCGTTCCGGCGACCTGAAGGAGGTTCGCCGGCTGCTGGAGAGCGGCATGTCCGTCGATGCCGGCGACGACTGGGGCACGACGCCTCTCTTCCTTGCCGCCGGCCAGGGCGAGGTGGAGGTGGTGCGCTACCTGCTCAGCAAGGGGGCGGACCCCAGCGCGCGGGAGACGTTCTTCGAGATGAGCGTCCTCGACGTGGCACTGTGGAAAGGAGCGCCTGATTACCGGGTGGCGAGACTCCTGCTCGCCGCCGGCGCCACCGACCGTGCGTCGGCGCTGGCCCAGGCACTCGAAGCCGACGATGTCGATCTGGCCCGGGCCGCGGCCGGTAGCGGGCCCGTCCTGGAGTCCGAGGCGACGGACCTGCGCTCTCGTTTCACCGACCTCGAGGGTGACCTCGAGGAGATCCTTGCGCAGGTCAAGACCACACCGGACCCACCGCCGCCGGCGTACTCCGCAGAGGACCTGGCGGCTTTCACCGGCAGCTTCGAAGCCGGGGAATCGGGACCGGGCGCGGATCTCACGGTCCGCGACGGCAGGCTGGTGCTCGACTTCGATGGGGTCCGGACTGCACTGACCGCCACCGCCCACCGGGTATTCCGCAACGCCGACACAGGCGTCACGGTGCGCTACTCCGGCCGGGCGGGCACGGTGGAGAGAGTTTCCATCGAGCGAGCCGGACAGGATCGAGTCCGGATGCGGCTCGCTGACAGCGCCATTGTTCCCGTTGCATCGCTGCCGGAATTCAAGGCCGAGCCGGTGGCGCAGCCGGCGGTGAACTGGCCTGGGTTCCGCGGTGCCAACCGCAGCGGCGTGAGCGACGGCATCGAGCCCCCGGTGGAGTTCGACCTGGATTCGGGCAGCGGCGTGGCCTGGCGGGCCGACCTCCCCGGGCTCGGGAACTCGAGTCCGGTGGTCTGGGGCAATCGCGTTTACGTGACCACCGCCGTGGCTGCAGGAGGGAGCACACCACTACGGGTAGGCCGGACGGGGTCCGGCGAGGAGGTGGAGGAGAACACGGAACACCGCTGGCTGGTGCTCGCCTTCGACAAGTCCACCGGCGAGAAGGTGTGGGAGACCGAGGTCGGCCGCGGATTACCCCTCACCAAGCGCCACTTCAAGGCGACCCAGGCGAACTCGAGTCCGGTGACGAATGGAGAGCACATCGTCGTGGTCTTCCCCACCGCCGGACTGGCGTGTCTCGGCCGTGACGGCGCCATCCACTGGAAGCGGGAACTGGGCGGACTGAACGCCGGCGGCTTCAACGACCCGGGCCTGCAGTGGGGATTCGCCGCCTCTCCCATCATCCACCGCGGCAAGGTGATCCTGCAGGTGGACATCCACGAGGGACCGTACCTCGCCGCGTGGGACCTCATGACGGGCAAGCAACTGTGGCGCGTAGAGCGCCCGGATGTGGCGCCGTCCTGGGCGACGCCGGCCATCTGGGCCACAGCGGACGGTGAGGAGCTGGTGGTCAACGCCTCCATCATCCGCGGCTACCACCCGGACACGGGCCGCGAGCTGTGGAGCCTGGGGCCGACATCCATCCAGGTGGTGGCATCGCCCATCCTGGGTGACGAGAACCTGTTCGTCTCCTCGGGCTATCCCCCTGCCCGCCCCATCTACGCGGTTCGACCGGGGATCCGCGGCAGCCATACCATCGAGTCCGACGCGGATGCGAAACCCCTGGCCTGGTACCATACCCGGGGTGGAGCCTACATGCCGACGCCATTGCTCTACCGCGGCCTCCTCTACGTCGTGCATCACAACGCGCGCATCGTCGCCCACGATGCCGCCTCCGGGGCGCGGGTCTACCAGGCGCGGTTGAGCGCCGGCGGCACCTGCACCGGGTCTCCCGTGGTGGCCAACGGCAAGATCTACCAGGGAACCGAGGAGGGTACCCTCTACGTTCTGGCCGCCGGCCCGGAGTATCGCGAACTCGCGGTGCACGAGTTCGGGGAGCCCTTGATGGCCACACCCGCCCTCTCCGAGGGGCTGCTACTGGTGCGCACCCCCTCCAAGCTCATCGCCCTGCGACAAGAACCAACCGACTCGTAGGGACCCCACAGGGGGACCCTCCCCTCAGGCCGGCGTCCAGTCCAGGGTCTCCGGGGCGAACAGCTCCGCCGGCTCGAGGCGCCGGGGGGACAGGCCCTGCTCGTGAGAGTACGTCGTCATGGCTTCCAGGATGGCGCGGTTTGCCTGGAATCCGTAGGCGAAAGGATCGCCCGAGAACAGGTCCTTCAATAGCCGCAGCTCATCGGCCATCCAGGGGTGCATGACGGCCAGGGAGGTAGTGTCGATCATCTGACTGCGTGCCGCCTCCTTGGCCCGGTGGAAAGCATCGAGGAGACCCACGGCCAGGGACGGATCGGCCTGGTAGATCTCACGTCGCATCACCACCATGTGCATGATGGGAAAGAAACCCGTGCGGCGGTAGTAGCTCTGCTCGACGCTGCGGTAGTCGGGGAACAGGCGTCGCACCGATCCGCCACCGCTCTCGTCGAAGCCCAGCGGCGGCCGGACGGTGACCATCGCGTCGAGGTCGCCGGTCTCGAGCATCTCCTCCAGCGCACGATCGTGCGGGATGCGGCGGATCGTCACACCCGGAGGGGGGTCGTGGGCCAGGCGCTCGCGGTACACCGGAGTGACCATCCCGCCGGTCCACCACACCGGGGCCGTGGGCGAGAGCTCGTAGTCGTGCTGGAGGAAGGCTCGAATCCACAGCGCCGCCGTCATCTGGTACTCCGGCACCCCCACGGCGCAACCTGCCAGGTCAGCGGGCTCGCTGATCCCGGAGTCGGCATGCACATAGACCTGGCCATGGCGGAACGCCCGGGACGGAAACACGGGAATCCCCACCAGCCTGTCATCGCCGCGGCCGAGCATGAGCATGAAGGTGGACAGGGACATTTCCGCGGCATCGAACTCGGCCTCCTGGGCCATCCTGCGGAACAGGTCCCCCACCGACGGGAACGGGAGGAAGCGAAGCTTGCATCCCGGCGGCGTGACGGAGCCGTCGGCAAGCGCCCGGGTGCGGTCAAAGTAGGCGACGCCCGCGTAGGTGATCTCTCGCTCGCTCACCGAAAACTCCCCCTCTCGCCGCTCAGCTTGCAATTCCCCCGGCCGTCGCCGGCCGCGGCTTCATTCTACGCCTCCCTGGCGGCGGGAGTTGAGCCGCTCAATCCAGCAACGTTATAATGTCCGGCCGGCACAGGAAAGAGGCCGGCCCGCACACGGAGCACCCGGGGGGCACAGTGAACGAAGGTCAGCTGGAAGCTGCATCCGCCGCCGCCGAGCCGTCGCCCCACGGGCTATCCATCCCGGCGCGCCTGCGTCAAATGGCGACAAAGCAGCCGGACGCCCCCGCGCTGATGGATGCGGACCACGCGCTCACCTACGCTGACCTGGATGCCGAAGCGCAGCGGATCGCGGCCGGCCTCCCGGCAGCGCGGCAGCCGGACGCCGGCCCCGTGGCGCTCCTGTTCGACCCTGGCCCCGCCGCCATCACCGCCATGCTGGGAACGCTGGCGGCGGGACGCACCTACGTGCCCCTGGACCCCGGCGATCCCCCGGATCGTGCCCGGCTCATCGCGGAGGACTCCGGCTCGACCATGCTTCTGACCCAATCCGGATACATGACCCGTGCACAGGAGATGGCCCCGGAAGGGTGCACCCTCGTCAACCTCGACGATCTACCCGGCGGGGCAGGACAGGATCCGCAGCCCATCTCGCCGGACGCCGTGGCCTACATCTACTACACCTCCGGCTCCACCGGCCGGCCGAAGGGCGCGCCGCAGACACACCGCAGCCTGATTCACCACGCCACGAACTACGCTCGCTCCCTGGAGATCCGGCCCGGCGATCGCGTTTCCCTGCTGTTCACGCTGAGCTTCAGCGCATCCATCATGGACATCTACGGCGGCCTGCTGTCGGGAGCAGAGGTGGTTCCGTTCGACCTGCGCAAGCATGGAGCCGCACGGCTGGCCGACTGGATCACCGACTCCGGCATCACGGTGCTGCACAGTGTGCCCTCGCTTTTTCGTCACCTGCTTTCCCACATCGATTCTACGCGCCGCTTCCCGCAGGTGCGTGCCATCGACCTCGCCGGGGAACCGGTCTTCGCCGACGACGTGATGCTGTTCCGCAAGCACTTTCCCGCCGGCTGCCTCCTGATCAACCACCTCGCCGCCAGCGAGGTTCACGTCATTGCACAGTTGCGGCTGGACAACCAGGAGGAGCTCGGCAAGGGAGCGCTCTCGGTGGGCCCACCCGCTCCCGGCATCGAGGTGCGTCTGCTGCGTCCGGACGGATCGGAAGCGCCTGTAGGCGAGGCCGGCGAGATCGAGATTCGCAGCCGCTTCACCAGCCCCGGTTACTGGCGCAACCCGGAGCTCACCGCCGGCGCGTTCTCGGACGATCCTCGTGGCGACGGCTGGCGCGCCTACCGCAGCTCCGATCTGGCCAGGAAGGATGCCTCGGGCCGGTTATTCTTCCTCGGGCGCAAGGACTCGCGTATCAAGGTGCGGGGCCACACGGTCGATCCCAGCGAGGTGGAGGCGGCGCTGCATCGTCTGGACTCGCTGCGCGACGCCGTGGTGGTGGTGGTCCAGCCGGCAGCACAGAGCGAGGGTGCGCACCTGGCTGCTTTCGTCATCCCGGTCGGTGCCGAGAAATTGACCAGGGCTGCGCTGCGGCGCCATCTGCGCGCGCTCCTGCCCGCGTACATGATCCCGGAAGATGTTGTCTTCGTGGAGCGGTTCCCCACCACGGCAACAGGAAAGATCGATCGCAACGCCCTGAGCCGCATGGAGCCTGGAGTGGAACCGCAGGCATCGGAACAGCGCGAGGCGCCGGCCGACGAGCTCGAGCGCTCGGTGGCCGGCCTGTTCGGGGCGCTGCTGTGCCTCGAGACGGTGGGGCGGGACGACAACTTCTTCGATCTGGGCGGCGACTCGCTCAAGGCGTCGGAGCTGCAGACGGAGCTGCTGCGCAGCCACGGCGTGCAGCTCGACCTGCAGGACCTGGTGCGCAACGCCACCCCGCGCGGGATCGCCCGGACCGTTCGCGGCGCAGGCACCCGGCCGGAGCCCGTGGACTCGGTGATGGTGCCGGTACGCACCGAAGGCACGAAGCCCAAACTCTTCCTGGTGCACGGTGCGTTGGGACAGGCGTTCATCAGCCCCGTCTTCCTCGATGCCCTGGGCCCCGATCAGCCGCTCTACGCCTTCCAGGCCCGCGGACTGGACGGCAAGCAGCCCACCAACCGCACGGTCACCGCCATGGCCATCGACTACAACCGCACGCTGCAGTCGGAGCAACCGGAGGGACCCTACATCCTCTGTGGCCTGTGCGCCGGTGGGCTGGTCACCCTGGAGATGGCGCGACGCCTGCAGGAGGCCGGCCATCCACCGGGAGCAGTCATCCTTATTGATCCGCCGCGCCCCCTCATCGAAGGCTACCGCCTGCGGCGCAAGATGATCCGCATGGGCTACATCTTCCGGGCGCGACTCTCGCTCCGGTGGGGTGGCGGCCAGCGCACTCGGGATCTCGATGGCAGCCTGCGCCGACAGGAGGGCCAGGGCCGCATCGCCCCGACTCGTGAGACCCAGGCACAGGTGGACGCTGCGTTGCGGACGGCTCTGGACTTCAAGATGGCCGTTCTCCTGCACCGGCCGCGGCCCTACGACGGCGCAGTGGATGTCATCCACAGCCGCAAGCGTGCGGGAGACGGCAGCCTCGAGCCCTGGCGCCGGCACGTCCACGGCTCCTTGCGCTTCTCCGAGGCGGGAGCAGAGCACACCGACCTTCTGGTGCCGGGAAACCAGGCGTTCGCGCAGCAGCTCCGGCGGTGTATCGACGAGGCTTCTTAGATTGTCTGCCCCCTCTTCAGAGGGATGAGGAGGCCGGCGGCGAGAATAGCGGAGATGGCGAGGAAGACGGCACCGAGACCGAGGTGATCGGCGAGGGCTCCCATCAGCGGTAGGAGGGCGGCGGTGGCCAGGGAGCGTGACTGGCTCTCGATGGACAGGGTGGTGGCACGCTGCGGCCTGTCCATGACCCGGTTGAAGGCGCTGACGAACAACGGACGGCGGCTGTTCTGCAGCATGGTCAGCAGGGCCAGAACCCCCAGGCCGCCGAGCATCCAGCCCCGGTAGTAGCACAGACCCAGCGAAAGACTGAGGATCAGGCACAGCCGGTACGAGTGCCGCAGCGCCGGGATGCCTCCTCCGCTGCGGCGCTCGATGGTGGGGCTCAACCAGGCGCCGAGCCCTCCCAGGCCGTCGCGTACGGCCTCGTTCGCGCCGACCCACAGGGCCCCCGCGCCGACGATGAGGATGCCACGCGCCTCCAGACCGTCCTTCAGGAACGGCTGCAGATAGTACTTGAGCAGCATGTGCGTCTGACTCTCGAACACCACCGACTGGAAGAACAGGGGAAGGATGCCCGGTGCCGCTGCCAGCACCGCAAGCCGGCGCAGGAGAGAAGATCGGGCCGGCCCTGCCGCACGGACGGGCTCGCGCCTCTGCTCGCCCTCCAGTTCCCGCGGGTAGGTGAGCATCAACACGAACCCGGCGACGGCGGCCACGGCGGAGAGCTGAAACAGCGCGCGGTAGCCGCCGGTGAAGTAGAGCACAAGGCCGCCCGCCAGCGCGGCCATGCCGGAGCTTGCCTTGGAGAACGTACGGGCGATGCCGATGACCCGTGTGGTCCGCCCCGACTCACCGCGGGCGTCGAGCCAGTCGAGGATGATGGCCTTGTGGCTTCCCGTCCGCAGCGCTTCTCCCAGGGCGAACAGTGTGGTGGCGGCGTAGAGCCAGACAGGCTGCTGCGCCCCCGAGAGGCCGGCGGTGTGCGCGAACACCAGGAACGAAGCCGCGTAGAACAGGAAGCAAGCGGCCAGGGAGCTGCGACGGCCCCAACGATCCGCCAGGATGCCGGTGGGCACTTCCAGCAGGCCGGAGAGCAGGCGTTCGAAGCCGAGGAGCAGGCCAATCCCGGTGTACGAGAAATTGATGTCGAGGAGGAACAGGACCAGGAAGGGATCCGCGAAGCGCAGGTTCTTCAGGACCGAATACAGGCAGAAGCGGGTCAGCACGGCCTGATGCTCGTTGCGGGAAAGAGAGCCATGGGGCCGCAAGGTTACCAGCCGCCGCTCCCGGCTGGCAATTGCACGGGAAACCCCATCGCTGGAGTAGCGAGCCTGCTATTAGCCGGCGAGCGCCTCGTCAATGGCGGAGGCCAGCTCCTGCTTCGGGGTGACACCCGCCCACTGGCGGAGGATGGCGCCTCCCTTGTAGAGAATGAGTGTCGGGATGCCCACGATCCCGAGCTGCATCATGGACTTCCGGTTCACATCGACATCCACCTTGCCGATGACGGCACGCTCGGCGTAGGTGTCGGCCAGCTCCTCGATCACTGGCGCCATGTGGTGGCACGGGGTGCACCAGTCCGCCCAGAAGTCCACCAGGACGGGGGCTTCGGTCTGCGCGACGCTGCGCCCGAGGGTTGTGTCTGTGAAGACAATGACATTCTTGTTTGCCATGAGTTCATCTCCTGATCCAGCCTTGATGTGGATCTCGACTAACGGTTCTTGCGGTTCCATTCCGCTGCTCAGCCTGGGCAGCAAGTCTTGTACAGGATCAACTCGCGGCCGCCGTTGCGGTAGCTCATGTAGTCCATGAGCTTGCGCATCAGCATCAGCCCACGACCGTGCTCACGATGCACTTGGTCGGCACCTCGTGGGTCAGGCACGGCGTCGGGGTCGAAACCGTCTCCCTGATCCCGGACGACGATCAGGACTCCGGCTTCCGGGTCTCCATGACAGCCCAGGAAGACCTTCTTCGACGACTGCCTCTTGTGGGCGTGGATGATCGCATTGGCCAGTGCCTCGCGGACCGCAATTTCCAGAGCAATCAGCGGATCCCCAAGACAACCACACTTCAGCGCCAACCGCCGTACATGGTGAGCGGCCGACTCGATGGACTCCAGAGTGCTTGGCAGCCACAGGTCCAGATGATGGCGGAAGTGGCGAGGGTCCAGCGGCCAGGGAACGCTGGGAGCGGTCCCCCGCGTTGCTGTCTGCTTCGTCATGGGAACTCCTCCGTGGCGACCCTTCTCGCCTCCAGGCGCTCCCGGATGCCCTCGCGGGCCCCGAAGACCTGTCAGAGGTGTGTGTGGTGGAACGCCGGAGTCTTACACCTGGTTGAGAGTGGGCTCCGGGCCAGGGAATTCTGGCGCCTGTCGCAGGGTTGAATTGTGCATGACGAGACGAATTCACATCACCGCGAAGGCACTGATCCTGGGCATGGTGGCCGTGACGGCGATGGTCCACTTGATATCCACGCCGGCGGATGCCGCCGGCAAGGTGTTGAACGGCTTCGACCTGGCTGATGCCGACATTCCTTTCTCACGGATCCTTTCCGGCGGCCCGCCCCGGGACGGCATTCCCGCGCTCATCGATCCCCCCCACGATCCCTTTGAGGTGGCGAACCGCTGGATCGAGGACGACGACCGTGTGATCGGCGTCGCCCTGGGCGACGAGGCGGTCGCTTATCCCATCGCCATCCTCAACTGGCATGAGCTGGTCAACGACGTGGTGGGCGGGCGCCCGATTCTGGTGACCTTCTGCCCGCTGTGCAGAACGGGCATCGTTTTCGACGCCTCGCTCGGGGGTGAGCGGCGGCTCTTCGGGGTCTCCGGACTGCTCTACCGCTCCGATGTGATGCTCTACGACCGCAAGAGCGACAGCCTGTTCCCCCAGCTGATGATGCGGGCGGTTTCCGGCCCGCTCAAGGGGCAGCGACTTACGGCGGTGGAGTTCACCGTTACCTCGTGGCGCGCCTGGAAGGCGAGGCATCCCGAGACCGACGCGTTGTCCCTGAGCACCGGATACGCCAAGGACTACTTCACCGACCCGTACGCCGGCTACCACCGGAGCGGCGTGGTCATGTTTCCGGTGCGATTCAAGTCGGCCGGCCGCAGGACCAAGGAATGGGCCTTCCTGGTGGGCGCCCCGGACAAGCCGGTCCTCGTCCCGGAGGCCGTGGCCGAGACGTGGGAGACCGGGCGCAGGAAGCTGCCGGACGGCCGGGTCTTGACCTACCAGGCGGAGGAGCGCACACTCACCGCGAACAGCGCCGGCGGCCAAAGCGTCACCGTGGTGCCTGGCTACTGGTTCGCCCACCGCGCGTTCTATCCGGACGCACCCATTATCCAGGACTAGAGGCCCGGCCTCTAGCAGGAAAAGGAGACGATTCGATGCACCCTTCCCGACTCCGCTTCGTCCTGGTGATGGTCGCCCTATCCACCGGGCTCCTCCGCCCGGCACGCGCCGGCCTCCTGAAGGCACCTGTGCCCGCGCCCGAGTTCGCCATCTCCGAGTGGATCAACACCGACGAGCCGCTGAGCGTGAGGTCGCTGCGCGGCAAGGTGGTCTTGATTCACTTCTTCCAGCTCTGGTGTCCGGGATGCAATCGGTTCTCGAAGCCCCTGTTCCGTGACTGGCAGGAGCAGTTCGGTGCGCGAGAAGATGTGGCGATCCTCGGGATCCACACGGTCTTCGAGGGCCACTCCTCCCAGACGTCGGGACGTCTTCATCGCTACTTGCGGACCAACCGGATCACCTATCCGGTCGGCATCGACGCGTACACCAACCCGGAGGAGGATGTCCCGATCACCATGCGGCGTTACCGCACCGGCGGCACTCCCACGGTCACCATCCTCGACCGGCAAGGAAGAATCCGCTTCCAGCAACTGGGGAGCTTCCGCCCCGAGCCGGTGGAGGCGCTCATCGAAGCACTGCTTGAGGAGTCTCCAGCGAAGGATTGAGACGTTTTCGGCCCCGCCAGCCATGGTAATCTAGCCCACCAGGCTCGACCTCCTGAAGCAAGACCCTGGCGGAATAAACGGGGCCGACGATGCGTAATGAAGACGCCGGAGCGAGGGCAAGATCTGCTGTCGCAAGAGGAGAAATCGACATGTCGAGGCAGCGCGATTCAGTGGCGGAGGAAGGGATGGAGAGCGCCGTGCTCCGTCGTTACGGCGAGGCCTCCCAGGCCAGGGAAGCCGCGCTGTGCTGTCCCACGAGCTACGACCCCAGCTACCTGAAAGTGCTCCCGCGGGAGATCGTGGAGCGCGACTACGGCTGCGGCGATCCGTCCCGCTTCGCCCGTGCCGGCGAAACGGTGCTGGACCTGGGAAGCGGCGCCGGGAAGATTGCCTACATCCTCTCCCAGGTGGTGGGTCCCCAGGGGAAGATCCTCGGTGTGGACTTCAACGAAGGCATGCTGGCTCTGGCCCGCAAGCATCAGCAGGCGGTGGGCCAGCGCATCGGCTGGCACAACGTTCGTTTCTGTCGGGGGCGAATCCAGGACCTGGCCCTGGATCTGGACGCACTGGACGCCTGGCTGAAGCAGCACCCTGTGCGCAGCGTTGCCGATCACGTGGGGTTACGACAGCAGGAGCAACACCTGCGCCGGGACCGTCCACTGATCGCAGACGATTCCGTGGATCTCATCGTCTCCAACTGCGTGCTGAACCTGGTGAGCAGTGAGGACAAGGCCATGCTGTTCCGGGAAATGGCGCGTGTGTTGCGCGACGGCGGACGTGTGGCCATCTCGGACATTGTGAGCGACACGGAGGTCCCGGAACGGATGCGGCAGGATCCCGAGCTGTGGAGCGGATGCATCTCCGGAGCCTTCGAGGAGAAGGCCTTTGTGCGCGCATTCGAGGACGCTGGATTCCATGGTGTTACGGTTGTAGAGCGGTCGGCGGAGCCGTTCGCCGTGCAGGAGGGCATCGTGTTCCGCTCGGTCACGGTGACAGCGTTCAAGGGACGTGAGGAGCCGGGTACAGGTAGCGACGGATGCTGCTGACGGACGCGGGCCGCCCCGGACCTGCGCCGCGAGCCGCGTGGACGATCTGCGGCAGATAGGCCTTCACTACCTTCTCGAGCGCCTCGGGATCTCCTGAATCGCACGCGGGCAGCGGGATCTGGGCGGACCCGGACATGGATCCACGTGCATCCTTTCTGAAGGATGTAAGAAATCCTGCCTGCCACTCACTCATGAAAAGCCGCCGGGACATTCCCCGCGCAGGAAGGATCCGAGGGGAAACCGGAGTTGACTCAACGAAGGAACTCGAGACAGGAGACAGTACGATGCATCTATCCAAGAAGCACATTGTTACAGCAATCGCCACCTTGACCCTGTTCGCCGGCCTGTCGATGTCGGCCCAGGCTGCGAACGTCTATCACTTCGGTGTCAGCGATCAGAGGACGAACATCACGTTCCAGTCCCAGACCGACTTCGAGACGGTCCTGGGCTCGACGAGGGAACTCACAGGAACTGCTACTGCCGACTTCGACAATGGCAAGGCAGAGATCACCGTCACGGTGCCGGTGTCCTCGCTACGGACCGGCATCGACATGAGAGATGAGCACTTGCGCTCCCCCATGTGGCTCGACGCGGATCGCTACCCGGAAATCTCCTTTGTCTCCGCCGACTCCAAGAAGGTCGGAGGCGATCGCTGGAAGGTGAGCGGGACTTTCACCCTGCATGGAGTGTCCCGTGAGCTGACGACCACGGTGCAAGTGCGGCGGATCCCGGCCGAGATGGCTCAGAAGGCCGGGCTCGAGCCAGGGGAGTGGATTCGAGTGACCGTCCCGTTCAAGGTCAAGCTCTCTGACTTCGGCGTGAAGATCCCGGAGATGGCCGCCGCCAAGGTGAACGACACCTGGCAGCTCAACATCCAGGCGTACGCCAGCACCATGCCACCGAAGATGGCGATGAATCCCTGCAACCCCTGTGGCGGCAAGGCCGCCAAGAAGGCATCGAACCCCACCAATCCCTGTGGTTGATGAAGATGATGTTCGACGTCTCCGGCGGTTCATGCCCCCCCCGTGTCGGGCTCGTTGCATTCCTGGTCGTTGCCGCGTTCGCTTTCCCGGGTGCGGCCCCGGCCGCCGGGCCCGACGCTGCCGGGGAATCGGTTCGTCAGGGGGAAAAGGCGCTCTCCGAAGGAAGATTCGGACGGGCAATCGAGCTGCTGGAGCGAGCATCGCTACAAGGACAAGCCGAAGTGGAGCGAAACTACTGGCTTGGAGTTTCCTACTGGAGTCGCGAGCAGCGGGAGCCGGCAATTCAGGCCTTCGCCCGGGCCGTGGCCCTCGACCCGGAGGAGCGCACACCCTGGTCGCTCTACGCCCTGGAAAACCTCGCCGAGGTCTACACGCGTACCGGCAAGACCGAGGAATCGACGCAGGCCTACCGGGACGCGATGGTGCGCGAGACCCGGCCCGAGTGGATCCTTACCATTCGCAACCAGCTCGCCGAGCTCGACTTGACTCTCGGGAAGTACGTGCCGGATGAGCATACCGTTTTCAACGAGGGCAGTGAGATCATCGGGGGCGTTGGACCGAGCCGGATGCGCACCAACCGCAACTTCGAGATTGCCCGGCACACCAACGATCCGCGCAAGGAGGAGCGCTACTATCGCCTGGCCGTGGAGACCGATCCGGGATTGTACCAGGCGTATTTCAACCTCGGCCTTGCTCTGGTGCGGCAGGGAAAGTACCGCGAGGCGATCCCCTGGCTGGAGCGCTCCGACGTCGTGTGGAAGCGGGATGCCACGAATGTCCTGGCGAGCGACAAGGGCGATGCTCATGCGTTTCTGGCACTTTGCCACCTGGAGCTCGGTCAGCTCGAGGATGCCGGGGACCATGCCGAGAGAGCGCAGGCCGCCGGGACGGCTGACTTCTGGACTCTGCTCTACTCGCTGCGCGTGCGTGTTGCCACGGGCCGCGCCCGAGAGGCCCTGCCGCAATTGCTTCAGCTGGCAGCCGAGAATCCGGAGCACGCTGAGACGCTCCACGCACTGTCCGAGGCTCTGGCCGCTTCGGGACGGGCCGAAGAATCCCGTCAGGCTCTCGCTGTGGCGATCACGTCCATCCCTCCTGGCCACCCGTGGATGACGCGGCTTCAACAGAAATGGTCCGAGGACCTGTGTTGCCTCCCTCCGGCGAACAAGAACTCTCGTCCTCGGCGGGCTGGCAAGATGCTGATGGGAGAACAAGGGTAGATGATGATACTGACCGCGGTAGCGGCAGCGGTGTTCTGGCTTGCATGGAGCAACGGCGCCAATGACAACTTCAAGGGCGTCGCCACCCTGTACGGCAGCGGTGCCGCGAGCTACGCCACTGCGCTCAAGTGGGCAACCGCGGCCACGTTGTGTGGCAGTATCGTCTCGGTCGCGCTGGCGCATACGCTGCTTCAGCGTTTCAGCGGCAAGGGACTGATCCCGGAGCAGTTCATCACCCCGGCGTTCCTCGGCGCCGTCGCAGCGTCCAGCGCAGCGACCGTGATGATCGCCACGCTCGCCGGCATGCCCACGTCAACCACGCACGCGCTCACCGGCTCACTCGTGGGTGCCTCCCTGACCGTCGGATGGTCCAGCATCAGCGGGCACGTCCTCCTGACCAAATTCGCTCAGCCACTTCTTCTGAGTCCGGTGCTGGCGATTGTGCTGACTGCTGCGATCTACCCGGTGTTCAGCTGGATGCGCAAGCGTATGGGGGTCGAGCAGCGGACTTCCATATGCATCGGCAACACCGCGCGGCTCCCGGTCAGCATCACAAACGCCGGCGCCATGATGCTTGCGAGTGGTCCGGAGGAACTCTCCCTCGAGATCGGCGACGCGGATCGGTGTGTGCAGCGGTACGCCGGGCGGTGTGTCGGTGTCGATGCCCAGACCGCTGTCAACTCGATGCACTATCTCAGCGCAGCGGCGGTATGTTTCGCCCGCGCCGTGAACGACACGCCGAAGATCGCGGCATTACTGCTGACCGGCCTGGCCCTCGGTGGATCAGCCTTGATGGGCGATACCCTCGGGCTGTTGATGGTTGCGCTGGCCATGGCGGCCGGCGGTTGGCTGCATGCCCGCAAGGTCGCACACACGATGAGCAAACGAATCACCGATCTCAATCCGGGGCAGGGCCTGACCGCCAGTCTCGTGACGGCCGTGCTCGTGCTTGGCGCATCCCGCCTTGGCGTGCCCGTCTCCACCACGCACGTGTCGTGTGGGTCGATCTTCGGTATCGGGTTGGTCAACAAGACACGCAACTGGTCCACCATCTCGTCCATTCTCGCAACCTGGGTCACGACGCTGCCAGTGGGCATGATCCTCGGGGCATGTTTCTTCTTGATCGCCGGTTACCTGGGAGCGTGATCCATGAGTCGGACCGTACTAGCAACCATCGATACCCGTCCGCCGGGTGACAACGCATTCGATGAATGCGTCCGCAGCGCTTCGGGCAAGCCGCTTGCCGGCCTGTCCATCGAGACAGTCCAGGTCAACATCGGCCTGCGCTGCAATCTCGCTTGCCACCATTGCCACGTCGAGTCGTCGCCCAAGCGTACGGAACAGATGGACTGGTCGACGATGCGCATGGTTCTCGATGCAGCGGGTCGTGCCGGAGCTTCCACGCTTGATATCACCGGCGGCGCGCCGGAGATGCATCCGCACTTCGCCGCGTTCGTGGACGCTGCGCTTGACCAGGGCTTGAACGTCATGGTGCGCACCAACCTGACCATCATGCTCCAGCCAGGGTATGAGCATCTTCCCGAGGAGTTCGCCGGCAAGGGCATTCACCTGGTCGCCTCGCTGCCTTGCTACCTGGAAACCAATGTTGATGCCCAGCGCGGCAAGCACGTCTACCGCGATAGCATCGAAGTCATCCAGCGTCTCAACGAACTGGGCTACGGTCTCGACGATGATAAGCGGCTTGACCTGGTCTACAACCCCGGCGGGCCGAGCCTGCCCCCTTCACAGCAGGAGCTCGAGGAAGCCTATCGTCGCGAGCTGCTCGGAGCCTTCGGGATCCGCTTCAATCACCTGTACACCATCACCAACGTGCCCATCGGCCGATTCCTTCACGACCTGCAACGCAACGGCCAGGCCGGTCCGTATGCCCAGATGCTGTGGAAGGCATTCAACCCGCAGACGCTGGAGGGCCTGATGTGCCGTCATCAACTGCACGTCGGTTGGGATGGTACGTTGTACGACTGCGACTTCAACTACGCCATCGCGCTCCGGACCAACCGTCACATCCGTGACTTCGAACCCGACTCGTTCCTGCAGCGACGGATCACGACGGGTGATCACTGCTTCGCCTGCACAGCCGGCTGCGGGTCATCTTGCACTGGCGCGCTGGCTTGAACCGGAAGGCGATCAGGAGGACCATCCATGACTGACGACGTGACATCATCCAGGACACCCGACTCACGGAGCGGCACGGAGGGCGCCCCTCATGCCGGCGCGTGGATACGCATCGTGAAGACCGTGTCGCTCGTGGTCATCCTGATCAGCGTGCTTGCTTTGGTGCGATTGGTGCCCATGGAGACGCTGGTTGTCCAGCTCTCCTCACGCGTGGACCAACTGGGCGCCTGGGGCCCGGTCGTGTTTGCCGTGGCGTATGTGGTGGCTGCAGTGCTGTTCATTCCCGGGTCGGCGCTGACACTGGCGTCCGGCGCGGTGTTTGGGCTGTGGTGGGGGGTGGCAACCGTCTCCATCGCATCGACCACGGCTGCCGCGGTGTCTTTTCTGATCGGTCGATACGCGGCACGTAACGCGGTGCAGCGATGGGCGGCACAATCACCCAAGTTCACTGCGATCGACGGCGCCATCGGGCAAGGTGGGTGGAAGATCATCGGGATGCTCCGCCTGTCGCCCGCGATGCCCTTCAGCCTGGGAAACTACTTGTTCGGGCTGACATCCATTCGCTTCTGGCCCTATGTCGTCACCAGCTGGCTGGCCATGCTGCCGGGTACGCTCATGTATGTCTACGTGGGCCACGCCGGCCGTGCGGGTCTCAGCGCCGCAGTAGGTGCCGGAGGCGGTCGTTCGGCAGGGCAGTGGACGATGATGGTAGTTGGCCTGCTCGCCACCGTTGCGGTGACCGTCTACGTTACCCGCATTGCACGCCGCGCAATCAAGGAACAAACCGACCTGGCCTCCGGGACTCACCAGACCGCTGGTGAGGAAAGGCAACCGACCGCTCCGGCCTCCGGTGGACTCACAGCCACCATGACATTTGCTGCGGCAGCACTGATGCTGGCGAGCGGCGCTGCCTACGGCCACTTCCATCCGCAGTTGCTCGCTGGTGTGTTCGGTCCGCCCAGGGTCGAGCTGACCGAAGCCTACCGGGAACACCCCGGCGAGCCGATGGTCGATCATTCGCTTTTCAGCACGGTTCTGCGCAAATACGTCAGTGAAGAGGGCGGCTGGGTGGATTATGAAGGACTGTCCGGGGACCATGCCGGTCTGGACGCGTACATTGCCTCACTTGCCGATGCCCCTTTCGA